>NZ_SNWA01000001.1:4366055-4677917 GCF_004361815.1 Paraburkholderia sp. BL10I2N1 | reverse complement strand
TATCCTGCGGGAAAATGCCGGGAGCCGATGCAGACCGGAGCACAGACCGGATGTTGACACAGTCGGTTCCGTAGTTCCTGAGCATCTCGCCCGGGCAGGTAAATGTTAACGCCGACATGATATTGACGAGGGAGCTGACTTTCGACTGACCAGCCTGTCAGTCGAAAAGACTCTTGCAGCCTCGACCTGCGGCCCGGTCTGACGGGCAGCCGAGTTTCGGCATGCGCGCCAAACTGGGCTCAGCGACACGGCGAGACCACACTAGTGCAGCTGTGCTGTTTGGGGCAACCCCAACCTTGTCGGAACATGTCCATGCACGCAGGCACTCAAGCCGCTCGATGGCCAATGCATGATTTGTGACGGCACTCAGATTCCGATTTTGCCGGCTCGCGTGGGGGCGGTTCTTATCGTTGCCTTGACCCCTCGTTACGCCGCGAACGTTCGTCACGTATCCCGAGAACAGCTTGAGCGCGACGCGCTGGGAAGTAGCCAGAACTGAAGAACGAGATGCCACTGACCCGGTAGTCTGGTGGTCGACACGCACGAACGCCAATCAGGACAGTTGGTTATACCCTGCATTACCCGTTGGGAATCTTTCATCGGAAGCGGGTGGCGGCAGGCGGCCTCAGGCAAAGCCCCGGTCAGCAAAGTCAGCTGCGTTCAGCACGACGGGCTCGTGTTGCGCAGTCAGCATCTTTCGTTCGGCGACGGCCGCGATTCGTTTGCTTCCGTCGGCGAATGCCTTCAGGAGCCGTGCGTCGTCAGCGTCAGCGGGCGCCCAGAAATACTGGACCAGGGCTTGTCGCGTAATGGCGCATTCGACGGTACGTCGATGCGAAGAAATGCGAAAGACAACGGTTGCCTTGTTGGCGGAAACAGACGGTTCGTCGTGTGCAGTATCCATGTTGCGAAGGGCGCGCTGAGGGTTTATTGGAGCGGCGAAGTAGTGGCTAGGGTAATACGTATCGGATTACATTTTGAGCCTGTCCTTCGAGCGACTCCGTGGACAGTCGTACTGCGTCTGCACCGTCACAGTGACGCTGCGCCGAAAGCCGGTTTACGCCCCCTTCAGAGTGTGCAAGTATCGTTAGCGGCGCTCGCATGCGAACGGTACGGTCGCGCCGCAGCGCGGATTTCGGATACCGTCGCTACCTTACAATGGTGAGGATACTGTGACCTGGAAGTTCTGGAAGACAGAGAAGCGTCCCGCTGCTGCGACGTCCAACCGGCCGACCGATACGCACGAAGCACTGCGGCTCCTGTTAGGCATGCTCATGCGCGCCGACTCGCCGCCGTTTTCGACCTGGAAGGCGCCAGGCATTGTATTCGCATCGAGCGTTGATACCTCCGCACAAAGTGGTGCAAAAGGGCATCAACTCGCGCTCTGGTTTTGGCTCTTCGCAGAAAAGCATGGCGTTATCGCAGCAAAAATGGCGCGCGACTCGTTCTGCCTGCTTGCCGACGAGGCGAAGCCGTCGACGGGGGACGTTCTCGACAACCTCCTCGAACTGGAGAATCGTCTCGTTCACTCGTTCGAGGCCACACCGGTCGAGCAGCGCAGCATCAAACAGGACGGCCAGTCGGTCGACCTGCCTATGGAGTTTTTTCTGGCAACGGGCTTCTTAAGGCAGGCACCGGACTCTCCCTATTTTGGGCAAGGCAGTGCCGACCTCGAGGGCAATGACTTCAAACTTGCGGACTGCCTTCGCTACGCCACGGAGCAAGCTCTGGCGGTTTTCAGGCCCATGATTGAGGTGGTTGCGTTCGACCCGCATTCCCTGCCGAGCTGGAAATGGAGCGCTCAGCCCGGCGCGCTCGAACGGCATCTGCAGCGACGCTACAACAATCCTCTGTTTCCGCTGCATCGTCGGGTGGTCACTTCCAACGATGTGTACGAAGCCCGTCTCGCCGATAACCAGGCACTTGCGGACATTCGCCTGGAGCTTGCCGAGGTTGCTCGTGCGTTCTCTAATAAAGGCGAACTACCTTCTGACTGGCAACCGTTTCTCAACGACCTTCGGGAGCGCCTGGACAAGCTGGAGGACCGTCGCATTGTCGCGGGTGGGCCGAGCGCGGCACTCGCCGGCGCAATTGCCGAACTTCGCGGCGACGTCATTGCCGTATGGCGTAACGCCATTCAAAAGAACCGGCCGAGCCTTGCCGCTCTGGAGCAGGCGGAAGCACGTCGTGCTGAACGACATGCTGCGCTGTATGCTTCCGACTGGATGTCTCAGCTATTGAGTCACGCCTCGCAGATACCTCCCGAAGAAGTTGTCCCGTCCATGCTGAGCGAGCCACCTGCCGAACTTGAAAAAGCCGTGAGCACCCTTCAGGCGAATCCGCAACTGCACGACACGCTCGCGAACTGCCGGTCGGCTGGCCACAGGCTTGTGGCAGAAGTTCGGGCGTCCGGTCACGTCATCGCAGATATCGACGAGAAGCTACGCATCCTGGGTGGCGCGCCCGGGCAGGTGCCAGCCTGAGTTATCGCCCAGACAAGGCTGAATCGGCTGCAGTCAGGTCGGCGAGAGACGCTTATGCAGCTGCGCTCGCATTTCTTCGCGGCAGCGCGCTTGATGAGTCGCAGCGCGAAATCCTCGCAAGCGCGCTGAATCAGGCGGTGGCGGCACACCAGGGCGCCAGACCCATAGGCAGTGGCAAGCTGCTGAAGCTTTTCCAAGGGCTGCGAGGGCGACGCCATCGCGGGCACACTATGGCGTCCGACGTGGTTTGGATTGCTCGCGTCCTATTTGGCACCAAAGGCCGACAGAAGGCGGGCACCGGCGAACGGGGAAGGGAGCCCTGGCACGAATGCTCTTTCAACTCCTCTCGTGTTGTCCTGAACCGTATAGAAAACCGGCGGGCGCAGCGACCCCAGCAAATCCATGGAGCATGGAGTGAGCGCGACGCAGGTGTCCGTGACTCATTCACCCGTGCCCAATTCACCTCGGCGGGCACCGCAATAAAACGCCCCAAGGAGTAAACACCGCTACCTGTGCAATGAATAACTGCTCTTGGCAAGTCTCACGCTAAGTGACACTTTGGCCACGCGTTAGGGTCCTTGCACACTCCGGTGTAAACGAAGAGTGTGCGCTCAATCGAAGCGCTCCGAAACCTGTAAGCTGGATAGCGTTGTTCGAAGGCAATCATATTGCCGGTTTGATGCTTTCCTGCCACGTCAGAGAGGGCCGCGCTTAGTCAGCGCGGGACTGTCGCCTAGAATTACGCAAGCCGGGGGACTATGAGGACGCAAGTACGCGATAGGAGCGGACAATGTCTGACACAGCTACCCAACGAGACATTCTGACAGAACTGCGGTCGCTTTTCCGCTCTTCGGAATTCAGGCATGCGTCCGTTCGTGCGCCCGGCGTCGACACCTCGAGCACCCTTCTCAGCGGACTGCAGCGGCTCTTAAATGAGGGGCACGCGACACTAAAGTACAGCACGATTCCCCGCGTAACCTTTGACGGGCGCTGCTACGTGGAAGGCGAATATCTGCGCCACATGCGTGGCCTTGTCCACCGGTGCCGGACCAATACCGAACTGCAGCACCATCTTTGGTCCGCGTACGCGTATCTTCAGCACTTGTTTCCGCACGAAAAGCTCGCGGTGTCCAGGGACGCTCCGCCCTTCCTCTACCTGGAGCCAAGACGAGGCGTTGCGATGACCGCCGGCAGTGTATGCGTCAAATCCGTCCTGACTGAAGCAGTACGCCGCCCTTTCTCCAAGCTGGGCATCGTGGCGGAGGCCGGCCGCTGGACACGCCCTCCTCAGGTGAGCCGGTGCCCGAAGCCGATGATGTGCAGACAGACTCGGACGGCCTCTGTGACCTTGCCATGTTGAGCATTTCTCCGTCTGGAATGGACACGCTCGCGGAGCTTCTTGAGGTAGCGGATAACCGGCGAACGGGTACGGCTGGTCGTCGCCGTGCTCGGATGCAATAGCTTTGCCCTCGGTTAGCCGGGTCAGCGCACAGCTTCGACCAGAGTTACGCCCACAGGTAAGACCGCTGCCTCCGCTGGCGCACCACCCGACGCGTCGAATGAGGGAAGTTCTCCCGCGAGAAATGCCTCGCCCGAAAGAGTCAGAATCTGTTCGAAAACAATGCCGACGACATCCCCCTGGCAATTCCTCGGCGTCTCGCGAATTCGCGTCAACCCAAGGTCGTGAGCCCCGCGCAAGTCAACCAGCGCGCGTTCAAAGGCCTCCGCCGCCAGGTCCCCCCGATGCAGGACCTTTCTTCTCGCTGCAGGCTGGGATGCACTCGCAGTTGTGCCAACACGAGCCACAGCCGCTGTTCTTCAGGCGTATGCACTGTCTCACCTCGAAAGGTGAGGACCGACTGCCTGCATGATAGGACGTATCCAGCAGCAAACAAGCCCGACCGGGAGATTCGCTTGACCAGCCGCGTTTTTCGGCAAGCGCGCGCAACGAAATACACAAACACTGTCGGCATCGCGAACGTCGCATAGTGACCCAGCTCGTCCGCTCAGGGCGCTCGTTTTTTGGACGCAACTTCCGGGCGTCGTCCAATTGGCAAGGTGGGTGAGGGAGGTCAGGGCAATTCGTCGTGCCCGTCGCGTCGCAATTGTGGTCGGCCCCGGGTCTTGGGCAATTTTCCGTCAATGACCACGGTGTTCGCCATGAGGTCATGCAATCCCTGCCCGCGCGGGTTGAACAGCACCCAGAGAAATCCGGCGCCGCAGGTCGCGAAACAGACCAGGTAACCCAACGTTCGCATCGCGGCTTGTCTCGCCGTCATCGGCTCTGCTGTATCGGCATCAACAATGCGCAGACCCAATGCTCGTTTGCCCGGGGAAGTGCCCCAGATGGTCCACATGACACCGGTCACGACCACCGGAATGCATTGAGCAACTGCCAACCAGAGCAGGATAGACGGGCCGGCCCGTGCTGGCGCACTCAGCAGGTCTTCCGTCGACGGACCAAGAGGGACGAAAAGCACGAGCACAGTCCACCAAATGCTATCAATAAACAGCGCGCGGGCCCGGCGGGAATAGGTGGCGTATTGCATCACGGGTTCAGGATGGCAGGTGGAGCGTGATTTTCACCAATACATCATGCCTAGAAAAAAGGGTTATCGACAGTACCGGTCGGAGCCGGCGGCTCGTCGGCAACGTGCTCCGGCAGCTTCCGCGTTCGCGATAGCACTCTCGCTCGAGCCCCTCTATTGCCAGGTCAGTGCGTCGGTCAGCACCATCGGCAGCCAGGTTTACGACGATATACACCATCGAGTCGCGGAAATGACCTCGGCTCGGGATGTCAGACATGACTTGGTGCAGTGGGAGTCGAAGCAGCCAACGGTAACACGCCGCTGAAGAATCACGCGACATCGGCGCAGCCATAATCCGTGTGCGTCAACTCATCTTGATGTTGGTCCGCGTAATTTGTAGCACCCTCTCGGGCGCAGAAAAAAGCGAACCGAAATCTATCAAGAGGATTACCGGAATCACAAGGGCCAGTACCCAACCACTGTTGATGAGAATGCCAATACCTACATACAGCAGCGTCAACGACACGTCTGGCGGTGTACCGGCTCCGGTTGTCTGGACACGCTTTTGCAGCTCAGGCGGCCAGCTTCATCAGCCGTTCCTGACGGGCTTCGAGGGGTGATTTGAAGCCCAACTTTTCAAGACGCCAGTCGCGATTGTATCGATCCTTGAACGCGATGGCGGCGGCACGAACTTCCTCCAGGTTTTTGAAGATGCGTCCATGAATAGCCTGTTCCTTCATTGTCCGGTTGAATCGCTCGGCGACGCCGTTGGTCTGGGGTTCGGCGACGAAGGCATAGCTCGGCGCGATGCCCCAGAACCGGATCTGGTTACGGAAGTCGTCCGACGTGTACTGCGAACCGTGATCCATACGCAGCGACAGCCCGCGGCCCGCATCGGCGAGCACGGAACCGAATTCGTCCAGCAGCCCCTGGGAGATCGGCTCGAGGGCAGCAAAGCGGTCGCCAATCTTCGCGGCATGAATGCCGGTACACATGCCGTCGCAATGATCAACGGCCGAGAAGATCCACACCATGCCGTCGTCCACGGTCGCGATGCGCACGCCGTCGGTGCCCCACATCTCATTCGGGCAATCGGTTGTGATCCGGCCATCGTGAAGGTTGGGTTCGCCTCGCGCTTGCCGGTGCGGCGACAGCAGGCTGTGCTCGCGCATCAGTCGCAGCACGCGGGTCCGGGAGACCCGGATGTCGTGCAGGATACGCAAGCGCGCCCAGACCTTGCGATGCCCCTCGCCGATGAAGGGGGAAGCCACCAGATCGTCGCGGATGGCCTTCAGCAGGTCAGCATCGGGCATCTTCGGTTTCGGGCCGCGGCGGCCCGGGATGATCGGCACCACGTTGTCCGCTGTCCTCGCGCGGACAGCATAGATCGTCGAGCGGGGGAATCCGAGCACCTGGCAAAACCCGTTGCAATCCAAAGGGCTTGTTCGCACTAACGGAGATCGCGCGGCTCATGTCGACGATCTCCGAGCGGTCAAAGGGCGACGGGCCTGCAGTTCACGTTCCTTGCGCAGGATCTCGTTTTCCATAGACAACTCGCCGACGCGCCGCACGGCGTCATTGAGCCGGGCTTCCAGGGGATCGCTGGTGCGTGCCTTCAGGCCGGCCTCCATGCCGGCCAGTGCCAGCTCACGCCATTGCTCGAGCACGGCGATCGTCACACCGACTTCACGGGACACGGCGTCGACGGGTTCGCCACGCAGCAACCGAAGCACCACGCCGCGTTTGCGACCGGTCGACCAACGCTTGACTTCGGCGGCGCCAGAGGCGCTTCCAGTCGCGCTACGCGCTCCTTCCAGCGCCTCTGGCGCAACCCCGTTTACATCTGTTTTCTTCAACATCAACAACTCCAGTTTGGGACCCACGTTTTACCCCAAATCTGTGTCCAGAAAAACAGGAGGCGCGGCAGACACGTCTGGCGGATTGCGGGAGAACCGGTAAGGTCAATCTGTTATCCGAGACGCAGCAGGCTTCCTCGAGTCGAAAGGAGTGGCAGCTCGACGAAAGCGCATGAGGACGGGCGGCATTATCAAAACACTGACGACAATAAAAATCGACGCAATCACATACTTTGACGGAGCTCCGGGAATCGGAACGGAGCCATAGCAGATACTCAAGTGCGATTCCTATCGCGAGCGTTGCCAGGTAAAACACCGGAGCTGGAACACAAATGCCAGGCCCTGCCGCCGTTGCTTCCGGGCTCATAGTTCTCTCTGTCTGCCGTGCGGCCGAAGTATTAGCGGGTGTCTGCTGGTGGCATGCGGCGAGGATTTTCGTTTTCAGCCGACCACGTTGAGACCATTGCTGGCATCGCCCAGGATGTCCATCCGTGTCTGGGCGTTCCGCTGTCCCTGGTCCTCGAAACAGTTGTTAACGTGAGTCCTTGCAACGTGCGCAGGACACCCTGAACTCGTTTCGCCAGTTCACTCAGTTCGGTTCGCCTGCAAGGGCCGCGCTGGACAGTGGCGGTCCACGGCGCGGCTCCTACGCGGCGCCTAATCGATTTTAGTCACTACGGAAGCCGTCCTTTTGAGTCATCTTCGTTCCTGTCGGCCTCGGATTCTTCATCTTCTATCTGGGCCCGGGCTTGCTCCCAATACTCGTCGGCGCGTCCCTCCGGGCTGCCGTCTTTTTCCCAAAGTTCATAGGCCCGCACACGAATCTTCTCTTCCCGCGAAGCGTTATCCATCGCACGACTCTCCAGTAGATTCTTCACGAGCAGCCACTCATGAAGTCGCGCGGCCTACCGTTTCGACGACGGAAGGCGACAGCGTCGACGCGAGAGCGGCAAGACCCAGGCCGGCGAGCGTACCGAAGCAATTGGCATTCGAGTCATGCGTGGTGACGCCGCCGCACGCGCTTCGTGTTGACGTCGAATTGCGGCGCTTACTGGCGGGTGCCACTTTATCGCCAGGCGCTCTGGCTCGACTCCGCCTTGAAAATAATGCCTGACGAACCGGGCACCGCAGGCTGCAAAGAGGCAGACTGTCTCTCAGACCGGCTTGATGTTCGCCGCTTGCTTGCCCTTCGGACCCGTCTTTACGTCAAAGCTGACCTTCTGGTTCTCTTGCAATGACTTGAAGCCCTCTGCCTTGATTTCCGAGAAGTGGGCGAACAGGTCTTCGCCGCCGTCGTCCGGCGTGATAAAGCCGAAGCCCTTGGCGTCGTTGAACCACTTCACTGTTCCAGTTGCCATCATTCGTTTCCGACAAAATTTGAAGAGCGCGCTTAGTTCGGTGCGCCTGAGTCTTATATACATTGCAACAGCGGGAGTTACTGCCTGGTGCTCAACGACAGTGCTTGAACCGCTTTCCAAGTCAGACAGTGAAGTTGTAGCCTACTGCTGGACACGGGTCAATCCAGGTAAAACGCCCTGTCGGACTACGCGATAACGCGCCAGTACCCAGGCTCGGGTGTGCGTGACGGCTCAGATAGTTTTTTCTAACCAAGATGCTGCGGTGTCTGTGGGCTGACATTACGGACCGGCATCGCCAACGGGCGCCTTAAAATGATGGCCGAACCAGTCGACCCCGGGTCCATCAAGACCTGAGCAGCCAAGCCGCTCTGCATCAACTAGACGACCCGCCAGACCTTGTAGCCCGGCGCTCCCTTCGTGGCCAGTCAGTACCGCGATTCCTGCCACAAGCGGAGCACAGTTGCCGCTTCCTCGGCGCACCACCGGTCCTCTCGTCGCCTGTGTCCTGTATCGCGGAAAGTGCGTCGCAAATGGGTGATGCATTCTGAGGTGGCGGCTTATAGTAGGAACACGGCCGCGTCAGTGGCCAGGCGCCCCTTCTGTCTCGGGACAAAACATGTTTGACGGGGAAACGTACGATGGCAAACTCTGCTGATTCGGGTCACGCGACGCAAGTGCATACGCCAGCGTCACTGCAGGCGCTTGCCGACTATCTCGAACTGGCGCTCGACGATGATGAGAGCGTGGTCGTAATGCGGCACGGCACAACAGGCCGCCGTGCCGCGATAACCAGGCAACAGGACAGAAATAGCCTCGCGCAACGGACCGCACACCTTTGCGAGCCTGTTCGCCATGCCGGCGCGATGCCCTCGCTGCTACGTCACCTTGCCTTGACGCCCGTGTCCGCGCGCGGGACACTCAACGCGAGTCGTTGTGCGGCCGACGTCTCGCGCGGCGCTGAGTAACCCAGACCTCTGAGATTTCACTCTGACGGAGCACGTCGAACGCCGACTGGAACATAGGCCGCGAAGGGAGAAACCCCGTGGCGTTTGCACTGTCGTTTTCACAACTGTTTTCAGACTCGGTCGGCGAAAGTCATTTTGCGTCGGTTAGCATCGAACTGGTCACCCGCAACTTCGCGCCCCCGCAGAATCCTTTGACGTCTCGGATTTCGCGGCGGCGAGCCGCTACGGATTTGTGCGCCTGCCCAGCGGATGGGTCGGCGACCTGCATCCTTCGCCCATGTGCCTGTGGGTATTTTTTCTCAGCGGGGAGATTGAATTCGAGGCCAGTGACGGCGAGCGGCGTCGCGTCGCGGCAGGAGGCGCGATACTGCTTGAAGACACGACGGGCAAGGGGCATCAAGTCGTGTCATCGGCGATGGGCCAGCGCTTCTTGCCGTGGTTCAGCTGTGACGTCGTGGTTCCCTTTGGCTGGGGCGCGAGCCCGAGCCGTCGCGGTCAAGTCGTGCTCGAGAAGGTGTAAGTCCACGCCGTGGATGCGCCCTGTATCCCACGGTCGAGCCGCCCTGAACCGGGCGAGGGCCACTTCGGACACGTGCGTGACCCCGCATGAACCTGAAGCGCCGTTTGCCTGTCAGCAGCGCGGGACACGGCGAACGAAGTCACCGATATCTTGTCGACCGGGAGGTTGTGATTTTTGCGCCGAATTGAGTCGCGCGCGTCCGTACTATCGGGGAGAAGGAGCATGGCCGTCGATTGCCGGTTGGCGTCAGTATCGGCGTCGCGACTCCTCTCAACAGGGTCGAGACTACAGAGGAACTGCTCAACATCGAGGATGCGCCATGCATGCAGCAAAAGGCAGCGACCGTCCGACATACAGCTTCGGCGCATCCCTCGGACAGGACCTGTCCAACGTCGTGAAACTGACGAGATAGTGAGCTTGCGCGGTCAGCGCCGAGATTGTGGCCTTGCCGCGAAGCCTTTGGCCCGGAATGACTGTCTCTAGCACTAGCTGCTACGAGCCCCGGAGAACATCTGCGAGGTCATCAAGCGCCAGCGGCTTGACGAGATACCAATCGAATGCGCCTTCGGCGTCTCCGAGTCTGCTGGCCGCATCAGCGTAGCCCGTCAGTGCCACCAGTTTTGTCTCAGAGCATTGCTCATGTTCACGAAGCAGACGGGCCAGTTCCCGACCATCCATGCCGGGCATGCTGATATCAATCAGGGCAACGTCCGGAGTGAACGAATCAACCATGGACAGTGCTTCCGGTCCGCTCTGTGCCCGTTTCACTTCGTGACCTTCGAGTGCCAGCAACGTGGCCAGCGCCTCAGTGGCGTCAGCGTTGTCGTCCACCAGCAGGATGCGCGCCGGCGTCGTCCCGTGGCTAGTAGCGTTGGACGGCTCGACTGGACTCCTGCAGACAATGGGTAGTCGGACTGTTACCTCGGTACCCTTGCCGACACCCTCACTCGAAAGGGTGACGAGGCCGTTGTGTGCGTTTACCAGATACTTCACGACAGACAATCCAACGCCCAACCCTCCTTCTGCACGCGTCCGGACCGCTGCAGACTGGGCAAACATATCAAAGACATGCGGCAGGAATGCTGGCGAAATGCCAACGCCGTTGTCGAGAACCGTGACAACGGCTTCACGGGGCGTCGCATCGTGCGTCGGTATCGTGCCGGGGTCCGGCGCTTCCACCGACAGGGTTATGGTGCCACCGGGGGGCGTGTATTTCACCGCATTCGACAACAGGTTTGAGATGACCTGGGTCAGGCGTGCCTGGTCAGCATAAACGGTGACCGGATATGCCGGAACGGTCACATGCAGCTCGTGTTGACGTCCGTCAGCGTCCAACCTTACGGCGGCCAGCGCGTCTTTCACAATGTCCGCAAGCAAGCTGTATGAGTGACGCACCGACAACTTGCCGTGCCTGATTCGGGAAGCATCGAGCAGGTCGCTCACCAGACGCTTCAATTGCCGCACCTGCCGGTTCGCGACCGCCAGGGCCGATAACACGGCCGGGCTGTCGGCCGCGAGTTTCTGCGCTGCCGCAAGTGCGCCATCAATCGGGGCGATTGGATTACGCAGCTCGTGGCTCAGCATCGCGATGAAATCGTCCTTGTGCGCCTCAGCCTTCGCCAGTGCATTCCTCGCCGCTTCCGCTTCTGCTGCCCGAGCCTCCGCGTCGGCCTTCGCTTGTGTGACAGTCAGCGCAGCGCACGTGAAGTACGCGAGGCTCGTCAGGATTCTGCGATGTTCGGCGTCGAAGCGGTGGTGCTCGTCATGAGACATCACCCACAGGGTGCCCCACGGTTCAGGTGTACCTGGAATCGGCACGACCAGTTCTTCAACGACCTCGGGAACGGCGCTGCTCAAACAGGCGACGTGGCGCTCTGGAAAACTGAATAGTTGGGCTGCGCCCATCTCGAGGGTGACACCCTCCGGACTGCATTCGAACAGGGTTACCTTGTCGGCAAGAGCCGCGCAGCGGCCCGAAAGCGCGACCCAGCGAAACGCGGGGGTCCGGTCGGCGTCGCGTTCGAGCAGGCTGATGCCGGCGCTACCGGAGCCGCACAGCTCCCGAGCCATATCGGCCAGAGTCTGCAGCACGGCGCTGTCTGACGCGGTGAGCGCCTTTGCCAGTCGGTGCAAGGCGTGACTTTCTGCGGCAAAGTCGGGTACGCGATGGAGACGCTCGTCGAGTACCGTTGTGATTAACGTGCCTGCGCGCTCTGCGCGGTCCGCCGCAGGGGCCACAGATGGTCCGGCCATGGTCAACTCCGGGTTGTAATTCATACGATTGACGTGCGAAAGAATTGCCGTGCCGAATGAATTGTAGTTCTTGCTGCACACGGAAGCTGACGCTCTTGGCGCCGGCGCTGGCAGTTCCGGACCTGGAACGTTCAGTGCTTGTCTCATGGATTGTCCTTTCATGACGGACACGGCGACCGGATTGGCAACGATACTTTTTGTTGATGATGACCCGAATATCCTGCGCCCGCTTCAAATGCTGTTCGAGCGGGAAGGATACCGCGTGCTCACTGCACAAGATGGGGAAGCAGCACTCGCCACGGCTGCCCTCGAAAGGCCAAATGTCGTCGTGACTGACTGGATGATGCCGCGCGTTGATGGCGTCGAACTGTGCCGACGGTTGAAGTCGGACACGGCAATGGCCGACATTCCCGTAGTCATGCTGTCGGCCGCATTGCCGCCTCATCCGACAGAGCCGCTGTGGGATGTACTTTTGCAGAAGCCGACGTCGATAGCCCGAATGATGAAGGAGATTGATGCCCTTCTGGGACGGACGCAGTCAGAAGTGCGCGGCCGCGCGCACGGGCGGTGAAATCTTTGTCGACGTTGGGCCTTGGGGACTCGAGCTGGCTATCGGCGCGAAGCGCATTGGCAGCCGGTCGCGGCGGTGCCAGAAAAAGACATGCCATCGGCAGCGAGAGCTGAAGACGAAAAGCCCGACCTTGGTACGCCCTCCGAAGCTGAAGACATCATCGGCGACTACCGCTCGATGGAGCAGACGCTCGGCGCGGACATGGCGTGGCCGGGCTTGTCCGGTGGTGGCCACATCGCAGTGTGGCCAAGCTCGTTACCTCGCGCGCCGTGCGACCACGCGGGTTCAGCAAATTATTACTTTGCCGGCTTCACCGCCTTCGCCGCTTTCTCGACTGCCTGCTCAGCCGCTTCGGTCACCTTCGATGCGGCTTCCGTTGCGGCGCTCAGGTTACTTTGCGCGACATCGACTGCCTGCTTCGTGGCTTTTTGCACGTTTTCGTAGGTGGTGTTGGCGAGCGAAAGGCCTTGTTGCAGAAATGTGATTGCGGCTTCGGAGCCGACCGGGGCGTTTTGCGCGACATTCTCGACGAACTGTTGAACCTGGCGGTTGACCTCCTTGTACTGGGCATTGACGACCTCTGCCAGCTGCGTTTGCATGGTCGACGCAACCTCGGCAGCCTGACGTTCGTACGTCAGGACCTTCTCCGCCGAGGGCAGCGCCAGCGCGGTTTGCAAGCCAGTAACTTCCTGTCCGTCCTTTTTCGTCAACCCGTCTTGCATGCGTTGGTACCAGTCTGCAAGCGTCGTTTTCGCCATATCCACATTCAGTCTGATGAGCTTTTCCTCGCCTTCCAGCAATTTGCCAGCCAGCCCAAAGAAGAAGTTAAGATTTGCTTGTTGGACTACAGCAACCTGCCCCTGAAAATCAGTCATGTTCGTCTCCTGAAGACGTATATCCAGCGCTCAGCGTGTTCGGCAACGGGGACCAGGTGATGAAGCGCGTCGTCTGGAAGCCACCGCGTCGAGATACATTTTCGAAACCGTCTCCGCAGGCGTATCGGTCTCAGCAGCGACTGCCTGTACAGCTTCCTCGGCGTTGGGCTGCGGGAAGGTGCTCCGCGAGCGTCGACAGATGCAGGAGCTGCAGACGACGAAGATTCCATTACAGGACGGTGGCGGTTGGGATGCCAATTGAATCGGCCTATCACGGGGCACTTTGTGAGGAAGCGTTGTTCTTTCGCCGCTACTGGATTCGTCTGCGCCCTCATTGCGATGGCGCTTCCGCCCGGCGGTCATCATCGCGATGCGTGACGAAGTCGCGGAACAGCACGCCTTTTCTTCCAGGCAAGCCCGTATTCTGCCAGTGGAACTTCCTGGACCCGCTGGCGACAAAAGCGGGTGACGCCGGGCAGGAGCGGGCCTTCGAGCAAGTGTTCCGACAGATTCTTCGTCGGGTGAGCGTGTTGATTGCGCTCCCACTTCACTCGAGGACAGCGGCGGCGGAATGTCTGGCCGTGAACGCAATCGCGGAAACAGCATCCGTCCCGATTGCCATCGACTGAACGGTAGCTCATTGTGGCACGGAGACGACGTGCAGCAGGGGGCCTGTTGGGGCGCTGGCGTCCGACCGCAAGCATCAGCTTTGGCGCCGCGTCATACATTCTTAGCTTCAAACACATAGGTTTGGTCGGGCTGGAGTCACATGGAGCATTGCACACCATGAATCGTCGTCTGAATCTAGATGCACATCTGGAGAGGACTCTCAGAAACAACAGTTCCAGGCGGGCCTTCGCAGCACGGCTGGATATGACCATCAAGCGCCCAAAGGTTACTTCCAGTCGGGTGGCCAGGTCGCTCGGCGTACCGGAACACGACGTCGCGCTGTGGCGCGCCGGAGTTACCGTTCCGAAGAGTACGGATTGTGAGCGCCTTTCTGAACTTCTCCACGTGGACGTCTCGTGGCTATGCGCAGATGAAGCGTAGGTCACAGCATGATATGACAGTTCTCATCGGTCGCGAGCTTGCACGTGGTTCGGCTTGTCGCGACTCAACGGCGCGTCGGCTGGGTCGCGTGCCGGGCCCCTGCCATTGGCCGGCATCACGGTCGAAATGGCATGCTTGAAAACAAGTTGCACGCCTGCGCCAGACTCCAACAGCACTGCAAACTGGTCAAAGCCGGCCAGTTGACCACTCAGTCTGATGCCGTTCACGTTTACGGTGGTCTTGTCCTTTGCGAGCGTCTGCAGAAAATCGTCTTGTACGCATGGGCGTGCGGTCATGTTCTGAGGTCAAAGCGATGAGTCCTTCGATTGTACCGGCGATACCTGAAGCCGCGAGCCAGTCCAGAGGAAGTGTGTTACCGCGACTCGAGGGCGTCGAGTCGCGCTTGCGCAATCTCGCCCTGGTGTTGGTAGTGGTATGCGTCGAACAGCTGCGAGCACAGTTGAGCAAGTGAAGCGAGGTCCACGGCCTGGTCTGCGTGCTCGACCTCTCCTGCGTTGAGTACGTCATCGAGAACCGGAGCGAGACGGCGCAGTTGCCGGAAAGTGGTGGCGTCAAGTTTCATGTTGGGCCTCCTGTGGCCAGACGGCGGACCGCACCCTAAGCAGACCGGTCCCAGGGCGTTGTTTACGCTTGACCTGCCGGGCTCGTTGAAATGTTGGGCGAGCTGCAACGAATTTCAGATGTCTCTCCCTCAGGATGGACACGCGGCACCCAAGGCCGGCACCACGGTCGCCGGCACGGCTAATCGCACATGCTAGCACTTTGAGGTTGACCGGGTACTGACCCACCGGTCACGGTTCCTGTTGCTTGACGGAGCCCGGCCAACGTCCGCGCACGCACGGCTCCAGTGCAGCCGAGAGCCTGTTTCGGGACCCGGCGGCGGATAGCTTTCAGCAGATGAATGGCGCGACTCGTCGCGCTGGCCGTCTTTCGGTGAGACCGGTGCAGCGACGGTTTCCCCCCGCAGTCAGGCGCATCGTATTACCGCTTGCGATTGCACGGAGCGGGCCTGCATTCGCGGGCGCGCTTGATACCGGAAAGTATCCGCAGGAGATGTCGCGTCCTGGTCTTCATTGCTTCCGTGTTTCCCGCGGCGCACAACAAACCTGAGAAACCGCGTTAACTTTAGATGTTCAAGGCCTGCCGTGCAAGGAATCGAATTTCTTCGCGGCGCATTTTCATAACAATAACAACGGGCGCCTCCAGACACGGTTGCTCGACCGTAGAAGTCACGGATTAGCTTCGCTTGATGTTCGAGAACGAACAGCTTCGAGGTAAGCGTGGCGCGGTATAGCGGTCCTATTCGCCCGTTGGCTTAGCTCGCCTTTGCGCGACAACGACGTTGACGCGAAGGATAGTTCGACATCCTGCTATTTTGCGGTGCACAAATGCATAATAATTGTTAAATCGCGGGGAAAAGGGTATACGCTTAAGTGACTTCCCTGCGAGATGCCTATGGACGCGCCTTACCTCCTGGACAGCAACGGGTTGCTTGCCGCGTGGCGTCGCCTGAGCGCCCACGCGGAATTCGGCCAAGGCGAACGGTACGAACTGGACGAATGGGGTGTACCGGTGGCGAATGCGTGCCCGTCCGCGAGGCGCCAGATAGTGCTCACCGACATCTTCTGTCAGGTAACCGAGCAGATTGGCCATCTTGCCGCCATGTCGGTTGCTGTGACGACCCCGTCCTTCGGCATCAGGGTTCCCGACGTTGTCTGGATGCCGTGTGACAGGTGGGAGGATTTCGACCGCGACGACCCTGTGCCGTTCGTGCCCGACCTTTGTGTTGAGGTGCTGCTCGATAGTGACAGGGCGCACGACCTTGACCGGAGGGTCACAAGCTATCTTGAAGGCGGTGCCCGCGAAGTTATTGTTGTCGGTCGGCACGGGCAGATTGAAATTTGGGGAGTGAAGGGTTCGCGGCAAGCTTCGATGTTCGGGGTAGCGCTATCGCCTGACCGCATGTACTTCGAACAAGGCGAGATAGCCGCTGCACCGGGTGCTCGCTGCTGAGAGGAAGCATTCGCTCGAAACCGTTTGGCGAGACCACGGTCACGTTGCAGTCAACGGCAATTCTCTTCAGTTGTTACGCACGCACTCCTCGCCGCTCGATTGCCTCGGCTGCGGGTCGAGGCGTCGTGACGACGTAAATCCCCTAATTGGCGCAAGAATGTCGTTTGCCCCAGCGGGCACCCCGAAATACTGTTCGGGTAATCAGGTTTATTTTTTCAGCACATCGACCGTGCAACTCACAAACCATGCGAGAGCCGGTCCCATGTTCGCGAGGGACACTGAAGCGGTCTCCATCGTTGCCTGAGTCATGAATGGCGGTTTGCGCGTGCTGTCGTAGCGTGCGTACGCTTCGAACATCGTTGCTGTTTGTGCCGATGCGAGCAATGCGAAGGTCGCGCTTTTCACGCGATGGGCCTCCAGATTTTCTCCTGGAGCGGGCTCGTCAATCGCTCTTAGCGACTGCACGAGGACCTTGAGCGAGGTATGCAGCCGCCAGGCGCTGAAAGCCGGCCGGGAAGCGAGGAGCGAAAAGCGACGGGGATTGGGGGATAGATTAAACGCAGAGTTTTTTGAGGCTAGATAGACCCCTTCTGCTGCAGAAACAGGCTCGATGTGAGCGTCGACGAATTGCGCTGTGTTGATGCTCTGCGGGACCGCATCACGCCGGAACGCGGCACACTTCTTTTCGTCCACCACGCCAAAGCCGCCCGAGCCTCCTGTTGCAGGCGTGGCACCTACGCTGCGGGCGGACAGAAGTATCAACAGGGCTGCGCCCGCCGCTAATTGTCGCATCTCGCTCTTCCTCGCTACTGGTGGATTCTATCTGCGCGGTTCAACGGGGTTTGTGTCCTGGACAACCTAAGTCGGTCTCCATGCAGGAGCGGCCGAAGTCACCGCTTGCCAAGAGAGGGGGAACTGCAAGCGTGCGACCAAGAGTCGCACGCGCCCTCCTGCTGAACACCGCTCTCTCGGGCCTAAGTTAAAACCCTATGGACGACGTGACCCCGACAGGCAGTACAGTGGGAATTCGGGCCGTTCGCATTCGCCTGACAGATGTATCGGTACGCCGTGAAGGCTGTTGAGCAAGTGTCGTGACGAACTGATGCCGATGCATCTCACGCCCTGGAACAGCGGGCCAGGATGGAAACCCTACTTCTTGTCGATGACGAATTGCCAGCGTGTGAAGGCATCGGGCGAGCAGGCGCAGTTGGTCGCCACCATAACCTCCCGCTGCCAGGCTCATTTCATTCGGGTCATCATGCGCTCCACGTTCGCCAAATGGCTGTTCATTGTCTACCTGCTCGGCAGCGGAACGCTGTACTCAGCGGGGATACTGTTGCTTTTTCCTTTCGTCGGGAGGAGCGGCCGCTACTGGCTTGCGGCGCAATGGTGCCGTGCATTGGTTGCCGTGATGCGCTGGCTGCCTGGCATCACATGTTCGGTGGACGGGCTCGAGCATCTTCCAGAAGAGCCATCAATAATCTTGTGCCGTCATGAATCGACCTGGGAGACGCTGGCGTTCCTCGCGGTGTTTCCACGACGCATCAGCTTTGTGTTCAAGGAAGACCTTCTGCGTATTCCGTTCTTCGGATGGGTGCTACGTGGCCTCGACATGGTCAGCCTGAATCGTGGCTCGGCGCGACAGGCCCATCAGGCAGTGACACAGGAGTGTGCCGAGCGGCTGCGTAAGGGTGACGTCGTGGTGATATTTCCGGAAGGAACCCGGGTGCCGCATGGCGCACCATTGAGATTGACGTCCGGCGGTGTTCGTCTGGCATGCGCGACCGGTGCGCCGGTCGTCCCTGTTGTCCACAACGCGGGAAAGGTTTGGCCGGCGAAGGGATGGCCTGACGGGCGGGGGCACATCCGAGTAGTTGTTGGCCCGGCATTTTCATCCGGAGACATGTCGCAACAGGAATTGAGCAGAGCCGTCCACGACTGGATGAAAGCAGAGTTGCTGCGGCTTTGATGGCCTCCGCCGGGTGGCTTCTCCAGATGCCGTTGTCAGGTGTGGGTCAGGGTCGGCGCCACCTGTCACACGCTGTGTTGCTTTCGCGGAGGCTCAGCACCATGCGTCCGAATAGCTGCAATCAATTCGGCGGCCGTAACCTCGTAGCGCCAACCGGACGAGCGTGCCACCGCTGGAACCCTCACTTGGCGGCAGCGGCGTTGAACATCGCCCGCAGTATTTCTTTGTGCTCGGGCCTCAACTTGCGAGCACTGGTGGGCAAATCGATAACGACCTTGAATTTGAGGTCACCGTTTTCTCCGGTCTTCGAATTCTTCAACCCCGCCTTTTCCATCGTGATGATTTTCCCCGCTCGGGTCATTGGCGGCACGGCGACCTTGACCTGCGCGCCGAATAACTCGACCGCAACCGTGCCGCCCAGCATGGCTGTGACACAGTCCACCGTAAGGTCCCGGCTCAGGGTAAGGCCGCGCAGCTTGTAGGTGCGATGCGCCTGAATCTTGATGCGGCAGAAAGCCGAACCCGGTGCGCCCCCGTTCAGACCAGGGCCTCCGGCGCCCTTAACACGCAGAACCGTGCCCTCCACGACACCCGGCGGGACGGTCACCCTTATCGTCTTCTTAGTCTTGACTACGCCCTTTCCGCTGCAGTTCGGACAGCGCGTCTCGTCGACCGCGCCGTAGCCACTGCACTTTCTGCAGTTGCGCCCATGGTCGTCTTTGCCGTCGCCGCCGCATGACGGACAGGCGAAATGACCGGCGAGCTTGCCGTTTCCGTGACAGGTCCCGCACGGCCGCGGTGCAAGCATCGCTACGTCCGCAGCGCCGCCGAAAATTACCGTTTCGAGCGGGACCGTCATCTTGCATTCGATATCCGCGCCTTGGACCGGCGTCGGTCCATGTCGCTTGTTCCATCGCGCCCGGACGGCCTCGTCAAAGGACGAGCCTGACGACGCACTGCCGGATGAGCTAGACCGGCGTGGCGAATTCTGGAGGTCGTAAAGCTCTCTTTTGCGCGGGTCGCCCAGCACGTCGTACGCGCTCCTGATTTGCTGGAACCGCGTTTTGGCGTCGTGCGGGTTGGCCGGGTTGCGGTCCGGGTGCCAGCGCATCGCCAATCGGCGGTACGCCTTCACGATATCGTCGGCAGACGCGGTGCTCGCAACGCCAAGGGTTTGATAATGCGTGTCTGAGTTCAACGTTTAACTGCCAATAACGGTCCCGCAGAGTATTCCGGCGCAATCGATTGCCCATTGTACTGAATGTCGCCAGCGGTTCTGGAAATCGCTCCCAGGGAACCCGACGCGCTCGTAAGCCGTTCGCTCGCTGGCGCGCCGTTTCTCAGTGCTGGAATCCGTAGTTGGGGGGCAATGCGGGCCGTTGCGCCGGCGACTCTGCGACGCAGGCTATCGGAGTTGGATATTCGCCACGTGTCGTGCGAAGCCAATGCAAGTCCGTATACGCGAGCGACTATCTTTCACAGGTTGTGTCGCTCGCCCGACAATTCTGCTCCGTAAGTACGAATCGCCGCTATCAAGTCTCGGACCGTAATCTCGGAGCGGATTTCGCGGTGGATACCCGCCTTCCGTTCGTCGAAATCAACCAGCACAAGTGCTTTACCATCTTCCGCTGCTCCCAAGCGCAAGACTCGAACGTCCTCGCCCGTCGCGACGTCGACCTCCGTCATTAACGTCATGGTGCCGGTGGCGCTGTTAATGCGGCTGAACGTCTCCTGGTACTTGGGGTTCGTCGACATGGTAATGGGCAGTACACGACTCTAGGTGGCAAACACCCTTCGAGCGCGTGCTGTGCGCAGTCGTGCGACTGCGTGCGGCGCAACGTCAAAGATGTGCGTAGAGCCGGGTGTGACAAGCGATGGTCGTCTTCCTCATGGATGCGGGTGAGGCACGCCCGACACCAGTACGTCAAACGCCTCCCGCGCCTCTTTCAGCTCCTGCATTGCGACTTCAAAGGCGACGAGCTCGAGCGTCGATGGCTGTCCATCTCCGTCCGCAGCGAAGCGCGGTTGAAGAGCGGCCAGTGCGGCTTGCACAGCACGAGCGGCGCTCACCACTCGCTCCAGCGCAAGTGCCTCATCAGATGGCTTCTTTCCTGTGGACATACGGCTCCTCGGAATAAGAGAACGCAACCGGAAGCGCGACGCCGGCCGCGCGTACCGTCCACGAACACGATAACAGTGCAACACTGTACCCCCGTTCGTTTCTGCATGACTCTACGCGTGATGGCCCCACGGCGACCTCGACCGTCGAAATTCACGAGGTCGCACTTGCAGGACTCATCTGCCTGTGACGGACTGGAGCACGGTGAGTAACCGAACCGGGGTGAGCGGTTTCAGGCAGTGGACATCAAAGCCGGCTTCGCGTGCCTGGATTATTTCCTCCGGAGAACTCCATGCGGTGAAGGCAACGAGTAGCATACCGCGCGTGAGCGTGCCTGCCCTGAGTTGCCGCGCGAGCTCGAACCCGGTTATGCCGGGCATCGCGATGTCAACTACGACGGCGAAGGGTAGCCACTGTTCGGCGATTGCATATGCAGTGCAGGCGTCGCTTGCGCTACGTACCTCAAACCCGTCTTGCTCCAGCAAGAGCTTCAGCGCATCTGCGCCAGCGGGATAGTCATCGACCACCAGCACGCGCGGATGCGCAATCGGCCCCAGCGCATCAACGGCGTGCAACATCACGAAGTCGTCGGTGCTGTCGGCAAAGATACGGTGGACCATCGATGCTGTCTCCAGGCCGAACGTATCCTGGCCCGTGTGGCACTTGCTTGCAGCAGGGCCTCGCTATCCGCGCCGCCACCGTCTGAGAGCGAGTCGAGTTTCACAGTATCACCCGAAAAAACACGGAGCAACTCAGCGAAACCACCAATTAGTCGGACAATCAGGTGACCACGGCATCATCCAGGGCGACAACGGCGGCTACGTCCTGCCGCAGCATGCCCGCGCTGAATATCCCAAGCCGAGTGGTTGGCTGCAGCAGGAACTGGGCGTGCCGTTTCGTGACTGCGGTCGACGAAGTCCGGGCAGTCCGGCGGCTCCGCACTAAAGAGCGCGTCGGAACAACGTTACAGGTAGGGTTGACGCACGCGCCGGATGCAGCGTCACGGTGAGTTGGTAAACACCGATTGTTCGCCGGTGCAAGTTTGCTTGAAAGTTTCAATCGGCCTTGAGCGTGCAGCCAGTCGTTCCAGGGGCGCTGCAAAGCGCAATCAGGTCGGCGGCGGTTCGGTGTACGACTAGCCAGGGCATGCCCGCATAACCGAGCAGCGGGCGTCGCACCCGGTATTCAAACACGTCAGGCCCAACGTGCTTGAACAGCACGAGGTCGGTCCGATGTCGCGACGCAAAATCCTTGCTCACCAGACCCATCTCCGCGGCGCGATACAACGAAAGCGACCTATCGAACGACGCCTGGAAGTTCAGATTTGAGAGCACACAGTAGGTGACCGCAATCACCAACGCGGGCTTTGCCACCAACAACCCGTACGCAAAGACCCTCTGGGTTCCCATTTCATTTCTGGGGGCGCCAGTGCGGTAATGTGTATGCGCCACTCCTTCCGCGTTTATCTCTTATTGACATCGGATGAATCATTTTGCGGCGGAGCAGTTTTGGAGCGTTTTGCCAGCGTGTGCAGGCACGTGGTGAGACGGCACAGGACGACGCCTCGCAGCCACGCTCAGCGTTCGCGCGACGGTGCTGTGGTCGTAGCGTCGACCTCAAAGTGCGCAGGGGACTGACCAGCTTGTGTTGCACGGAGCAGCGAGACAGACAGGCATCTCGCCCTCGCCATCCCACTGCTCGCCATTTGCATTGCGATAGCGGACGGTCGCAGGTGTGCCGAATTCAAGTCTGATTCGCTACCTAAGAGAAAAACTTCCGCTCGCGCGACGCTGCTCTTCGAGAATTCATGTTTGCTATGGCTTTTCGGGAGTCCGTTATCCGGGCGAGCCGCTGCCGCTTCGCGGCAGCGTGACGCGCGGTACCGTCGCTGCTTGGCCAAGGGATGTGGGAGGGGCGCGCGTGGCTCGTTATGAGGCGTGTGTCCTCCCTTACCACAGCCGCGCGTTCGGAGATTCCTGCGGGCGTCACCGTTCCGTCTCGTCGGGTATCGCGCAAAGTGCGTCGCAAATGGGTGACGCATTCGGAGGTGGCGGCTTATAATTTGACTTACTGGCCTGTCCGCCTCACTCGCTCAATCTGGTTCCCAAATTGTCGCTGCACGCCAGTCGGGGCAAGTTGCCGGACACGGACCTGGTCCGGGTCTCCGCGACGCGGCTCTCGGGCGATGTAGAAGACGCGCTCTTCCGTCAGCTCGTGGTGATGGTCGACGACCTGATGGACATCGAGAACAACGAGGCCGAGCTGGGGCGCCTGGGCGAGTTGCGCGAAGCCCTGACCCGGGAGGTTTCGCGTGGTTTCCTTTAGGTTCTGGGTGCTCGTCATCTGTTTGCTGCTCGGCTACTGGGTGGTGTCCAAGCTCATCGAAAAAGGCAAGGCTGCGGAGCGACGCTCGAGAGCCGGCCCGACAAGCGGAGCGCAGAACAACGAGTCCGCGAAGAGCGCGGGGTCTTCGGAAAACGAATCCTCCACGCGAGGAGACCCGGCCTGGTACGAGGTGCTCGAAGTCCGACAGGATGCGAGCGTCGTTGAAATCAAGACAGCGTATCGCCGGCTCATGTCGCAGTACCATCCTGACAAGGTCTCGTCGCTCGGCAAGGAACTGCGCGAGCTCGCTGAGGCCAAGTCCAAGGAACTCACGCATGCCTATCGACGCGCGATGCAGTTGCGCGGCGAAGCTCTCTAGGTTCGAGCGACGCTCTGCCAGGCGAGCGGACGGGCACGACGGCCGCCAGTCGAGGATACAGCTAAAGAAATAGCCTGGTACAAAGTGGGCGCCGAAGGGATAGCAGCGCATGACGTCCTTCCATCAGGGAGTCAACGAGGAGCTAGACATGGAACTTAAATGTGTTGTGGCGGTTGTCCGGCCGGAGGTTCTGCAAACTCTGGAAAAGAGGCTCGCCGCTATTGATATCCACGGCATAACCGTCAGCAAGGTAAAAGGGTTCGGCGCGCATCCAAACCTGTTTGCCGATGATTGGACGACCGAGCACCTCAAAATCGAAATTTTCGCTCAGGCATCGGACGTTGAAACCCTCGTAAGAGCAATCATGGATATCGCGCACGTCGGGCCGGTCGGAGACGGCATAGTCGCGATTATTCCCGTCGAAAGGTTTTTCCGCGTCCGCACGCAGTCTGAGGCAATACCTTGACCTGACGGCTCACGCCGATGGTCCTGAGTGCGGTCGCCTCGCCCTGGCAGGAGAGGCCGAAAAAAACAACGGTGCAGACTGGGTCCGTGCGTTGCTCGGTGAAATGAGCCGGTCTTTTCGCCGGCCATTCCATCAGAGCCATTAAATGGACACGAACAGCATCAACCTTGCATCTCGGCCTGCGACGCATGAGCGACGGCTTGCGACCACTGCGTCGATTCCCGTTTGTGAGTGAAACATGCGACCGAAATGGCCGAACGCATAAAACTCGGTGTCGATTGCGCGGTGGTCTGCCGAGTTGCATCCGGTGCCATGGTGTGCAGCAGCCGGCACGCGACGGGCTATCTGCGCCTTGTGCGCGCAGGTGTGCGATGCGTGCGCGGCAGAATGCGAGGAGCATCAGGAGGGGCATTGCAACGCTGTACAGAAGCGTGTCGCAAGTTTCCAGCGAATGGCTAGCAAAACCACAAAGCCTGGCGGCAGAAAAATTCCGTCAGTCGGCATCCATGCTCTCATAGCTGAGCGCCCGCGCAAAAGGCGAAAATGCCCGGCGAACCGGGCATTCGACACCGCAAAGGATGAACTGGCCGTTAGACCGGCTTAATGTTTGCAGCCTGCTTGCCCTTCGCTCCCTGCTTCACTTCGAAGCTGACCTTCTGGTTTTCGTGCAGAGACTTGAAGCCCTCCGCTTTGATTTCCGAGAAGTGTGCGAACAGGTCCTCACCACCGCCGTCCGGGGTGATATCTATTCGGCCATCCAGCTATAAGTAGCGCGCTGCATCTCGCGCATGGCATAGTGCGGGCTTCTCAACCACGGAGGCGGGAATGACCACCCTGGAATCCTTGCAAGCAAAAATCCAAAAATTGCAGTCTCAAGCAGACGCACTCATCGCGAAAAAGTCCAGCGGCGTAATTGAAAAGATTCGTGAGTTGATGTCAACGCACGGCCTGACGACCGCTGATATCGATGCGCACGCTGGTGGCAAGAAACGTGGACCGAAGCCGGGTGCGAAATCTGCTGTTGTCGGGAAGGCTTCCATAGCGAAATATCAGGACCCGAAGACAGGGGCTACATGGTCCGGACACGGACGCGCTCCGGGTTGGATTGCGAACGCGAAAGACCGCAGCAAATTCCTGATTGAGGGTAGTGCCGATGCAGTCGTCGCTGCAGGCGTGGCAAGTGCGAAGAAGGCCAAGACTGCGGGCAAGAAGGTCTCGTCGTCAGTCAGCGCCGCTGCTGGCACGGGTCAGCCGAAAGGTCCGCAGCCGGCTAAGTATCGCGACGCGAAGTCCGGTGCGACTTGGAGCGGGCGCGGTCCGGCTCCGGCGTGGCTAGCCGGTGCGAAAGACCGGGCAAAGTTTCTGATTGCTAGCGTTAGCGGAGATGCAGATTCTGGCGCTGCGAGCAAGCCGAAAGTCGTCGCGAAGAAACCCGCGACAAAGGCGGCGGTAGCGAAGAAGGCACCGGCGAAGAACCTGGTTGGCGCCAAAAAGGTGGGCACGACGACGAATGTCGCGGCTGCCCCGGAAGCTGCGGCTGCTTAATCGACCGTGTAAGCGAGCACACAGAGCTCGCTTTTTTTGCGTCGGCACGCGCGATTGGCGTGGTTTACCTCGAACGGGTCCGCAATGCGTCCAGGCGGGCGGCGCATTTTGCGTTCGAACCACCACGCTTGTAGGCCTGTGCCGCCTTTGTGCTGTCGGGGACGACGTCGCCGGGAGCACTCGTACCCCAGCGTCCCTCCCAATACAAGCCCAAGTTATACGCGGCCGACCGGTGTCCAAGCTCCAAGGCCGTGGCATACATGTCCTTGGCCATCTCAAGGTTGGCGTCCATGCCACGACCAAGCCTCGCGCTGTCCGCAAGAGCCGCTGCCGCCATGCCGCGAAGCGGGTCGCTCGCCATGTCGTCCTTCAGGACATCGCCCAGAATGACGTGTCCGCCCTCGAAATCGGCAGGCCCACCTGTCTCCGTGACAAGAGACAGTGCAAGGGCGACCCGGAGCGACGGGTGCCGGTCAGGGCCAACCCGTTCAAGAAGGCGCCGGCCGAGATAGGGTGCGCCCGGCAACGGGCTTGTGAGCAGGCCATTCGCAATGGCCGCGATTGATTCAAGTGAAAGAAATCCAACCTTGTTCGCTGACACAACGTGCCGGAAGAACTTTTCTATGTCGAGTGCCGGGTCGCTCTGGCGAAGTTGTGCCCACTCACGTTCAATTTGGCCCAACCAGCTGGAATCTACAGACATCAGATTTCGCGTCCTGTGGTGAGTGATGCGCACAATGATACCTCACCGCTACTGCTGTCCGATGCCCCAAGCCGGGCGGGGCTGTGTTCGCTATAGCTCAAGTCGGTGACTGCCGCTCTGCCCGAGCAAGGTTCTCATTGATTTTTCCGTCGCGGCTCTGCTGGCTTCCACTACGCCGAAGGCCTAGCGTTTTCGGCAGGGACCTTTTTCGGAACTCACCGGCATCAACTCGATGCGCAATACTCGCACATGGTAGGTCCCACCACTGGCGAATGCGCAACAGCGAAAGTACGGGCATCACACGTGATTGCTGGCGAAGCGAAGTACGGAATGGAACTACCTTCCACTGGGTCCATACCTACGAAATCAAGACCGGCAAGGGCGCAGTGGAATTCTTGGTTCCACCGGAAGCGTTACGAGCACTCGCTTTCTTGCAGCGTTACGCCGAGCCGCTGCAGGCTCGTTTGGCGGACGAGGCTCGTTGGCTTGAGGTTCAACTGCGTCAAAGCGTAAATGAAGACGGCCTTCTGGAGAGCGGCATGACCGTCGCCGAGGCGGTCGCGCGGCTCAATGACATCCGCGAGGGTGGTCAGCATCTGTTCCTGGCTCTGGATAAGCGTCACTCCGACCATCTCGGGAGTGGCTCGCGTGTACAAATAATGAGTATGGAGGCCTGCAACGCTCAGCTCAAAGCCTTGGCCAGCGCCGCTGGTACGGACTGGGCCTTGGCTAACCACCAGTGCCGGCGCACGTTTGCCTACAACGTGGCCAACTCGCGTCTAGGGCGCATGGGATTGGTGTTTCTTAAGTGGCAGCTCAAGCACGCGTCAATGTCGTGGACCCAGCTCTACGCATCTAACCCTTACCAAGACCTCGCTCTGTATCGAGAGTTGGAGGATGAGCAAACTGAGGCCCGCGTCGAGTTGATGGAAGGCTGGATGCAGTCGGACGCGCCATTGAGTGGTGGGGCCGGCAGGCGGCTAATACAAACCCGGGCTACGCCTGTCCGAAACATAAGAGACCTCCTTCTTCATACTGCCGAGGCCGTGGAAATACGAAGTACCGGCCATGCTTGGTGCCTCAGCGGTACCCGAGTTTGCAACGGGCAAGGCGTCTATGAGCCGGCGAATTGCGCCGGTTGCTCTCAGGCCGTCATCGACAGCGACCAGGCTTCCACCTGGCAAGCGATTCATCTTCAAAACCTACGGTTAGCGGCCATTACCGACTGCGGGCCAGCCGTCATTCAGAAGGCCCAGCGTGCAATACGACGCTCCCAGGAGGTACTCAATGACCTGCGCGTTCCTCTGCCTTCCGGAGACCAGGCGGCGGCTTATGACGAGACGGGAACAATCTCATGAAGACAGGTGCTACTGCCGCGCTGCGCCAGCCACGACCACGGGACAGGAAGAATACGCAAAACGAACTGCAGCTTGCAATTCTGCGGGTCAAGAACAAGGGCATGAAAATAAGCATTACAGCGGTGGCCGCTGAGGCCGGCGTGACGCCAAGCCTTATTCATAATACTTATCCGGACGTCGCTGAAGAGATTCGAGCGGCGATGGGCCGTGGCACCCGCCAGCAACGCGATGCCATGGCAACCGAGCTGGCAGAAGCGCGCATCGCACTTAAGGATGTACGAGGGAAGCTTTGCGCAGCGAAAGATGACATTGCTAAACTGGCGTCGATTCACGAAACGCTAAGGGACGAGATAGTCTTTCTCCGAGGGCAATTAGCCGGTAATGTCCGCGTTTTGCCTAATCGAAAGGGTAGGCAAAAACGATAAAGTTTGTTAGTCGTGGAAATGTCTTCTAAAAACAGGACCTTAGGTGTTACTAACAGTGAGTAGTATTCAGAAGGGCTGGATGCGCAACCGGCCGGGCTGATGTCAGGAAGCGTCTCGTAACGGTAAAAGCGGCCTGGAAAAGCGGCCAGTACAGTCCGGCTATCCTTGGCCATCTGGCTGACTTTCTACGCTGTGGGCTGCCCGGCATAATGGCTCTTTTGGCGGACAGTACAAGAGGACTCCCCATGAAGACGCGCGCCCTGTTTCGCGACGACGCCTACCTCACGCACTGCGAGGCCGCGATTACCGCAGTGGACGAGCAGGGCATCCATCTCGATCAGACCGTGTTCTATCCGCTCGGCGGCGGCCAGGCGGGGGATGCGGGCGCCCTGATCCTGGCGGACGGCACACGCATTGCGATTGCGGACACCCGCAAGGCGAAATTCGAAGGCGCGACGCCCGACGACGCCGTGCATGTTCCCGCGCCAGGCCAGGAGACGCTGCTGGCGCGGCTTGGGGCTGGCGAGCGCGTGCGGGCGGAAATCGATTGGGAACGCCGATACCGGCACATGCGGTTGCATACGGCGAGCCACCTGATCTGCGCGGTGCTGCCTTACCCGGTGGACGGCTGCAGCATCACCACCGACTACGCGCGGCTAGATCTTGCGACAGTCGAGCCGATCGAACGCGAGGTGGTCGAAGCGCGGCTCGCCGAACTGGTCGGCGCGGGGCACAGCGTCTCGACCCAATGGATCACCGACGAAGAGATGGAGCAGCGTCCCGAACTCGTTCGCACGATGAGCGTGAAGCCGCCGATGGGGCTCGGACGTGTGCGGCTGTTGCGCATCGAAAACGTCGATCTGCAGCCGTGCGGCGGCACGCACGTGCGCAACACACGGGAAATCGGTGCGTTGCGCGTCGCGAAACTGGAAAAGAAAAGTGCGCGCACGCGCCGGCTCGTGCTGGAGTTCGCATGAGCGAATCGAACGCCCGTGAGGCGTTATCCGCGGACTACGCCGCGCTCGATCCCCGCGCGCGGGATGTACTGGATTGCTGGTTCGGCGCACCAGGTACGGCGGATTTCGGCGTGGAGCGCAAAAGCTGGTTCAAACGCGACGACGCGTTCGACACGATGCTTCGCCAGCGTTTCGGTGCCTTGATCGACGAAGCGCTGCAAGGCGAGCTTGACGGCTGGACGCGGACACCGCTCGGTGCGCTGGCACTCGTCATCGTGCTGGACCAGTTTTCGCGCAACTGCCATCGGGGCACGGCCCGGGCGTTTTCCGCCGACGCGAAGGCGCTGCTCATCGCGCAGCAGATGGTCGCGAGCGGCGCGGATCGTCAACTGCCCGGCGCCCATCACCGGGCATTCGCCTACCTGCCTTTCGAGCACGACGAAACTCTGAAGAGCCAGCGCGAATCGGTGCGTCTGTTCGATGCGCTGGAGGACGAGGCGCCCGGGGCGGGCTATGCCGGCTTCGCTACCCGGCACGCGAAGATCATCGAGCGGTTTGGGCGTTTTCCCCATCGCAATGCACCGCTCGGCCGCCCGTCCACGGTGCAAGAGATGGCGTTTCTACGCGAGCCAGGCTCGTCGTTCTGATTACCCGTCGCGACAGGACGCGATGCCAGTCTCGAACCCTCAGTCCTGCGGCGTCTTTGCGGGCGGGATGCGCACGAAGACGCGCAGCAGTTCGTCGTCGTCGCCGGGGCGCGCGCCTGACCAGTATGGCTGCCAGTTGCCGCGCGGCACGGACGCATCGCCAGGATAGCTTTGCACGATGAGCCACGTGCATTGCGTCTTCTCGGTGTCGCTGGTCGGCATGTGCTGCACGCCGGTGAAGTAGTACAGCATCGGCGCTTCGGATTCGCCTAGTCCGACGCTCGCCATGCAGTCACCGTCGTTCCACTCGGTGTCGAGACGCGTACCCAGATTTTCGAAGACCTCCCGGTAGCTCTTGGCCTCGTCGATCCACGGCAACAGCAACGTACTGATCAGCCCCCACGCGAGGATCGCACCCAGACACCAGCTCAGCGCGCCGCGCCACTTGCCTGCGTGCCTGAGAGCGGGCAACAGCCATAGCCAGCCGGCCGTCAACAGCAGCGCCGAACCGATCAGCACCGGCCTCGCGGGCATCACCCAGTCGAGTGGCAGCCAGCGGCCGAGCAGACGGAGAATCGAATGGGATTCGACCGGGCCCGTCATGGTTGACCAGACGATCCAAACGAGCATCGCGAAGCTGCCGAACAATACGCGGTTCGTCATATCCCAGATGGAATGCAGGCGCTGCGGCAGGCGTTCGACACCCAGCATCGCGAGGAGCGCGAGGGGCGCGATGAAGGGCAGGATGTACAGTTCGCGCGCGGTTGCCGACATCTGCAGCACGACGATGCCGATGCCCGCGAAGATCGTCGGCAGCGCGACGCGCGGATCGAGCCAGCGCCGCCAGCCGCTGCCTGGGAGTGAGACCAGTGCAATCAGTGCAAGCGGACCAACCGGGAAGCCGACGGTCAGAAATGCGCGCAGCACAAAAAAATGTTTGTCGTTTTCCGAGCCGAGATAGGGTACCGAGAAGCCGAAGAAGCGGCCCACGTTGTTGTCCCAGAACCAGACCTTGAACAACTCTGGCGAGCGCAGATAGAAGCAGATTGGCCAGATCAGCGCAAACGGCGCCAGCACAAGCGCGGCGAGCGCAAGCGAACGCGCGAAGCTGCGGCTGCGGCAGGCGGGATACAGCACCATCACCGCTACGGTGGTCGCCCCGAACACGAGCGGCACGAACAGGCCTTTGGCCAGCAGCGCGATGCCGACGCCCACACCCGTCATCCACACAGGATTGTTCGCGAGGAAGCGTGGCGCGTCGATAGCCGATTCGCGGACGTGCGCGAGCACGAGTTCGAAGAGTCCGCAGAACGCCAGCGTCGTGCCGGCCATCAGCGCGACGTCGGTCATCATGTCGTGCGAATGCTTGATCACGACGAGGCTGCTTGCGAACAGGGCGACGCTACCGATCACGCGCAGGTCGAGCCAGCGGGTGGCGCTTGTCGCCGTGCGCGCAAGACGCGCGGTATAGAACAGCGCCATGCCGGCAAAGAGGGCGCTCGCAAGGCGCGCAGCGTCGTGCAGTGGCAGGTAACGTCCGAACATCCACGCGAGGCCGGCAGCGACCCAGTCATAGATCGGCGGCTTCTCGACGAACGGCTGGCCGGCATTGGTCGGCACGACCAGATCACCCGTCTGGAGCATGTGCTGGATGATGCCGAACGTGTAGGTTTCGTCCTGCTTCCAGGGATCGTGCCCGAGTGTCCCGGGCAGCAGCCACGCGCAAAGTACGGCGAGCGCCACGATCCATATAATGGGGCGTGACCACGCGAACGCGTCTGTCCGCGGTGCGTGGGCGGCGGGAGCAAGCGGTGCGGCGGCTGCGCCTTCGGAGAGGACTGCGGAACCTGCGGCGCTGGCACGTGCCCCTATAGTGGCAGTGGCGATTGTTCCCCGGCGCAATGCCTGGGGACGATCTGGTTGATTCATGTCAAAAAAGCTCTGGTCTTGAGCCGCGACGCTGTGGTGCGCGATCTGTTCTGGTTGTCGGGCGCAGCACGCTGTCCTGCTTCTCTGTGCGCATGAGTCGCCCTTGGCTGGGCGCTATTCTATATGTCCAATATTACGGACGTTTACGGAGAGTGTAGGCGTTTAGAAAATATCGTCGCGATACCGCGATCATTGTTGCGCCGAAAGCAGGGATTCGACGGTGTGCTGGGGAACAGAAGGGGTCAGCGACCGGCGCTGACGTCGAGAAGCGCGCCGTTCACATACGAAGCGGCGTCGCTGAGAAGCCACACGATGGCCTCGGCCACTTCATCGGCGCTGCCCGGGCGGCCGAGCGGGGTTTGTGCACCGAGCACCGCGGCGCGGTCAGGGCGGCCGCCGCTCGTATGGATGTCGGTATCGATGAGGCCGGGGCGCACTGCGTTCACTCGCACGCCCTGGGGCCCCAGTTCTTTGGCGAGGCCAATCGTCATCGTGTCAACGGCACCTTTCGAGCCAGCGTAGTCGACATACTCGTTCGGTGAGCCGAGGCGCGACGCCGCCGACGAAACATTGACGATCGCACCGCCGTCGCCGCCGCGATCCTTTGCCATACGACGGGCCGCCTCGCGTGCGACCAGATACGCGCCGAGTACGTTAACGTCGAACATCCGCTTGAGCCGCGCGACATCCATGTCGGCGAGCTGCATCGCCGGCGCGACGATGCCCGCGTTGTTGACAAGCGCATCGACACGCCCGAACGCATGCTCGAGCGAATCGAACATCGCAATCACGGCGGTTTCGTCGGCGACATCGCCGGGAATCACGCGCGCGTGGCCGCCAGCGCGGCCGACTTCGGCGGCGGTTTCACGCGCAGCGGCTTCATTGTGCGCATAGTTGACGCCGACCGACCAGCCGCGAGCGCCGAGGAGCCGTGCGGTTGCCCGGCCGATGCCCCGGCTCGCCCCGGTAATCAGAACGACTTGTGTCATGAAAGCCTCGTCAAAAGCACGCACCGAAAACGTCGCGTTCGGCGACATGCGGTTTCGCGCCGCGTCACGTCACTCCACCTCACACGGCTTCGCGGTTGTCGGCCCACTTGTCGCGCGCGGGCGGTAGATAGCGTTGCAGCTTGCTGATCAGCGAAACCGGGTCTGAATCGATCTGCAGGATATCCAGGTAAGTCTGTCGCATGAAGCCTTCCTGTACCGTATGCTGCAGCATCGAGATCAGCGGATCGTAGTAGCCGTCGATATTGAGCACGGCCACCGGCTTCTGGTGATAGCCGAGCTGCGCCCACGTGTAGACCTCGAAGAGCTCTTCGAGCGTACCTGCGCCGCCGGGCATCGCGATGAACGCATCCGACAGGTCCGCCATCATCTTCTTGCGCTGGTGCATGTCGGGCACGACATGCAGTTCGGTCAGACCTTCGTGACCGACTTCCTTGTTGACCAGAAGCTCGGGAATCACGCCGATCGCGCGGCCGCCGGCGGCCATGACTTCGTCCGCGATCACACCCATCAGTCCGACCTTGCCGCCGCCGTATACCAGTGCAAGCCTCGCCTCGACGATGGCGCGGCCGAAGGCCCTCGCGGCTTCCGCATAGAGAGGTTTGACTCCGTCGGAGGAGCCGCAGTACACGCACACCGACTTCATGCTCAGGCGTCCTTCGATTCGTTGCGCGCGGCGGCGCCGTCTTTGGGAGGAAGGTAGTCGTAGAACTCGCGCTTGGGCAGCTTGCCGGACACGAGATCGTCGAAGATCCGCCGCGAGCGGCCATGTAGATACGGAGCCATCAGCGAGATGATCTGCACGCTGACCTGATGCAGTTCGGTGCGGATCGCTTCCTGGTCGTTGTATTTGCGCGGGTTCATCACGAACTGGTACGACAGCCAGTACGTCGCGATGACGCCGATGTTGGTCGCGATCACGTGGAGTTCTTCAGGCGTGGCGATCATTTCGCCATCGGCGACGAGCTGTTCGCAGAACTGGTTCGCAAACCGGACCTTGTGGCTGATGATCTGCTTGAAGTGTGTTTCCAGCGTGCGGTTGCGGGCGAGCAGATCGTTTCAGATCGCGATACAGGAAGCGATAGCGCCAAGTGAAATCGATCATGTATTGCAGGTACGACCACATTTCGTCGATGGTCGCGCGATGGTCGTCGGGGAAACGCAGACGCTTTTCGATCTCCTGCTCGAACTGGCTGAAGATGCTGTTGATGATGTCGTCTTTGTTGCGGAAGTGGTAGTACAGGTTGCCCGGACTGATTTCCATTTCCTCGGCGATCGTCGTGGTCGTCACGTTGGGTTCGCCGATCTCGTTGAACAGTTTCAACGAGAGTTCGAGTATCCGTTCGCGGGTGCGGCGGGGAGGTTTGGCTTCCATGTCGTCCGGCCCTGGTTTGACCGGGCTGGCGCGCGGCGGCATACAGCAGCTGCGGAGTCCGCCCGGACGCGGTTTGTATTTTCAGAAACGATCGTCCGATTATAAACCGGACGTTCTGTCACCAGGCGCGTTTCAGGCGTTGCCGGGAAGCGGGAGCGCGGTCAACGCCACGACTCGATCCAGTGCAGGAGCGGCGGGCCGAGCACCAGTCCCCACGTCATCAGACACATGACGAGCGCCACCATGACCGCCGCGCTGCCAAGATCCTTCGCGCGGCGCGACAGTTCATGGCGTTCGAGCGAAATGCGGTCGATCGCGGCTTCGACGCTCGAGTTCAGCAGTTCGACGATCAGCACCAGAAGCACGGAGCCCAGCAGCAGCACGCGCGCCACGGGTTCGACCGGCACGATCATGCCGATCGGCAGCAGGATCGCGGCGAGCGTCAGCTCCTGGCGAAACGCGCTTTCTTCGCGGATCGCGACGCGAAAGCCGGCGAGCGAGTTTTTCATCGCGTGCCAGGCGCGCGTGAGGCCACGGTTGCCCTTGTACGGGTTGAACGGCAGGGGCGCGAGCGGATCGTCCGGACCCAGCGGCTCGCCTGCGGTTTCTGGCAGCGCCTGCGTCACGTCGCGATCATTTTCAGGGCCGTGTTCGCGTGGGTCGTCGAACGGCTCGAGGTCGGGCGCGCCGGCGGCATCGGTAGCATCGCGTGTATCGGCGGTGCTGAGGTGAGACGGGCGCGGCACGTCACGCGGCGCGCGTAGCGCGTCCGCGGCCGGGCGTCGAGCGCTGGAGGTCCTTGCCTGCATGTCTGGTCGCGCGCCGCTTCATGCGGCGGCACTCTCCTCGCTGAATGATGCACCCGGCAACGGCTTCAGATGCGTTGCAAACTGCTCGGACGCCGCGCCCCACGAAAAGCGCTCGGCCCACGCGCGTGCATGGTTGCGATCGATCTTCAGCGCTTCGAGACAGGCCTCACGCAGATCTTCGTTCATCGCTCCGGCGCCGCCGTTGCCCAGCACGTCGATCGGGCCCGTCACCGGGTAAGCTGCGACCGGTGTGCCGCACGCGAGCGCTTCGAGCAGCACCAGACCGAACGTGTCGGTGCGGCTCGGGAACACGAACACGTCGGCGGCCGCGTAGACCTTGGCGAGTTCGGCCTGGGTCAGCACACCGAGATAGTTCACCTGCGGATAGCGCGACTTCAGTTCGGCAAGCGCCGGGCCTTCGCCGGCAACCCATTTCGAGCCGGGCAGGTCGAGCTTCAGAAATGCCTCGACGTTCTTCTCTACCGCCACGCGTCCGACGTACAGGAAGATCGGCCGCGCCGTGTTGAGCACCTTCGAATCCATCTGGTGGAAGATGTCCAGATCGACACCGCGGGTCCACAGCACGACGTTCGTGAAACCGAATTTTTCGAGGTCGGCCTTGACCACCGGCGTCGGCGCCATCACTGCAAGCGACGGCTTGTGAAACCAGTGCAGGAACCTGTACGTCGCGGCGAGCGGAATGCCGAAGCGGGCCTGCACGTATTCCGGAAAGCGCGTGTGATAGGCGGTCGTGAACGGCAGTTTGTGCTGGATCGCATAGGCGCGCGCGGCGAGGCCGAGCGGGCCTTCGGTAGCAACGTGCAACGCGTCGGGTCCGAACTCGTCGATGCGCTGGCGCAGACGCTTTTTGGGGAGCAGCGACAGGCGGATTTCAGGGTACGTCGGGCACGGTATCGTGCGGAATTCGAGCGGCGTCAGCAGGTCGACGCGATGGCCGAGCGCCGTCAATTCGCGCGTCGTGTTCTTCAGCGTCCGGACGACGCCGTTGACCTGCGGTTCCCATGCATCGGTGACGATCAGAATCTTCATCGTTGTGGCCCGGGTGAAGTGAAGGATTGACGCGGTACAGCGGTTCCGTTACTGACAATACCGCCTTGTAGCTGGAACTGGAAGTGGACTCAGGCCGCAGTCGCCTGGGCTTTCTGCGCGTTCACCTGCGGCGCGCGCATCACGGTCCAGTAAACCACCTTGAGTTCGCCCTCGAAGGTTTCGACGAGCGCCGAAAGGCTTTCGACCCAGTCGCCATCGTTGCAATACAGTACGCCGTCGATGTCGCGGATCTCGGCCTTGTGGATGTGTCCGCAGACCACGCCGTCACAGCCTCGGCGGCGTGCCTCGTCGGTCATCACGTGCTCGAACTTCGAGATGAAGTTCACGGCGTTCTTCACCTGATGCTTCAGGTATTGCGACAGCGACCAGTACTGGAAGCCGAGCCGGTTGCGGACACGGTTGAACCAGCGGTTCAGGAGCAGGATCAGCGTGTACAGCGAGTCGCCGAGATAGGCGAGCCACTTCGCGTGCTGGATCACGCCGTCGAACAGGTCGCCATGGGTGATCCACAGGCGCTTGCCGGCGAGCGTCGTGTGGAACGCTTCGCCACGCACGTGGATGTCGCCGAAGGCGAGGTCGCAGAACTGGCGCGCCGCCTCGTCGTGATTGCCGGGGATATACACGACCTGGGTGCCTTTGCGTGCCTTGCGCAGGATCTTCTGTACGACGTCGTTGTGCGCCTGCGGCCAGTACCAGCCTTTTCTCAGCTGCCAGCCGTCGATGATGTCGCCGACGAGATACAGGTATTCCGATTCGTTGTGCCGCAGAAAGTCGAGCAGATACGGCGCCTGGCAGCCGCTTGAACCGAGATGGATGTCCGAGAGCCAGATCGTCCGGTAGCGGTGCTGGCCGGCGTCGTCATCGTCGTGATGACCCGTGGCTGTCATCGATGTCGACGGAGATTGGGACAGCGGCAGCGGGCTGCCGGGGGCGGCACCAGGTCGAAAAGCGACGGGGTCGACGCCCGGGCCTGTCTGGCGGAAGAAGGAAGTCGCGGACGTCTTTGGGTCCATGGCTCACGCGTCGGGTTGCGGTACGTGCATTCCGCCATCGACGCGTGACTGTGCCGTGACAGTCACAAGAACTTCTTATTACGCGCTTAGGTGAGAGCGTTGCTTCTCAGCAGCTTTGCGAGGGGGTAAGGCGTGGCCTGCGCCATTTCAGAGGTTAGCGGCTTACTTCAGTTCGATAATCCGCGTGCCGGCAAGCCGGTCGTGCAGGAACTGACGGTTCGTACCGAAGCTGCCGGTCGCCGCCCACAGCGCGAACCAGGCTGCGCTCGCGACGAGCGTCCGCGGCACAGAGAGGCCCAGCAGCGGATGTAAGGCGAGCGGCGGCAGGAACCACAGCCACGCCAGCGCGTAGCGTGCGATCGCGCGTGGCACGGACACCGGCGCGCCGTCGACACCGACAAGACGGAGCCGCCAGGTTTTCATCGGCAGTGTCTGTCCGCCGTGGGTCCAGAACCAGACGAAATACACACCGACGACGAGCCCGATCCACGCCGCAAGGATGTTGTGATGTGTGAGGCCGTTGCGTTGCTGGGTCAGGGTGCTGAACAGATACCCTGCAAAGAACACGATGCCGAACAGGATCACGCCTTCGTAAACCAGGGTAGCAAGCCGTCGGCGGACGGTCGGGGCAGGTGCCGCGTTATCCGGACTCAGGTCGGCGGTGGCGAGGGGGCTGGACACGGCTTGGCGGTGAGTTCGGAGCAAAGGTCAGGAGCCGTGGTAGAGCGACGGCGCTTCAGACGGCGAAACGGGCAGCGGAGTCGCGGGAACGACGCTGCTTGCGGCCGGGACGGCCGGCATCGCAGCGGGCAGCGACGCTCCTGGTACGGACGCCGGCAGATGGCTCGCCGCCCCTGTGCCGCTGGCGCCGCGAGCATTGACGAGCCGGTCGATGTCCTTGACTTCGGTCTTGCCCGACGGCGGCGCGCTGACGACGGTCGGCCGGCGTTTGCGTTCACTGGCGGCGAGCCGTTCCTTCTGCTCTTCCGACAACTCCTGATAGGCCTTCCAGGCGTTCTGGCGCGCCTCGCGCGGCAACTCCTTCGAGACCTGATAGTTCTCACGGGCGACGCGGCGCTGCTCGGGGGTCATGCGCGCCCATTCGGTCATCTGCTCGTGCAGTCTTTTTTGCGCTTCAGGCGTCATCTTCGGATAACGCTGCGCGATTCTGATCCATTTTCGCTTGCGCGCGTCGCTAAAGGCGTCCCATTCGCTGGCGAATGGCGCGAGCGCCACGCGTTCGGCGGGCGAGAGGTGGGCCCAGGAATGAGGGCTGTCACTGGGCAAGCCAGGGATCTCGGCGTTCAATGACGGCGCGGCCGCCTTCGCGGGCGCCCCGGCAACAGGCGCCGACGCCGCGACTGGCTTTGGGTAAAAGCGGGGCCAGGTCGCGGCGAAGGACACAAGGGCCGCGATTGCACATCCGAAAACAACGGCAAGGCCGCGCTTGTAACTCACCCGATCGATCCTCGCTCAGTGCGCGCGCGACAGATACGCGTTGAAGCCGTGATCGAGATACGCGTTGAGCGGCAGGTCATCGCTCAGCATGGCGGCGTCAATATCGGCGAGTTCGGCGGTGCGCTGCTGGTCTTCCCAGTAAGCAACCGCCACGAGGCTTACGACAAGCGCGGCGAGCGGCCACGCCAGCGCGAAGCGGCGCAGCGGCGAGCGGCGGCGCTGCGGCGTTTCCAACATCGGCACATTGACGGACATTCCCGCGCCGGCAGCGGCGAAGACGGGCGCGAACACCGGCGCCGAAACCGCTTCGGGTTTCTTGCGGGCGAGGGCGGCACGGCGCGCCACGGCGAGTCGATCGATGGTGGCGGAGGGAATGCTGGCAGTATTTTCATCGAGCGCACGGCGCAACTGCCGCGCAAACTCGAGTTCTTTAGTATCGAGAGCGGAGCTCATAGCGTAATTCCTTTAGCCTTGAGCGCTTGCGCCAGCGTATGGGTAGCTCGCGAACAGTGTGTCTTCACACTTCCCTCGGAGCAGCCCATGGCAGCCGCAGTCTCGGCGACATCCATATCTTCCCAGTAACGCATGAGAAACGCCTCCCGTTGACGTGCCGGTAATTTCTGGATCTCTTCGTCGATCAGCTGCAGCACCTGTTCACGCTCGAGCCTTTGTTCGCTGCTCTCGGCGCCCGCCGATCCCTGTTCGGCTTCGAACGTTTCCAGCGGGTCGAATTCGTCATCTTCTGAATTACCCAGCGACGAAAACAGGCTGACCCACGTATTGCGCACCTTCTGCCGACGAAAGTAGTCGTGCATCGTATTCTGAAGAATACGCTGAAACAAAAGTGGCAGCTCGGCCGAAGGGCGATCGCCGTATTTTTCGGCGAGCTTGATCATCGCGTCCTGCACGATATCGAGCGCGGCGTCGTCGTCCCGCACGGCGTAGACCGTCTGCTTGAACGCGCGCCTTTCGACGCCCGCCAGAAAATCGGCGAGTTCCTTGTCTGATGCCATCCGTTGGGGGTCGGCGCAGCGAGCGTGCGCGTAATGGGTCGAAAAATGTCGTAAAACTCGCGGATGCTAACAAACTTTCGCGTCGGCCAGGGAAAAGAGCGGCTGAGCGCGCGCGGTAAAACCTGCCCTGGCGTACTCCGTTCATGCCGCATTGCGGAAATATCTGCTTGACCGCGAGCACGGCAGCAGATATCGTCGACGGTTCGCAATATAAGTGACTTGTCTCAATTGAGGTGTGGCCCAAGAAGCTCACCTGTCAACTGGACGCGCCGCTTGAACCCGAGCCACAAGCCCGGCAGAGAGCACCCGATCAATTTTTTGCCGAAAATTCGAAAGGTGAACGATGAATATGCCCAGCGCGGAATTCTCCACGTCGGATACGACTCCCCATCCCGAAACTGACTCTATCGGCGCCACCGTGCTCATGAAGGCACTGGCCGACGAAGACGTCGAGTTTATCTGGGGCTATCCCGGCGGCTCGGTACTCTACATTTACGACGAGTTGTACAAGCAGGACAAATTCCAGCACGTCCTCGTGCGCCACGAGCAGGCCGCGGTTCACGCCGCTGACGCCTACGCACGCTCGACCGGCAAGGTCGGCGTCTGCCTCGTGACTTCCGGCCCCGGCGTCACCAATGCGGTCACCGGTATCGCCACCGCCTATATGGATTCGATTCCGATGGTCGTGATCAGCGGCCAGGTGCCGACTGCCGCGATTGGCCAGGATGCGTTCCAGGAGTGCGATACGGTCGGCATCACGCGTCCCTGCGTGAAGCACAACTTCCTCGTGAAGGACGTGCGCGATCTCGCCGCTACCGTCAAGAAAGCCTTTTACATCGCCCGTACCGGCCGTCCAGGCCCGGTGCTGATCGACATTCCGAAAGACGTGTCGAAGGCGCCGTGCCGTTACGAGCCGCTGAAAAGCGTGTCGCTGCGCTCGTACAACCCGGTGACGAAGGGCCACTCCGGACAGATCCGCAAGGCGGTTGCGCTGCTGCTGTCGGCGAAGCGCCCTTATATCTATACCGGCGGCGGCATCATCCTGGCTGACGCGTCGCGCGAACTGAACCAGTTTGCCGATCTGCTCGGCTATCCCGTCACCAACACGCTGATGGGGCTGGGCGGCTACCGCGCAAGCGACAAAAAATTCCTCGGCATGCTTGGCATGCACGGCACGTACGAAGCCAACATGGCGATGCAGCACTGCGATGTGCTGATCGCGATCGGCGCGCGCTTCGACGACCGTGTGATCGGCGACCCAACGCACTTCGCCTCGCAACCGCGCAAGATCATCCACATCGACATCGATCCGTCGTCCATTTCCAAGCGCGTGAAGGTCGACATTCCGATCGTCGGCGACGTGAAGGAAGTGCTGAAGGAACTGATCGAACAGTTGCAGACCGCCGAACATGGCCCGGACACCGCGGCGCTCGCCGACTGGTGGAAGGACATCGAGGCGTGGCGCTCAAAAGACTGCCTCAAGTTCGATCGCAAGAGCGACATCATCAAGCCGCAGTATGTGGTCGAGAAGGCGTGGGAGCTGACCGACGGCAATGCCTTCGTGTGTTCCGACGTCGGCCAGCACCAGATGTGGGCTGCGCAGTTCTATCGCTTCAACAAGCCGCGTCGCTGGATCAATTCTGGTGGTCTCGGCACGATGGGTTTCGGCCTGCCGGCGGCGATGGGCGTGAAGATGGCGCACCCGGACGACGACGTGCTCTGCATCACGGGCGAAGGCTCGATCCAGATGTGCATTCAGGAACTGTCGACCTGCAAGCAGTACGACACGCCAATCAAGATCATTTCGCTCAACAACCGCTATCTGGGCATGGTGCGGCAGTGGCAGCAGATCGAATACAGCAAGCGCTATTCGCATTCGTACATGGATGCGCTGCCGGATTTCGTGAAGCTCGCTGAAGCGTACGGGCACGTCGGCATGCGCATCGAAAAGACAGCGGATGTCGAGCCGGCGCTCAAGGAAGCGCTGCGCCTGAAGGATCGCACGGTGTTTCTCGATTTCCAGACCGATCCGACCGAAAACGTCTGGCCGATGGTTCAGGCTGGCAAGGGCATCACGGAGATGCTCCTCGGCTCGGAAGATCTATAACGACGGTTTGTGCGCCGGCAACGCTGCGCGCGCCTTCACGAAAGGCGCCAACGGGTGAAGCCGGGCGAACCGGTTCGCATACATCGAAACACATCTGGAAGAAGCGAAACATGAGACATATTATTTCCGTCCTGCTGGAAAACGAACCGGGCGCGTTGTCGCGCGTGGTCGGTCTTTTTTCCGCACGCGGCTACAACATTGAAACCTTGACGGTGGCCCCGACCGAAGACCATTCGCTGTCGCGCATGACCATCGTTTCCATTGGCTCGGACGACGTGATCGAACAGATCACGAAGCATCTGAACCGCCTGATCGAGGTGGTGAAAGTGGTCGACCTTACCGAGGGCGCCCACATCGAGCGCGAGCTGATGTTGATCAAGGTGAGGGCGGTCGGCAAGGAACGTGAGGAGATGAAGCGGATGTCGGATATTTTCCGCGGCCGCATCATCGACGTCACCGAAAAGACCTACACGATCGAACTGACAGGCGCGAGCGACAAGCTCGACGCTTTCATCGAAGGGCTCGACGCTACCGCGATTCTCGAAACGGTCCGCACGGGCAGCTCGGGGATCGGTCGCGGCGAACGCATTCTGAAGGTGTAAGCCGCGTTTGCCCCAGTATCGGTCGAAGCCGGGTGCGCACTGAGCAAGCCCGGCATGCAGCACACAATAAGTAGTACCTGAATCTCCCTGAATTTCGCCAAGGAACGAACATGAAAGTTTTCTACGACAAGGACGCCGACCTCTCCCTCATCAAAGGCAAGCAGGTCACCATCATCGGCTACGGCTCGCAGGGCCATGCACACGCGCTGAACCTGAAGGAAAGCGGCGTGAACGTGACGGTGGGTCTGCGCAAGGGTGGCGCATCGTGGAGCAAGGCCGAGAACGCCGGCCTGAAGGTCAAGGAAGTGGCCGAAGCCGTCAAGGGTGCAGACGTCGTCATGATGCTGCTGCCGGACGAACAGATCGCCGAAGTCTACAAGAACGAGGTGCACGCCAATGCCAAGGATGGCGCAGCGCTTGCATTCGCGCACGGCTTCAACGTGCACTACGGCCAGGTCATTCCGCGCGCCGACCTCGACGTGATCATGATCGCACCGAAGGCGCCGGGCCACACGGTGCGCAACACGTACCAGAACGGCGGCGGCGTGCCGCACCTGATCGCGGTTGCCCAGGACAAGTCGGGCGCAGCACGCGACATCGCGCTGTCGTACGCAGCGGCAAACGGTGGCGGCCGTGCCGGCATCATCGAAACGAACTTCCGCGAAGAAACCGAAACCGACCTGTTCGGCGAACAGGCCGTGCTGTGCGGCGGTACGGTCGAGCTGATCAAGGCTGGCTTCGAGACGCTGGTTGAAGCGGGCTACGCGCCGGAAATGGCGTACTTCGAGTGCCTGCACGAACTGAAGCTGATCGTCGACCTGATCTACGAAGGCGGCATTGCGAACATGAACTACTCGATCTCGAACAACGCCGAGTACGGCGAGTACGTGACGGGCCCGCGCATCGTCACCGACGAAACGAAGAAGGTGATGAAGGAAGTTTTGAAGGACATCCAGACCGGCGAGTACGCAAAGAGCTTCATCGTCGAAAACCGCGCTGGCGCGCCGACGCTGCAATCGCGTCGCCGCATCACGGCTGAACACCAGATCGAACAGGTCGGTTCGAAGCTGCGCGCGATGATGCCGTGGATCGCGAAGAACAAGCTGGTCGACCAGTCGAAGAACTAAGCCAGCGTTGCTTCTGTCCGGTTCCTGGACTCGCGGCGATAGCGAGTCGGCTTACCGGATATTCCCAAAAGCCGTCCAGGTGTGCTGAACCCTGGGCGGCTTTTGCTATCCTACGGTTTTACAAAAATACAGAAGCCATCCATGAATTACCCTCATCCGATCATCGCGCGCGAAGGCTGGCCATTTATCGCGATCGCGGCCGTCGTTGCGTTGTTGATCCATGCCATCGCGGGGTTCGGCTTTGCGTGGCCTTTCTGGCTGCTGCTTGTCTTCATCTTGCAGTTCTTCCGCGATCCGGCGCGGCCGATCCCGACGCAGGCGAATGCCGTACTGTGTCCTGCCGATGGCCGCATCGTTGCCGTCGAGACGGCTCATGATCCGTATGCCAACCGGGAAGCGCTGAAGATCAGCGTGTTCATGAATGTGTTCAACGTCCACTCGCAACGCTCGCCGGTGGATGGTGCGATTTCGAAGGTCGAGTATTTTCCGGGCGCCTACCTGAACGCGGCGGTTGATAAAGCGTCGCTCGAAAACGAGCGCAACGCGGTCGTGATCGAAATGGCCGGTGGCCAGACAGTGACGTCGGTGCAGATCGCCGGTCTGATCGCGCGACGGATTCTCTGCTATGTTCGCGCCGGCGAGCCGCTTACGCGCGGCCAGCGCTATGGCTTCATTCGCTTCGGTTCACGTGTCGACGTGTATCTGCCGGTGGGCAGCCGTCCGCGCGTGTCGATCGGCGAGAAAGTATCGGCCTCGTCGACCATTCTTGCTGAACTATAAAGCGGCACAAGGAGGTTTCGATGGCCGCATTCAAACCGCGTCGACCCCGTAGCGCCGGCCCGCAGCCGCGGCCGTTCCGCCGCAACAAGCCGGTGCAGGAGCCGGCGGTGGTCGACAGCCGCCGTGCCGCGCGTCAGCAGTTTCTAAGAAAGCGCGGCATTTACCTGCTGCCGAATGCCTTCACCACCGCAGCGCTCTTCTGCGGTTTCTTCGCCGTCGTGCAGGCGATGAACGTGCGCTTCGAAGTGGCGGCGATCGCGATCTTCGTGGCGATGGTGCTAGACGGCATGGACGGCCGCGTTGCGCGAATGACCCATACGCAGAGCGCGTTCGGCGAGCAGTTCGACAGCCTGTCAGACATGGTGTCGTTCGGCGTCGCGCCGGCGCTCGTCATGTACGAGTGGATTCTGAAGGACCTTGGGCGCTGGGGCTGGCTCGCGGCGTTCGTCTACTGCTCGGGCGCGGCGCTGCGGCTCGCGCGCTTCAATACGAACATCGGTGTCGTCGACAAGCGCTTTTTCCAGGGCATGCCGAGCCCGGCGGCGGCCGCGCTGATCGCCGGTTTCGTGTGGCTCGCCACCGACAATCGCGTGCCGCTCAAACTCGTCTGGCTGCCGTGGGTCGCGTTCGTGCTGACGATCTATGCGGGCGTGACGATGGTCTCGAACGCGCCGTTTTACAGCGGTAAGGCGCTCGACGTGCGGCATCGCGTGCCGTTCGCGGCCATTCTGCTGGTGGTGGTCGCGTTTGTGCTGGTGTCGTCCGACCCGCCGTTGATGCTGTTTGGCCTGTTTGTGCTGTATGGCCTGTCGGGCTACGTGTTCTGGGGCTATCAGGCAATGCGGGGCAGGGGCAATCCAGCCCGCTCGTCGCAGCGTGACCACTGACGCATCGCGCGCCCTGCGTAAGCGAAAACGGCGGCCCTCCGGTTGCCGTTTTCGTCTGCGCCACCGGATTGCCGCTAATTGCACGTTTTCCGGAATGCCGCTATAGTCGCTGACATGGTTATTTTCAAGTTCCCCCTCCTGTCTCTTCAAGCCGGTGCACCCCTACGTGCACTAGTGCTAGCGCGCCTGCCGCGCTGATCGTTTTCGCCTCCCGTCTGCCTCGTCTGTTGTTGAGCGTCGCCAGCGGTGGCGCAAACACCCGAATTCCGTTTTCGCATCTCCATCATCCCCAATTTGACTGAGTCCCCCGGAGACCTGACATGGCAGACAAGCTGATCATTTTCGACACGACCTTGCGCGACGGCGAACAATCGCCCGGTGCGTCGATGACGAAGGAAGAAAAAATCCGTATCGCGAAGCAGCTCGAACGGATGAAGGTGGACGTGATCGAGGCCGGCTTCGCCGCCAGTTCGAACGGCGACTTCGATTCGATTCATACGATCGCGTCGATGATCAAGGGGAGCACCATCTGCTCGCTCGCCCGTGCGAACGACAAGGATATCCAGCGTGCCGCCGACGCGTTGAAGCCCGCTGAGCGCTTCCGTATCCATACATTCATCGCGACGTCGCCGCTGCATATGGAAAAGAAGCTGCGCATGACGCCCGATCAGGTGTTCGAGCAGGCAAAGCTCGCCGTGCGCTTCGCGCGCAAGTTCACTGACGACGTCGAGTTCTCCCCGGAGGACGGCAGCCGCTCCGACATGGACTTTCTGTGCCGCGTGCTGGAAGCAGTGATCGCCGAAGGTGCGACCACGATCAACATCGCCGATACGGTCGGCTATGGCGTGCCGGAACTGTACGGCCAGCTGGTCAAGACGCTGCGTGAGCGCATTCCGAATTCGCACAAGGCCGTGTTCTCCGTGCACTGCCACAACGACCTCGGCATGGCGGTGGCGAACTCCCTGGCGGGCGTTAAGATCGGTGGCGCGCGTCAGGTCGAGTGCACGATCAACGGTCTCGGTGAGCGCGCGGGCAATACGTCGCTCGAAGAAATCGTGATGGCTGTGAAGACCCGCAAGGACTACTTCGGCCTCGATCTCGGCATCGACACGACGCAGATCGTGCCTGCCTCGAAGCTCGTGTCGCAGATCACCGGTTTCGTCGTGCAGCCAAACAAGGCCGTGGTCGGCGCGAATGCGTTTGCGCACGCGTCAGGCATCCACCAGGACGGCGTGCTGAAGGCGCGCGACACCTACGAAATCATGCGCGCCGAAGATGTGGGCTGGAGCGCGAACAAGATCGTGCTCGGCAAGCTGTCTGGCCGCAATGCGTTCAAGCAGCGTCTGCAGGAACTCGGCATCGCACTCGACAGCGAAGGCGAACTGAACACCGCGTTCGCGCGCTTCAAGGAACTGGCCGACCGCAAGGCCGAAATCTTCGACGAGGACATCATCGCGATCGTCACCGAGGAGTCGGCGGAAGCGCAGGAGAGGGAGCATTACAAGTTCGTGTCGCTGTCACAGCACTCGGAAACTGGCGAGCAGCCGCACGCGAAGGTCGTGTTTTCGGTCGACGGCAAGGAAGTGACCGGAGAAGCACGCGGTAACGGCCCGGTCGATGCCACGCTGAACGCGATCGAAACCGAAGTAGGTAGCGGTTCGGAACTGCTGCTGTACTCGGTGAACGCGATCACGACCGGCACGCAGGCGCAGGGCGAAGTAACGGTGCGCCTGTCGAAGAGCGGCCGTATCGTGAACGGCGTCGGCACCGATCCTGATATCGTCGCGGCTTCCGCGAAGGCCTATATTTCCGCGCTCAACAAGCTCTTTTCGAACGCGGACAAGCTGAACCCGCAGCGTTCCTGATATCAATGCAGGGCGCTGATCCCGCCCCTGAGTGATCCAGACCGAAACCCCGTGCTTCACAAGAGCACGGGGTTTTGTGCATTTGAAGCGTGTGTCGCGTTTGCCGATGCGATCCGTTCGGGCGCCGGGAAATCTGGTTCCCGCGCCGCTCCCCCCTTTTCCGGCGGGGGCACGGCCCGGGTGGTACTCGCGGTTGCTGATATCGCGCGGTATTGGGCAATTGAATCTTTGCTACTCAGGCTGTGCCGCGAAGCGTTTCTGGCTGCGCTACCGAGGTGTTGTCGGACGTAGCGGGCTCTTCGCCGGGATAGCCGGACGCCAGTACCTTGATGCGCCCGTCGTCGAGTGAAAAGATCCAGCCATGCACGAGCGGCGCCGGGCTGCTGTCGCGCACGATCGACGTGTCGCGCAAGCGCCTCACCTGTTCGAGCACGTTCAGTTCCGCAAGGCGATTGACGCGGGCGTGCTCCGACTCGTGGCGGTCGAGGTCTGCCTGATGCGTGCTGGCCAGTGCACACAGCGGCGCTATCCGGCGATTGACGTGCGGCAGGTCTGCCCGCCGCCGGCAGCAGCGCTGCGCGTACACCGCCGCAGCCATAGTGGCCGCAGACGATCACATGGCCTACCTTCAAAACGCGCACTGCATATTCGAGCACGCTCGCGCAGTTGTCGTCGTCGGGTGGGAACAGGTTCGCGATGTTGCGGTGGACGAAGAGATCGCCCGGTTCGCAAAGCGTGATTGTTTCGGCGGGGACTCGGCTGTCCGAGCAGCCAATCCACAGCACCTGCGGGCTCTGACCTTGCGCAAGCTTTTCGAAGAAGCGCGGATCGCGCGCGTTGGTTTCCGTCGCCCACGCGGCATTGGCGAGCAGCATATTTTTGGGAAGGGGCATCGGCAGGGGCTCCGAAGGTGGTTGGGCAACGGCAAAAATGGCGATCGAACAATGCAGGGAGGTTGCTGCGTCGTTGCACTCTGCCCTCAAACTTTAGTCGACGACGAAGCTGTGCGCACCTGGCCGACCGGCCAATTCCGGCTGAAGGGTTCATGTCGAGAAATTGTTCGCCCGTCCACGAAGCAACGCTCCCCGGTAGGCGAACCGCACAGAAAAACGCCGCCTGAAGAGGCGGCGGTCGGGCGCGACACGGCGTCGTCTAGAAGAAATTGCTGCGGCGGTCCGGATCGTGCAGCGGGTCGGGCGTCTTTTGTGTCAACCGCAGGATCCCCTGATTGTCGAAGTAAAAGCTGTACATCAGATACCAGACGTTATCTTCCTGATACCGGTAGGTCCAGACCTCGCGCTTCATCAGCGGAAAGTACGATGTTTCCACCGGCCTGCCGAAGTTGACCAGCACATCCTCGCGTGTCCACTTGCCGATCTCCGCTCGATAGAACTCGTTTGGCTGCAACACCTGGCGGACGTTCACAATCTTGCCGGAGGCGTCGATGTCGGCGGCCGTGGTCGTTTCACCCATCGGCTGGGTTGGCCACATCAGGCGCTTGCCGCCATTCGGCAGATCATAGGTTTCGCGTGGCGCGCCGAGGTGGCTGATGATCGTGGACTGGTCCTCGCCCGGTTGAAATCGCTGCCACGGCTGGGCGCAGCCGGCCAGCACCAGCGCGCCCAGGCAGGCGAGCGCGGCGCCGCGCAGGCCTGCGCGCGGCCGGGCGGTCGCAGTAATCGCGGCGAGCCCGGATGAGAGGCGGTTAAGCATGAATTCCTCCAACGGCTTGCTAGCTATTTTGACATGCGGCGGGGCAAAAGATTTGCGCGCAGGAGCCGCCCGGCGTCCTTTGCTCCCTCCTTTGGGCTTGCTCCGCAACGCCCGGGCGTCCTATGATCCGCGCTTCGAGCGATTCAACCGGAGCTGCGATGGCAGGGTTGTGGGTACGGGCGGCGGTGGCCGTGCTGGCGGCGGCGTCGATGGCCGCGCCAGTCACGGCAGCGTACGCGGGCGGCGAACCAGTGCAGCTTGCGCTGATCGAAGGTATGTCAGGGCCGTTCGCCAACGCGGGCGCGGCAGTGGAGCGCAATCTGCGGGTCGGCGTCGAGCGGGTCAACGCGGCGGGCGGCGTGAAGCTTGGGGATGGCGCGCATCCGCTGGAACTCGTCGTGCTAGATAGCAAAGGTAGCGCCGAGGAGGCCTTGATTCAGCTACGCGCAGCGGCGGACCGGCACATCGGCTACATCCTCCAGGGCAACAGTTCGGCGGTCGCCGCGGCACTGCTCGCGGCCATCGAAAAACAGAACGCGCGCGAGCCCGATAACCGCGAACTGTTCCTGAATTACTCCGCAGACGATCCTGCACTGACCAACGAGAATTGCAGCTTCTGGCATTTTCGCTTCGATGCGCACGCCGGCATGCGTATGGACGCACTCGCCGAGGTCATCCAACGCGACAGATCGGTGAAAAAGGTCTATCTGCTGAACCAGGATTACAGCTTCGGGCATGACATCAGCACCCTGGCGCGCTCGGCGCTGGCTTCGAAGCGGCCGGACATCGCGGTGGTCGGCGACGAATTTCATCCGGTCGGCCGTGTGAAGGATTTCGCGCCGTACATCGCAAAGATCCGCGCGAGCGGGGCGGATGCGGTCGTGACCGGCAACTGGGGCAACGATCTGACGCTGCTGGTGAAGGCTGCACGCGAGCAGGCGCTCGACACGAAGTTCTACACGTTCTACGGCAATAGCCTCGGTGCGCCGGCTGCGCTCGGCGACGCAGGCGTCGGCCGGGTACTCGCCGTGGCCGACTGGCATCCGAACGCTGGTGGCGCGGCGTCGGATGCGTGGTACAAGGCGTTTCGCGCCCGTTTCCCGTCCGCCGCCGACGATTACCCCGTTCTGCGCATGGAATTGATGGTGGAGATGCTCGCAGCAGCGATGAATCGCGCGGAGAGCGCGCAGCCAGCCGTTGTCGCAAAGGCGCTCGAGGGCATGAAGTTCGACAACGGCTTCCATCCCTCGCGGATGCGCGCCGACGATCACCAGCTGATACAGCCCCTTTACGTCATGCAGATGGACAAGGCCGGCACGCCGGGCGTGCGCTTCGATAACGAGGGTTCGGGCTACGGGTTCCGCACCGTGCTGGCGCTGCCGCCGGAGGGTACCGTGACGCCGACGGTCTGCCGCATGAAACGCCCTTGATTGCTTCAGTAACGGGTCCATTCAAGGGAGGTTCGCGGCCCGTTCGCGCTGTGCTACAATACGCCCCTCGTTGTAATCCCACGGCACGGCCTTTCTTCCGTGACCGCCTGTTTAGTACTAAAGGAAATCAACATGTCCGCAGTTGAAACAACCAGGAAGTCCGACGTCGTTGCGCAATTCGCACGCGCTGCTAACGACACCGGCTCCCCTGAAGTGCAGGTCGCGCTGCTTACGACCCGCATTAACGAACTGACCGTTCACTTCAAGGCCCACACGAAGGATCATCACAGCCGCCGCGGTCTGCTGCGCATGGTGAGCCGCCGTCGCAAGCTGCTCGACTACCTGAAGGGCAAGGACGCAGATCGTTACCGCGCACTGATCGAGAAGCTGGGTCTGCGCAAGTAATCGGGCGCGCAGTTAGTCGTCTCTCAGCAAAATGCCTGTGTCAGTCAACTGATACAGGCATTTTGTTTTTGAACGGTGCGCTTCACGTGGCGCGCACCGGAGCGTCATTCGCCGCGCGCATGGAAGATCATGCGGCGGGTGACCGAAACAAGGCCGGGCCGCAGGGCAGAGCTTTGTGTCATTCCAGCGGTTCGCGCGCGCTTCGCGTGGTTCTCTGGAATGGCATAACACTCCTCTTCCCGTGTGGCACCGGTCCTGGCGTTGCCGCGCCGCTTCTCGTCCGCGCGGCATAACGAAGAGAAAAGGAGTGACTATGTTCAACAAGATCGTCAAAGAATTCAAATGGGGACAACATAACGTTCGCCTCGAAACGGGCGAAATCGCCCGTCAGGCAAGCGGCGCGGTGCTCGTCGACGTTGAAGATACCGTTGTGCTGGCTACCGTTGTTGGTGCGAAGACGGCGAAGCCGGGTCAGGATTTCTTCCCGCTGACCGTCGATTACCTCGAAAAAACCTACTCCGCAGGCAAGATCCCAGGTGGCTTCTTCCGTCGTGAAGGCCGTCCGTCGGAAGGCGAAACGCTGATTTCGCGCCTGATCGACCGTCCGCTGCGCCCGCTGTTCCCTGAAGGCTTTTACAACGAAGTCCAGGTCGTCGTCCACGTGATGTCGATCAACCCGGAAGTCCCTGCCGACATCCCCGCGCTGATCGGTGCGTCCGCGGCGCTCGCCATCTCCGGTTTGCCGTTCAACGGCCCGGTCGGTGCTGCACGTGTGGCATACATCAACAACGAATACGTGCTGAACCCGACGCGTTCACAGCTGAAGGATTCGCGTCTGGACCTGATCGTCGCCGGTACGGAACGTGCTGTACTGATGGTCGAGTCGGAAGCGGACCAACTGCCGGAAGACGTGATGCTCGGCGCCGTGGTCTATGGCCACGAGCAGATGCAGGTCGCGATCGACGCGATCCACGAACTCGTTCGTGACGGCGGCAAGCCGGAATGGGACTGGCAGCCGGCCCCGAAGAACGAAGCGCTGATCTCGCGCGTCACGGAAATCGCCGAGCCGCAACTGCTCGCTGCCTACCAGACCCGCGACAAGCAGGCTCGTTCGACGAAGCTGAAGGAAATCTACGCAGCCACGTCGGCGAAGCTGGAAGAGGACGCGGCCGCTGCGGGCTTCGTTGCAGCCGACAAGGCGACCGTCGGTAACGTGCTGTTCGATATCGAAGCAAAGATCGTCCGCAGCCAGATCCTGAACGGCGAGCCGCGTATCGATGGCCGTGACACGCGTACCGTGCGTCCGATCGAAATCCGTACGGGCGTGCTGCCGCGTACGCACGGTTCGGCGCTCTTCACGCGCGGAGAAACGCAGGCGCTCGTGGTGGCGACGCTCGGCACGAAGGGCGACGAGCAGATCATCGACGCGCTCGAAGGCGAATACCGCGAACGCTTCATGCTCCACTACAACATGCCTCCGTTCGCGACCGGCGAAACGGGCCGCGTCGGTTCGCCGAAGCGCCGCGAAATCGGTCACGGTCGTCTCGCGAAGCGCGCGCTGGCCGCGTGCCTGCCGAGTGCCGAAGAATTCGGCTACTCGATCCGCGTCGTTTCGGAAATCACCGAGTCGAATGGTTCGTCGTCGATGGCATCGGTGTGCGGCGGCTGTCTCGCGCTGATGGACGCTGGCGTCCCGATGAAGGCGCACGTCGCCGGCATCGCAATGGGCCTGATCCTCGAAGGCAACAAGTTCGCGGTGCTGACCGACATCCTCGGCGACGAAGACCACCTCGGTGACATGGACTTCAAGGTGGCGGGTACAGAGCAAGGTGTAACCGCGCTGCAGATGGACATCAAGATCCAGGGCATCACGAAGGAAATCATGCAGGTCGCGCTCGCGCAGGCAAAGGAAGGCCGCATGCACATCCTCGGCAAGATGACCGCCGCTGTTTCGGGTGCGAACACTGAGCTGTCGGAATTCGCGCCGCGTATGATCACCATCAAGATCAATCCGGAAAAGATCCGCGACGTGATCGGCAAAGGTGGCTCTGTGATCCGGGCGCTGACCGAAGAAACCGGCACGACGATTGACATTTCGGATGACGGCGTCGTCACCATCGCGAGCACGAGCAGCGAAGGGATGGCCGAAGCGAAGAAGCGCATCGAAAACATCACGATGGAAGTCGAAGTTGGTCAGGTGTACGACGGCACCGTCCTCAAGCTGCTGGACTTCGGCGCGATCGTCAACATCCTGCCGGGCAAGGATGGTCTGCTGCACATTTCCGAGATCGCCAACGAGCGTATCAAGGACATCAACGACTATCTGAAGGACGGCCAGCACGTGAAGGTGAAGGTCATCCAGACGGACGAAAAGGGGCGTGTGCGTTTGTCGGCCAAGGCGTTGCTGAACGAAGCGCCCGCCGGCGCGCCGCAAGGCGAGCCGACGCCGCAGCAGTAAGGCAGTAGTGGTCTGACGGCCGGCGGCGTGGATGCGCGCCGGCCGTTTTTCATGGAGGATGGATTGCATTGCGCACAGCCCGCTCCCGGCGCGCTGTTCGCAGCGCAATCCATACCTTGGAGGTGACGCAGATGAGAGCGATTGAGATTTCCGAATTTGGTGCGCCGGATGTTCTGAAACTCGCCGAACGGCCGATGCCTGAACCGAAAGCCGGTGAAGTGCTGATCAAGGTCGCGGCGTCGGGCATCAATCGTCCTGACGTACTTCAGCGCAAGGGTGCGTATGCACCGCCGCCGGGCGCGTCGGATCTGCCGGGGCTGGAAGTGGCGGGCGAAATTGTGGGCGGCTCGATCGACGAAAAGCACAATCCGTTTGGTCTGATGCTCGGCGATCGCGTGTGCGCATTGCTCGCAGGTGGCGGTTACGCGGAATACGTCGCGGCTCCCCTTGCGCAATGTCTGCCGGTGCCGAAGGGGCTATCGGATGTCGAGGCGGCGTCGCTGCCGGAGACATTCTTCACCGTATGGAGCAATGTGTTCGATCGTGCGCGGCTCGGCGCGGGCGAGGGCGGCGCGAACGAAACCCTGCTCGTGCAGGGCGGCTCGAGCGGCATCGGCGTGACGGCGATCCAGATCGCGCATGCGCTGGGTTTTCGCGTGTTTGCGACGGCGGGCTCGGATGACAAGTGTCGTGCGTGTGAAGAGCTGGGCGCGGAGCGCGCGATCAACTACAGGACGGAAGATTTCGTCGAAGTGGTGAAGTCGCTGACTAATGACCGTGGCGTGGACGTGATTCTGGACATGGTGGCGGGCAGTTATGTGCCGCGCGAACTGAAGGCGCTCGCCGATGGCGGCCGTCTCGTGCTGATCGCCCTTTTGGGCGGCGCGAAGGCAGAGCTGAACCTGAACGACGTTCTGCGCCGCCGCTTGACGGTGACGGGGTCGACACTGCGTCCGCGTCCCGTTGAGTTCAAGGCGAAGATTGCTGCGCAGCTCAAGGAGCGCGTGTGGCCGCACCTCGAAGACGGGCGCGTCAAGCCGGTCGTGTACCGCGTGTTTCCCGCGGCGCAGGCGGCCGAAGGGCATGCGCTGATGGAAAGCAGTACGCATGTCGGCAAGATCGTGCTGGATTGGGGCAGCGCGCAGGTTGCCGCTGCAGGCGCTTGACACGGGTGGTTTGACCCGATCCGTCCGCGCACAGTAAAATTGCGTGTTTTGCGCGCGCTGCGTGATTTTCGCAAGGCGGCCGGACTGGCTCTGGGAATCTGGGTGCGAACCCCCGATTCGCTGCCGCTTCACGACAAGACGAGACAATGTCGAAACAACGAGCAAAACTGGTAGTTGGTAACTGGAAGATGCATGGGCGCCTCGCCGAAAACGCGGCCCTGCTGCAGGCCGTGGCGCAGGGTGCCGGCGAGCTGCCGGAAGGCGTGCGGGTTGGCGTGTGCGTGCCCTGCCCTTATCTCGCGCAGGCGCAGTCGCTGCTCGAAGGCGGCCGCGTCGCATGGGGTGTCCAGGATGTGTCGGCGCATACGCATGGCGCATACACCGGCGAAGTGGCGGCAGCGATGGCGGTCGAGTTCGGAGCAACACTCGCAATCGTTGGGCATTCGGAGCGCCGCGCCTACCATCGCGAAGGCTCAGAAGTGGTAGCGATCAAGACACAACGGGCCCTCGATGCAGGTATTACGCCCATTGTCTGTGTCGGCGAAACACTCGAGGAGCGCGAGGCAGGCACGACCGAGCAGGTGGTCGGCGCGCAGCTTGATGCGGTGCTTGCGAGGCTCTCTCAGGAAGAGGCTGTCCGGATCGTCGTTGCATACGAACCTGTCTGGGCAATCGGCACAGGCAAGAGTGCAACGTCAGACCAGGCGCAGCAGGTCCACGCGTTTTTGCGTGGGCGTCTGGCGGCGAAAGGTGCGGCGGTCGCCGACGTGCCTGTGCTGTACGGTGGCAGCGTGAAGCCTGATAACGCGGAAGAATTGTTTCGTCAGGCGGATATCGATGGCGGCCTGATCGGCGGCGCATCGTTGAAGGACACGGATTTCCTGGCAATCTGCAACGCGGCGCAAGCCGTGGCGACGAGCGCGACGTAAGCCGTCGCGGCGAGCAGGGCGCCCGGGCGAGGATGACCCACTACGTGCACCACACATTGTGTTGCGCGGTTAAATAAAGACTCAGGTGAGTGTGATGCTGTATTTGAAAACGTTGATTATCGTCGTCCAGTTGTTGTCGGCGCTTGGGGTTATCGGCCTCGTGTTGCTGCAGCACGGAAAGGGCGCCGACATGGGTGCTGCGTTCGGGAGCGGAGCCTCGGGCAGCCTCTTCGGTGCGACAGGTTCGGCGAACTTTCTGTCGCGGACAACGGCTGTTCTCGCCGCCGTGTTTTTTGTCACGACGTTGACCCTGACTTACCTCGGCGCGTATCGTTCCAAGCCATCGGTTGGTGTACTGGGCGCAGCTGTGACTGCTCCGGTCGTGGCTTCTGCTGCGTCGGCTCCTGCGGGTGTTTCGGCACCTGTTGCAGCGTCACCGGCATCGGCTCCGAGCCAGGAAGTGCCGAAATAAAATTTTCACGCAAAAACGTTTTTTGTGCGTTGAACAATCTGTTTAAACCAGTTACAATTCAAGTCTTGAAGCGATTCGCGGGTTTTAGCAGTTGATTTCCCGGATTGTATGCAGTGCCGACGTGGTGAAATTGGTAGACACGCTATCTTGAGGGGGTAGTGGCGAAAGCTGTGCGAGTTCGAGTCTCGCCGTCGGCACCAATGATATATAAATGCCAGCCGCTTGCTTCGCTTCGGCTGGCATTTTCGCTTCTAAGGCGCTGCTTGCCATGGGCTTGCAACGTCAAGCAGGCCGAAGTGATTTTCTGGTCAGGAGTGCTTCGCTCCTGATGGCACTCAGAACCAACCGATAGAGGATAGTCTTGAACCTCGCAGCCTATTTCCCCGTCTTGTTGTTCCTCATCGTGGGCACCGGTTTAGGCGTAGCACTGGTCAGTATTGGCAAGATCCTCGGCCCCAACCGGCCTGACACCGAAAAGAACGCACCGTACGAGTGCGGCTTCGAAGCATTCGAAGATGCGCGCATGAAGTTCGATGTGCGCTACTACCTGGTGGCCATTCTCTTCATTATTTTCGACCTTGAAACGGCGTTCCTGTTCCCGTGGGGTGTAGCCCTGCGCGATATCGGTTGGCCTGGCTTCATGGCGATGATGATTTTCCTGCTCGAATTCCTGCTTGGCTTTGCCTATATCTGGAAGAAGGGCGGCCTCGATTGGGAATGACAGATTAATCGCCGGTTTGCGTGGGTGGCTCGGCTAGTCGCCCCGTCTGGAGTGGAAAGCAAATGAGTATCGAAGGGGTCTTGAAGGAAGGGTTTGTCACCACTACGGCTGACAAGTTGATCAACTGGACGCGCACCGGCTCGCTGTGGCCGATGACGTTCGGTCTCGCGTGCTGCGCGGTCGAGATGATGCATGCGGGTGCTGCCCGTTATGACCTCGACCGTTTCGGCGTGGTGTTTCGTCCGAGTCCGCGTCAGTCGGACGTGATGATCGTCGCTGGCACGCTCTGCAACAAGATGGCGCCTGCCTTGCGTAAGGTCTACGACCAGATGGCCGAGCCGCGCTGGGTGATCTCGATGGGCTCGTGCGCGAACGGCGGCGGCTATTACCACTACTCGTATTCAGTGGTGCGCGGCTGCGATCGGATCGTGCCTGTCGATGTCTATGTGCCGGGTTGTCCGCCCACGGCTGAAGCGCTGGTCTACGGCGTGATCCAGCTCCAGGCAAAGATCCGTCGCACCAACACCATCGCCCGTCAATAAGGCTCACGCCTACTCCCACAATATGGCAAGCAAACTCGAGACCCTGAAAGCGAACCTCGAGGCGGCATTTGGCGGCCGCCTGCTGAGCGTCACCGAAGCAATCGGTGAACTGACGATCGTCGTGAAGGCGAGCGATTACCTCGAAGTAGCCACGCGTTTGCGCGACGATCGCTCGCTCGGCTTCGAGCAGTTGATGGACCTTTGCGGCGTCGATTATCAGACGTACGGCAACGGCGCCTATGAAGGCCCGCGTTTCGCCGCGGTGCTGCATCTGTTGTCCATCGCCAATAACTGGCGTCTGCGTGTACGCGTGTTCGCACCGGACGACGAAGTGCCGCTCATTGCATCAGTAGTCGAGATCTGGAGTTCGGCGAACTGGTACGAGCGTGAAGCGTTCGACCTCTACGGCATCGTCTTCGAAGGCCATCCTGACCTGCGCCGCATCCTGACCGACTATGGCTTTATCGGCCACCCGTTCCGCAAGGATTTCCCGGTTTCCGGCTACGTCGAAATGCGTTACGACCCGGAAGAGAAGCGCGTCGTCTACCAGCCCGTGACGATCGAGCCGCGGGAAATCACGCCGCGTGTGATCCGCGAGGATCGCTATGGCGGCCTGAAACACTAAGAGAACGCCATGGCAGAGATCAAGAACTACACGCTGAACTTCGGCCCGCAGCACCCGGCAGCGCACGGTGTGCTGCGCCTCGTGCTCGAACTCGACGGCGAAGTGATCCAGCGCGCCGACCCGCACATCGGCCTCCTGCATCGCGCGACCGAAAAGCTCGCCGAAACCAAGACCTTCATTCAATCCGTGCCGTACATGGACCGTCTCGATTACGTGTCGATGATGGTGAACGAGCACGGCTACGTGATGGCGATCGAAAAGCTGCTCGGCATCGATGTGCCGGTGCGCGCGCAGTACATCCGCGTGATGTTCGACGAAATCACGCGCGTGCTGAACCACCTGATGTGGATCGGCGCGCACGCGCTCGACGTCGGCGCGATGGCGGTGTTTCTGTATGCGTTCCGCGAGCGCGAAGACCTGATGGACGTGTATGAAGCGGTGTCCGGTGCACGGATGCACGCTGCGTACTACCGTCCGGGTGGTGTCTACCGCGATCTGCCTGACGCAATGCCGCAATACAAGGCGTCGAAGATTCGCAATGCGAAGGCGCTGTCGAAGATGAACGAGAACCGTCAAGGTTCGCTGCTCGACTTCATCGAAGACTTCTTCAACCGTTTCCCGCACTGCGTCGACGAGTACGAGACGCTGCTTACTGACAACCGGATCTGGAAGCAGCGCCTGGTGGGTATCGGTGTCGTTAGCCCGGAGCGCGCCCTGCAGATGGGTCTCACGGGCGCGATGCTGCGCGGTTCGGGCATCGAGTGGGATCTGCGCAAGAAGCAGCCGTACGAAGTGTATGACAAGCTCGATTTCGACATTCCGGTTGGCGTGAATGGCGACTGCTACGACCGTTATCTGGTGCGCGTCGAAGAAATGCGTCAGTCCACGCGCATCGTGAAACAGTGTATTGACTGGCTCCGCAAGAATCAGGGCCCCGTGATGATCGACAATCACAAGGTGGCGCCGCCATCGCGTGTCGGCATGAAGTCGAACATGGAAGACTTGATTCACCACTTCAAGCTCTTCACCGAGGGCTTTCACGTGCCGGAAGGCGAGGCATATGCCGCGGTCGAGCATCCGAAGGGCGAGTTCGGCATCTACCTGATTTCGGATGGTGCGAACAAGCCGTATCGCCTGAAGATCCGCGCGCCGGGCTACGCACACCTGTCCGCGCTCGATGAGATGGCGCGCGGTCACATGATCGCCGACGCCGTGACGATCATCGGTACGCAGGACATCGTGTTCGGCGAAGTGGATCGCTAAAGACGATATTCGGAGCGGCGCGCGCAGTCTGTCGCGCGTCAAGCAAGGGAACGCCGGGTCTGTCGCAGTATGGTGTGAGCGGCAGGGTTTCGTTCGGTAGGAATTGAAAGAGTCGTGTCTGAAAATGATCTCAGCTGAAGGCCTGAAAGAAATCGATCGTGCGATCGCGAAGTATCCCGCCGATCAAAAGCAGTCCGCCGTGATGTCGGCGTTGGCCACCGCTCAGGAAGAGCACGGCTGGCTGTCGCCCGAAGTCATGCAGTTCGTCGCGGACTATCTCGGCATGCCGGCGGTTGCCGTGCAGGAGGTTGCGACCTTCTACACGATGTACAACACGTCGCCGGTCGGCAAGTACAAGATCACGCTCTGCACCAACCTGCCGTGCCAGCTCGGCCCGGACGGCGGTTCGGATAGCGCCGCCGAATACCTGAAACAGAAACTCGGCATCGACTTCAACGAAACGACGCACGACGGCAAGTTCACCCTGAAAGAAGGTGAGTGCATGGGTTCGTGTGGCGATGCGCCGGTGTTGCTCGTGAACAACCACCGCATGTGCAGCTTCATGAGCCGCGAGAAGATCGACCAGCTGCTCGAGGAACTTTCGAAATGACGTCTTTACACGATCGTCACATCAAACCGCTGATTCTCGCCGGCCTGAACGGCGACAACTGGCATCTCGAAGACTATGTGGCGCGCGGCGGTTACGCCCAGCTGCGCCGTATTCTGGAAGAAAAGATTCCGCCCGAGCAGGTGATCGCCGACGTGAAAGCGTCGGGTCTGCGTGGCCGCGGCGGTGCAGGCTTTCCGACCGGTCTGAAGTGGAGCTTCATGCCGCGTCAGTTCCCGGGGCAGAAATACCTCGTCTGCAATTCGGATGAAGGCGAGCCGGGCACGTTCAAGGACCGCGACATCCTGCGCTGGAATCCGCATTCGTTGATCGAAGGCATGGCGATCGGCGCGTATGCGATGGGTATCGCGGTCGGCTACAACTATATCCACGGCGAAATCTGGGAAGTCTACAAACGCTTCGAAGAAGCGTTGGATGAAGCGCGTCGTGCCGGGTTCCTTGGTGAGAACATCATGGGCTCGGGTTTTTCGTTCCAACTGCACGCGCACCACGGTTACGGCGCCTACATCTGCGGCGAAGAAACCGCGTTGCTCGAATCGCTCGAAGGCAAGAAAGGCCAGCCGCGTTTCAAGCCGCCGTTCCCCGCGAGCTTCGGCGCATTCGGCAAGCCGACGACGATCAACAACACGGAGACGTTCGCAGCCGTGCCGTTCCTGCTCGCAGTCGGCCCGCAGAACTACCTCGAGATGGGCAAGCCGAACAATGGCGGCACGAAAATCTTCTCGATCTCCGGCGACATCGAACGTCCGGGCAACTATGAAGTTCCGCTCGGCACGCCGTTTGCGACGCTGATGGATCTCGCCGGCGGGATGCGCGGCGGCAAGAAGATCAAGGCCGTGATTCCGGGTGGCTCGTCGGCGCCGGTCATTCCGGGCGACATTATGATGCAGACCGATCTCGACTACGATTCGATCGCGAAGGCCGGTTCGATGCTCGGCTCGGGCGCGGTGATCGTGATGGACGAGACGCGCTGCATGGTGCGCTCACTGCTGCGTTTGTCGTACTTCTACTACGAAGAATCATGCGGTCAGTGCACGCCTTGCCGCGAAGGCACGGGCTGGCTGTATCGCGTGGTGCATCGTATCGAGCACGGTCAGGGCCGCCAGGAAGACCTGGACCTGTTGAACTCGGTCGCTGAAAACATCATGGGCCGCACGATCTGCGCGCTCGGCGATGCAGCAGCGATGCCGGTGCGCGGCATGCTCAAGCACTACTGGGACGAGTTCGAGTATCACGTTGCACACAAGCACTGCCTCGTTGGCGGTCATGCGGGTGCGGCAACGGCATCGGAAACAGTGGCGGCCTGAACACAAGGCGCTTTTCAGAAGGCGCACTTAGGCACCAACCGCGGGGATTCATCGCTTCGACTCGTCGATCCGTTGACGGGTAGGCCGATGAACGGGCGAACGATTGAGCGGTAACAGGTTAAGGAAGATTGACCATCATGGTTGAACTTGAAATAGACGGCAAGACAGTTGAGGTGCCCGAAGGCAGCATGGTGATCCAGGCTGCGCATAAGGTCGATACTTACATTCCTCACTTCTGCTATCACAAGAAGCTGTCCATTGCGGCCAACTGCCGGATGTGTCTTGTCGACGTCGAGAAGATGCCGAAGGCCGTGCCAGCGTGTGCGACGCCGGTGTCGGCGGGCATGATCGTGCGCACGAAGTCCGAAAAGGCGGTAAAGGGACAGCAAGCCGTGATGGAGTTCCTGCTGATCAATCACCCGCTCGATTGTCCGATCTGCGACCAGGGCGGCGAATGCCAGTTGCAGGATCTCGCTGTCGGCTACGGCAAGTCGTCGTCGCGCTACAGCGAAGAAAAGCGCGTTGTGTTTCACAAGAACGTCGGCCCGCTGATCTCGATGGAAGAAATGACGCGCTGCATTCACTGCACGCGCTGCGTCCGTTTCGGCCAGGAAGTCGCCGGCGTGATGGAACTCGGCATGCTAGGCCGTGGCGAGCATTCGGAAATCACGTCGTTCGTCGGCAAGACGGTCGACTCCGAACTGTCCGGCAACATGATCGATCTGTGCCCGGTTGGCGCGCTCACCAGCAAGCCGTTCCGCTATAGCGCCCGTACGTGGGAGCTGTCGCGCCGCAAGTCGGTGAGCCCGCACGATTCCGTCGGCGCAAACCTCGTGGTGCAGGTAAAGAACAATCGCGTGATGCGCGCGCTGCCGTTCGAGAATGAAGCGATCAACGAATGCTGGATTTCGGACAAGGACCGCTTCTCGTATGAAGCTCTGAACAGCGCGGAGCGCCTCACGCAGCCGATGCTAAAGCAAGGCGGCAAGTGGGTTGAAACCGACTGGCAGACGGCGCTTGAATATGTCGTCAAGGGTCTGAAAGGCATCAAGGGCGACCACGGCGCGAACGCGCTGGCGGCGCTAGCAAGCCCCCATAGCACGGTCGAAGAACTGTTCCTGCTGAAGAAACTCGCGCAGGCGGTCGGCTCGCCGAACGTCGACTTCCGTTTGCGTCAGTCGGATTTCCAGGGGCCGGCCAATGGCACGCCGTGGCTCGGGACGAAGATCGCCGAACTGTCGAATGTCGATGCGGCGTTCGTGATCGGCTCGACGCTGCGTCGCGATCATCCGCTGCTGGCCGCGCGTCTGCGTCAGGCTGCAAAGGGCGGCGCGAAGCTAACCCTGCTGCAGGCGACGAACGACGATGCATTGATTCCGCAGGCTCAACGCGTAGTCGCGGCGCCGTCGGCATGGCTCGACGAACTGGCGGGCATCGCTGCCGCGGTTTCGGAAGCGCGTGGCGTGGCACTGCCGGAAGCTTTCGCAGGCACGGCGGCATCGGATACTCACAGGCAGGTTGCTGCATCGCTCGCAGCCGGTGCAGGCCGCCTCGTCCTGCTTGGCAACGGGGCTGTCCAGCATCCAGCGTTTGCCCAGATTCACGCAGCGGCGCAGTGGATCGCTGACGCGACCGGCGCGACGCTCGGTTTCCTGACCGAAGCGGCGAACACGGTGGGCGCGCATCTCGTCGGCGCATTGCCGGGAGAGGGCGGCCTGAATGCGCGCGAAGTGTTCGAGCAACCGCGCAAGGGCTATGTCCTCGTCAACCTCGAGCCGGAATTCGACACGGCGAACCCGGCGCAGGCGCTGGCCGCGCTGAAGCAGGCGGAAATGGTGGTCGTGATGTCGTCGTTCGTGACGGGCACCGACTACGCCGACGTCTTGCTGCCGATCGCTCCGTTTACGGAAACGGCCGGTACGTTCGTGAATGCCGAAGGTACGGTGCAGACGTTTAACGGCGTCGTGCGTCCGCTCGGCGAAACCCGTCCGGCGTGGAAGGTGTTGCGCGTGCTGGGCAGCCTCCTCGGCGTGCCCGGTTTCGAGTTCGACACGGCTGAAGAAGTGCGCGCGGCGGCACTCGGCGACGGCGACCTCACCTCGCGTCTGTCGAACAAAACGGGTGTGGCCATCGCGCGCGGTGCGGTAGCGAAGGCAGAGGACGGCAAGTTCGAACGCATCGCCGATGTACCCATCTACCACGCCGATCCGCTGGTGCGCCGCGCTGAGTCGCTGCATCTGACGGCAGCGGCGCGTGCAGCGAACTCGGCCGGTTTGCCGGCTGCGCTGTTCGACAAGCTGGGTCTGAAGGAAGGCGACGCGATCCGCGTGCGCCAGGGCGAACTGTCGGTGCAGCTGCCGGCCGTGCGCGATGCGAATCTTGCGGAGACGGTCGTCCGCGTATCGGCAGCCACGCCTGCCGGTGCAGCGCTCGGCAGCCTGTTCGGTGAACTGGTGGTGGAGAAGGCGTAAATGAGCTTGTTCGATACGATCAACTCGGGCGGCACCCAGATCCTCGGTGTGGCATGGCCCACGGTGTGGGCACTGATCCGCATCCTGGTAGTGGCCGTCGTGATCCTGCTGTGCGTGGCTTACCTGATCCTTTGGGAACGGAAGCTGATCGGCTGGATGCACGTGCGTCTCGGCCCGAACCGCGTCGGCCCCGCGGGTTTACTGCAGCCGATCGCCGACGTGCTGAAGCTGCTGCTCAAAGAAGTGATTCAGCCGACGCAGGCCAGCCGCTGGATCTACCTGATCGCACCGGTCATGGTGGTGGTGCCGGCCTTCGCGGTCTGGGCGGTGATCCCGTTCCAGGCGGGCGCGGTGCTCGGCGACATCAACGCCGGTCTGCTGTATGCGATCGCGATTTCGTCGGTTGGCGTGTACGGCGTGATTCTCGCCGGCTGGGCGTCGAACTCGAAGTACGCGTTTCTTGGCGCGATGCGCGCGGCGGCACAGATGGTGTCGTACGAAATCTCGATGGGTTTCGCACTCGTCGTCGTGCTGATGACCGCCGGCAGCCTGAACCTGTCGGATATCGTCACTTCGCAGGAGCGCGGCATTTTCGCCAGCTATGGCCTGACCTTCCTGTCGTGGAACTGGCTGCCGCTGTTGCCGATGTTCGCCGTCTACTTCATCTCCGGCATCGCTGAAACGAACCGCCACCCGTTCGACGTGGTGGAAGGGGAGTCGGAAATCGTCGCCGGCCACATGATCGATTACTCGGGTATGGCGTTCGCGCTGTTCTTCCTCGCCGAGTACATCAACATGATCGTGATCTCGGCGCTTGCAGCAACGTTTTTCCTCGGCGGCTGGAGCGCACCGTTCGGTTTCCTGTCGTTCGTGCCGGGCATCGTCTGGCTGGTAGCGAAGGTTTTCTTCCTGTTGTCGGTGTTCATCTGGGCGCGTGCGACGTTCCCGCGCTATCGCTATGACCAGATCATGCGTCTGGGCTGGAAGGTATTCATTCCGGTCTGCGTGGTATGGCTGGTGGTGGTCGGCTTCTGGATCATGTCGCCGTTGAACATCTGGAAATAAAGGGCGGATGAACCCATGACCGCAATCCAAAACTTCTTCAAGACCTTCTTCCTGACGGAACTGCTGAAGGGCCTCGCGCTGACCGGACGTTATGCGTTCCAGCGCAAGATCACTGTACAGTTCCCTGAAGAAAAGACGCCGATTTCGCCGCGTTTCCGCGGCCTGCACGCGCTGCGCCGCTACGAGAACGGCGAAGAGCGCTGCATCGCCTGCAAGCTGTGCGAAGCGGTGTGCCCGGCACTCGCGATCACGATCGAATCGGAAACACGCGCGGACAACACGCGCCGCACGACGCGCTACGACATCGACCTGACCAAGTGCATCTTCTGTGGTTTCTGCGAAGAAAGCTGCCCCGTCGATTCGATCGTCGAGACGCACATCCTCGAATATCACGGCGAAAAGCGCGGCGACCTGTATTTCACGAAGGACATGCTGCTGGCAGTGGGCGATCGCTACGAAGCTGAGATTGCTGCCAACAAGGCAGCGGATGCACCGTATCGTTGAAACGCCCGTAGTTCGACACTGTAGTTCGACGCTGCAACGGCCCGCAGTCGGGGCCGGGAGCTGAAGCCTTACCGCTTTGGCATCGTGCACCTGTGTGCTTGTGCCAGATGCACGTACCAAAGAACCATGCCTGACGATGGCCTAACGATGAACCGGTAATCATGGAATTCACGACCGTACTGTTCTACATCTTCGCGCTGCTCCTGACAGTGTCAGGACTGAAGGTGATCACCTCGCGCAACCCGGTGGCGTCCGCGCTGTTCCTGGTGCTCGCGTTCTTCAATGCGGCGGCCATCTGGATGCTGCTCGAGGCTGAATTCCTCGCGATCCTGCTCGTGCTGGTCTACGTCGGCGCCGTCATGGTGCTGTTCCTGTTCGTCGTGATGATGCTGGACATCAATCTCGACGTGCTGCGGCGCGACTTCAAACGCTTCGTGCCCATGGCGACCATCGTAGGCGCGATCATCGTGATCGAAACCGCGTTGATCCTCTGGCATGGCTACGGCGCGACGGTGCAGCCAGTACGAGACACGACCGTGGCAGGCGCAACGGCAGCAACCGCCGGCTGGTCGAACACCCGCCTGATCGGCAAGGTCATCTACACCGACTACATCTTCGCGTTCGAAGTCGCGGGCCTCGTGCTGCTGGTCGCGATCATCGCCGCGATTGCACTGACTACGCGTCATCAGAAGGACAGCAAGCGCCAGCGCGTGAGCGACCAGGTGAAGGTGCGCGCCTCGGATCGCGTGCGTGTCGTCAAGATGCCATCCGAGAAGACCGCTGCAACCGAAGCGGCCGAGGCTGCCGCCGCTGCGGCAGCCGATTCGGCGCCGGCCAAACAAGGCTGAGCGCACAAGGAGATAAAAACATGTTGACCCTTGCCCATTACCTCGTGCTCGGCGCGATCCTGTTCGCGATCAGTATCGTCGGCATTTTCCTGAACCGTCGCAACGTCATCATCATCCTGATGGCCATCGAACTGATGTTGCTGGCGGTGAATACGAATTTCGTCGCTTTCTCGCATTACCTGGGCGATGTGCACGGCCAGATCTTCGTGTTCTTCGTGCTGACCGTCGCCGCGGCGGAAGCAGCGATCGGCCTCGCCATTCTGGTGACCCTGTTCCGTAGCCTCGACACGATCAATGTCGAGGATCTCGATCAGCTCAAAGGTTAATTTCAGGCAAAGCTGTTATGTCAACGACACTCAATGAAAACCTGTTGCTGGCGGTCCCGCTTGCACCGCTGGCTGGCTCGCTGATTGCGGGGCTGTTCGGGAAAGCGGTAGGGCGCGCCGGGGCTCACTCGGTCACGATCCTCGGGGTCGCGATCTCGTTCATCCTGTCGGTCATCGTGTTTTTCGACGTCATGAACGGCGCGAGCTTTAACGGGACGGTCTACGAATGGCTGACCGTCGGCAATCTGAAGTTCGAAGTCGGCTTCCTCGTCGACTCGCTGACGGCGCTGATGATGGCCGTGGTGACGTTCGTGTCGCTGATGGTGCACATCTACACGATCGGCTATATGGCCGACGACGAGGGCTACCAGCGCTTCTTCTCGTATATCGCGCTCTTCACGTTCTCGATGCTGATGCTCGTGATGAGCAACAACTTCCTGCAGCTGTTCTTCGGCTGGGAAGCGGTGGGTCTGGTGTCGTACCTTCTGATCGGCTTCTACTTCACCCGTGAAAGCGCGATCTACGCCAACATGAAGGCGTTCATCGTGAACCGCGTGGGCGACTTCGGCTTCCTGCTCGGCATCGGTCTTCTGCTCGCGTACGCGGGTTCGATGAACTACGCCGACGTGTTCGCGAAGAGCCACGAACTCGCGGCGCTGAATTTCCCGGGCACGAGCTGGGGTCTACTGACCGTTGCCTGTATCTGCCTCTTCATTGGCGCAATGGGCAAGTCGGCCCAGTTCCCGCTGCACGTGTGGCTGCCGGACTCGATGGAAGGCCCGACGCCGATCTCTGCACTGATTCACGCGGCAACCATGGTGACGGCCGGTATCTTCATGGTCACGCGCATGTCGCCGCTGTTCGAACTGTCAGATACGGCGTTGTCGTTCGTGACGGTGATCGGGGCGATCACGGCGCTGTTCATGGGCTTCCTCGGGATCGTCCAGAACGACATCAAGCGCGTGGTTGCCTATTCGACGCTGTCGCAGCTCGGCTATATGACGGTTGCGCTCGGCGTGTCGGCTTATCCGGTCGCCATGTTCCACCTGATGACGCACGCGTTCTTCAAGGCGCTGCTGTTCCTCGGCGCGGGTTCGGTGATCATCGGCATGCACCACGATCAGGACATGCGCAACATGGGTGGCCTGCGCAAGTACATGCCGATTACGTGGATCACGTCGCTGATCGGTTCGCTGGCGCTGATCGGTACGCCGTTCTTCTCCGGCTTCTATTCGAAAGACTCGATCATCGATGCGGTGAAGCTTTCGCATCTGCCGGGATCGGGTTTCGCGTACTTCGCGGTGGTGGGGAGCGTATTCATCACTGCGCTGTACTCGTTCCGAATGTACTTCATGGTGTTCCACGGCGAAGAGCGTTTCCGCAACCCACCGGTCGGGAACGGCAATCACGGTGCGGAAGCTTCTGCGCATGGCGGGCACGATCACGGTCATGACGACCACGGCCATGCGCACGAACCGCACGAAACGCCGTGGGTGGTGTGGGTGCCGCTAGTCCTGCTGGCGATTCCGTCGGTGATCATCGGTGCGATCGCGGTTGGCCCGCTGCTGTTCGGCGACTTCTTCCAGCACGGCGTGGCGTTCGACAAGGTGATCTTCATCGCCGAAAACCATCCGGCGGTGCACGAGATGGCCGATGAGTTCCACGGGTGGGTCTCGATGGGTCTGCACTCGGTGTCGGGTCTACCGGTTTGGCTGGCGCTCGCGGGGGTTGTCGTGGCGTGGTTCATGTACCTGAAGCGTCCTGAACTGCCGGCGGTTGTGCGTCGCACGTTCTCGCCGATCTACACGCTGCTCGACAACAAGTACTACATGGACAAGATCAACGAAGTCGTGTTCGCGAAGGGCGCCGTGGCAATCGGCCGTGGCCTCTGGAAGGAAGGCGATGTTGTGGTCATCGACGGCATCGTCAACGGCAGCGCGCGCTTTATCGGCTGGTTTGCCAGTGTGATCCGTTTCCTCCAATCCGGTTACATCTATCACTACGCGTTCGCCATGATTATCGGCATGTTGGGGCTCCTGACCCTGTTTGTAACGCTCGGCGGCAAATAAGGCGAGGGACACTAATGCACGCTTATCCGATTCTCAGTATCGCGATCTGGCTGCCGATCCTGTTCGGCCTCCTGGTCCTTGCCATCGGCTCCGACAAGAACCCCGCGCCGGCGCGCTGGATCGCGCTGGTCGGCTCGGTACTCAGCTTCATCGTTACGATTCCGCTGATCACGCAGTTCGATTCCAGCACCGCAGACTTGCAGTTCGTCGAGCAGGCGAACTGGATCGAGCGCTTCAACATCACCTACCACCTGGGTATCGACGGCATCTCGATGTGGTTCGTCGTGCTGACCGCGTTGATTACGGTGATCGTCGTAATCGCCGGTTGGGAAGTGATCACGAAGCACGTGTCGCAGTATATGGCTTCGTTCCTGATCCTGTCGGGCATCATGGTCGGCGTGTTCAGCGCCGCCGACGGCATGCTGTTCTATGTGTTCTTCGAAGCAACGCTGATTCCGATGTACATCATCATCGGCGTGTGGGGTGGGGCGAACCGCGTGTATGCGGCGTTCAAGTTCTTCCTGTACACGCTGATGGGATCGCTCCTGATGCTGGTCGCGCTGCTGTACCTGTACACAGAGACGGGCACGTTCGACCTCGCCGCGTGGCAAACCGCCCAGATCGCCATGACGCCGCAGGTGTTGCTGTTTATCGCGTTCTTCCTTGCGTTCGCCGTGAAGGTGCCGATGTGGCCGGTTCACACCTGGTTGCCTGATGCGCACGTGGAAGCACCGACGGGCGGTTCGGTCGTGCTGGCCGCGATCATGCTGAAGCTCGGTGCGTACGGTTTCCTGCGTTTCTCGCTGCCGGTCACGCCGGACGCGAGCCACTTCCTCGCACCGGTCGTCATCACGCTGTCGCTGATCGCGGTGATCTACATCGGTCTCGTGGCGATGGTGCAGGCGGACATGAAGAAGCTGGTCGCGTATTCGTCGATCGCGCACATGGGCTTTGTGACGCTCGGCTTCTTCATCTTCAACCAGCTTGGCGCTGAAGGCGCGATCATCCAGATGATCTCGCACGGTTTCGTATCGGGCGCGATGTTCCTTTGCATCGGTGTGCTCTACGACCGTATGCACTCGCGGGAGATTGCTGACTACGGTGGCGTCGTCAACACGATGCCGAAGTTCGCCGCGCTCGTGATGCTGTTTGCGATGGCGAACTGCGGCCTGCCGGGTACGTCCGGTTTCGTCGGCGAGTTCATGGTGATTCTGGCAGCGGTGCAGTACAACTTCTGGATTGCGTTCGGCGCGGCGTTCACGCTGATCCTCGGCGCGGCCTACACGCTGTGGATGTACAAGCGCGTGTACTTCGGCGCGGTCGCGAACGATCACGTGAAGGGTCTGCTCGACGTCAACCGTCGCGAATTTGTGATGCTGGCTGTGCTGGCGGGCCTGACGCTGTACATGGGGCTGTTCCCGAAGCCTTTCACCGATGTGATGCACGTATCCGTGGAAAACCTCCTCTCCCACGTCGCGCAGTCCAAGCTGCCGTTGTCACAGTAATACAGAGCGGAGGAATCTCAAGATCATGCAAAACGCCCCTATCAATGCTCTGTTGCCCGACACGCTGCTGATGGCCGCAGTGGTCGTCGCGTGGCTCAACGACACGTTCGTCGGCCAGGCTGGCCGTCGCACGACGTATTACATCGCGGTCTTTTCGTCTCTGATCGCTGGCGTCTGGTTCGCCGTGAACGCGTTCGATCCGACGCCGCATTACTTCTTCTCGCGCATGTTCGTGGTGGATCCGTTCGCCAACGCGATGAAGGCGGTCGTGTCGCTGGGTTACGCGGTGACGATCGTCTATTCGCGCAAGTACATCGAGGATCGCGACCTGTTTCGCGGCGACTTCTTCCTGCTCGGGATGTTCTCGCTGCTGGGCCAGCTCGTGATGATCTCCGGCAACAACTTCCTGACGCTGTATCTGGGTCTGGAACTGATGTCGCTGTCCCTGTATGCGGTGATTGCGCTGCGCCGCGACGCCGCGCAGTCGAACGAAGCAGCGATGAAGTACTACGTGCTGGGCGCGCTCGCTTCCGGTTTCCTGTTGTACGGCATCTCGATGCTGTACGGCGCGACCGGTTCGCTTGAACTCGGCGAAGTGCTCAAGGCAGTGGCTTCGGGCCGTATCAACGATGTCGTGCTGCTGTTCGGCGTGATCTTCATCGTGGCGGGCGTGGCGTTCAAGATGGGCGCGGTGCCGTTCCACATGTGGGTGCCGGACGTCTATCAGGGCGCACCGACTGCGATGACGTTGCTCACGGGCGGTGGCCCGAAAGTTGCCGCATTCGCGTGGGGTCTGCGCTTCCTGGTGATGGGTCTGCTGCCGCTCGCTGTCGACTGGCAGGAAATGCTCGTGATCCTCGCTGCGCTGTCGATGATCGTCGGCAATATCACCGGTATCGTTCAGCGCAACATCAAGCGGATGCTCGCGTACTCGGCGATCTCGAACATGGGCTTCGTGCTGCTCGGCCTGCTGGCGGGTGTGGTTGACGGCAAGGCGGGCGGGGCGGCCAGCGCGTACGGCTCGGCAATGTTCTACAGCATCGTCTATCTCGTGACGACGCTGGGTACGTTCGGGGTCGTGATGCTGCTCGCACGCCGCGACTTCGAAGCTGAAACGATCGACGACTTCAAGGGCCTCAACCAGCGCAGCCCAGTGTTCGCGTTCGTGATGATGGTGATGATGTTCTCGCTCGCCGGCATCCCGCCGACGGTCGGCTTTTACGCGAAACTCGCTGTGCTGGAAGCAACGATGAACGCTGGCCTCACCTGGCTGACCGTGCTGGCCGTGGTGACGTCGCTGTTCGGCGCGTTCTACTACCTGCGTATCGTCAAGCTGATGTACTTCGACGCACCGCAAGACACCTCGCCGATCGCGGGCGATGTCTCCAAACGCGCGCTGCTCGCGCTGAACGGTGTCGCCGTGCTGGTGCTCGGCGTGGTTCCGGGTCCGCTGATGACGGTCTGTCTGCAGGCAATGCAGCACACGCTGCCGCTCTGATGTCGGCAGCAGGCTGGTTTATCGTGTTGTTGGCGCTCGCCGGCGCCAACGTGCCGTTCCTGAATCAGCGGTTCTTCGCCGTTGTGCCCATGAAGGCGGCGAAGAAAAGCGTGTGGCTGCGGCTCGCCGAGCTCATGGTGCTGTATTTCGTGGTCGGTGCGCTCGGCTTTATGCTCGAAGCACGCGCCGGTAACCGCTTCGACCAGGGCTGGCAGTTCTACGCGATCACGTTTAGTTTGTTCGTCGTGTTCGCCTTCCCAGGCTTCACCTGGCAGTATCTCGTCAAACGTCGCTGACGGCGCAAGCCGTCGCGCACCCCTGCATTTCTGAGGTCCGCACATGGCTGAACAACTTCCGAACCACGACGCCGCGCTCACCGAGAAGTGCGTTGAAAGCAGGACGCTGCATGAAGGCCCGTTTCTGACGCTCAAGTGCGATACCGTCGAATTGCCCGACGGCAAGCACGCCACGCGCGAATACGTACAGCATCCAGGCGCGGTGATGGTGATCCCGCTCTTCGACGACGGCCGCGTGTTGCTGGAAAGTCAGTTTCGCTATCCGATCGGCAAGGTGATGTACGAGTACCCCGCTGGCAAGCTCGATCCGGACGAAGGTGCGCTCGCCTGCGCGAAACGCGAACTCGCGGAAGAAACGGGCTATACCGCGCGTGAATATGTGTACATCACGCGTATCCACCCGATCATTTCGTATTCGACTGAATTCATCGACATCTATCTTGCCCGCGGCCTGACGGCAGGCGAACGGAAGCTCGATGACGGCGAGTTTCTCGAACTGTTTACTGCCAGCGTGCCGGAGGTGTCCGAATGGGTGCGCACCGGCAAGATCACCGACGTAAAGACGATCATCGGTACCTTCTGGCTCGAGAAGATATTGTCCGGCGCGTGGCCGATGGCCGAGCCGGAACCGCTTTGAATCCCGGGACGTCGAGCGCATTCGTCACGGTTCAGACAGAACGGCGGCCCACGAGGTCGCCGTTCCCGTTTTCAAGGGGCTTTCGCGATGCTTCGGCGAGCTTTGCCGCAAAGCGCTAGAATCGCCCCACGCGTTCAAACGTGACGTCCGTATGTCGCCGACGAAAGTCAGACTTTTTGCGAACGACCGTTCACAAATTTCCATTTTGCGCTAAACTAGTACGCAAGCCCTGATTCCAGATGAAGGTCCTCGATTTACAGTGTCCGCATGGCCATCGGTTCGAAGGCTGGTTCGCTTCCGCTGATGACTTCGAATCGCAGTTGCCCCGCAAACTCGTCGAATGTCCGATGTGCGGTGCGACCGAAGTGAGCCGTTTGCCGTCTGCGCCCCGGCTGAATCTGTCCGGTGCGACGAACGCGCAAGCCCCCGGGGGTGCGGCCGAACTGCAGGCGCACGTCATGCGTGCGTTGCGCGAGGTACTGGAAAAAACCGAGAACGTGGGCGACCGCTTCGCCGAGGAAGCACGGCGCATTCACTATAACGAAGCGCCTGCACGCAGCATTCGCGGTGTTACGACACCCGAAGATGCGAGAGCCTTGGTCGAAGAAGGCATCGACGTGATGCCGCTGCCGGTCCCGGTCGCACTGAAAGAGCCGCTGCAGTAACGGCGCGGTGGCTCCTGGCGTCGGCGGTATCGAGCGCGGCCAGGAGACGAAAGCGCATGAATCTGGATTATTCCCCCGCCGACGACGCGTTTCGCGCCGACATCCGCGCCTGGCTCGAGGCCAATCTGCCTCGTGAGCTGAGCGACAAGGTCCTCAATCACAAACGTTTGAATCGCGACGACTTCGCGCGCTGGCACAAGCTGCTCGGCACGCGCGGCTGGTCGGCGACCGCGTGGCCGACCGAATACGGCGGCCCAGGTTGGGACGCGACACAACGGCACATCTGGGACGAGGAGTGCGCGCGCCTCGGTGCGCCGACCGTGCTGCCGTTCGGCGTGTCGATGGTCGCGCCAGTGCTAATGAAATATGGCAATGAGGCGCAAAAGCGCCACTATCTGCCGCGCATTCTCGACGGCACCGACTGGTGGTGCCAGGGCTATTCGGAGCCCGGCTCGGGGTCGGATCTCGCGTCGCTGCGAACACGTGCAGAGCGCGTCGGCGATCACTACGTCGTGAACGGTCAGAAAACGTGGACCACGCTCGGCCAGCACGCCGACATGATGTTCTGCCTCGTGCGCACCGATAGCGGCGCGAAGAAGCAGGAGGGCATCTCGTTCCTGCTGATCGACATGAAGACGCCGGGCATCACGGTACGTCCCATCATCACGCTGGACGAAGACCACGAAGTCAACGAAGTCTTCTTCGAGGATGTGAAGGTGCCGCTCGACAATCTCGTCGGTGACGAGAATCGCGGCTGGACGTATGCGAAGTATCTGCTTGGCCATGAACGCACGGGCATCGCGCGGGTCGGTCAGTCGAAACGTGAACTCGTGTTCCTGAAGCGCCTTGCGTTGAACCAGCGGAAGAACGGCAAGCCGCTGCTGAAGGATCCAGTTTTCGCGGCGAAGGTTGCGAATCTCGAAATCGAACTGATGGCGCTGGAAGTCACGGTGCAGCGTGTCGTCAGCAGCGAGGCCGGTGGACGGGGCCCCGGACCGGAAGCGTCAATGCTGAAGATCAAGGGCACCGAAGTGCAGCAGGCATTGACCGAACTGATGTTCGAAGCGGCCGGGCCGCTTGCCGCGCCGTTCGACGTGCCGTTCCTCGAAGGTGAGCGCGAGCACAGCATCGCCGGTGACGACGACGCCGCGCCGCTCGCCGCGTACTACTTCAACTTCCGCAAGACGTCGATTTACGGCGGCTCGAACGAGATTCAAAAGAACATCATCGCGCAGATGATTCTGGGCCTTTGAGGAGCGTCGCATGGACTTCACCTTCAACGACGAACAACAGCAATTCGCCGATGCATTGCGCCGCTATCTGGACAGGAACTACGGCTTCGAGGCACGCCAGGCGATCGTGAAATCGGATACCGGCGTGGCAGACGCGCATTGGACGGCCTTCACCGAGCTTGGCCTGACTGCGCTGCCGGTGCCGGAAGCGCAGGGTGGCTTCAACGGCGGCACCGTCGATATGCTCGTGGTCATGCAGGAACTGGGGCGGGCGCTCGTCGTCGAGCCGTACTGGGCGACGGCCGTCGGGATCGAGGCTTTGCGCCTCGCCGGAACCGCCCAGGGCGATGACGCGCAACTGCTCGAACGCGCCGCAGCGGGCGAGATCAAGCTGGCGGTGGCCTTTCATGAGCCGGCCGCGCGCTACGATCTGTTTGCCGTCGAAACGACCGCGACGCGGCAGGGCGACGGCTACGCGCTGACGGGTAAAAAATCGGTTGTCCAGCACGGCGCACAGGCTGATTTCCGGATCGTGCCCGCGCGTCTGGACGGCGAGATCGCCCTGTTCGTCGTCGAGCGGAATGCGCAGAACGCACAGGTCACCGACTACCGTACGATCGACGGCCAGCGTGCCGCGACCCTGTCGTTCGATGCAACGCCAGCACGACGTCTCTCGGGCGCGCCCGCTGGAGCAGCCACGCTCGAGCGGCTCGCCGACTACGGTACGGTACTGCTGTGCGCCGAAGCCGTCGGTGCGCTGGATGCACTGAATCACGCAACCGTCGAATATACGAAGACGCGTCAGCAATTCGGTGTGCCGATCGCGCGTTTCCAGGCCTTGCAGCACAGGATGGTCGAGATGCTGATTCACGCGGAGCAGGCGCGCTCGCTTGCCTACCTCGCCGCCGTCCGCTATTCGAGCGACGATGCCGACGAGCGGCGTCGCGCGGTGTCGGCGGCGAAGGTGCGCGTGGGACAGGCGGCCCGCTTCGTCGGCCAGCAGGCGGTGCAATTGCATGGCGGAATGGGCGTTACCAATGAAGTCGCCGCGGCGCACCTGTTCAAGCGCCTCGCGATCATCGAGACGACGCTCGGCGATGTCGATCACCATCTTGAACGGTTTGCCGCGCTGCCCGCTTTTGCAGCAGCCGAAGTTTGACCAGACGTTGACCAGCATGAGCGAGGTGTCAGTATGGGATTGAGTTTCGAAGACATGGAGGTTGGCAAGACCTTCGAGATTGGCGAGCATACGTTTACGCGTGACGAGATCGTCGCATTTGCCGAGCAGTTCGACCCGCAGCCGTTTCACGTCAACGAAGCGGGTGCGGCCGCTTCGCCCTACGGCACGTTGATCGCGAGCGGCTGGCATACCTGTTCGGTGATGATGGGGCTCCTGGTACGCAACACGTTTGCAGGCTCGACGTCGATGGGATCGCCCGGCATTGACGACATCCGCTGGCTGAAGCCGGTTCGCGTCGGCGACACCATCCGGATGACGAATACGGTCCTCGACAAGCGCGTGTCGTCGAGCAAGCCGGATCGCGGGATTGTCTCGACGCAATGGGAGGGTAAAAACCAACACGGCGAGACGGTGATCACCGTCCGCTCGAAAGGGCTTTTCGGACTGCGCCATCCTGGGAAGGCCGAATGACGCCCGAACTCGAGTCAGTCGATGTGCACGCGCTGCGCTCGCTCGTCGGCGCTGCGCCGCGCGTCAGCGACTGGGTGGAGATCGATCAGACGAGCGTCGACCGCTTCGCTGACGCGACCGGCGATCATCAGTGGATTCATGTCGACCCCGGGCGCGCGGAGCGTGAATCGCCGTTCGGCGGGCCGATCGCACACGGCTTTCTGACTCTGTCGCTGATTCCCGCGTTGCTCGAGAGGACCGTTGCGCTCCGGCAGCGGATGGGCGTCAACTACGGCCTCAATCGGGTGCGTTTTACGTCGCCGGTACGAGTCGGTTCGAAGGTGCGCGCCGGTTTCGCGGTGATGAGTGTCACGGACGTCGACGAAGGTGGGGTGCAGGTCGTGTGGAATGTGACGCTTGAGCAGCAGGGCAGTGAGCGGCCGGCCTGCGTTGCGGAGTTCATCACGCGGCATTACTTCTAGTCGCGACGAAGCACGGCACGAGCCTGGTTGTCAGCAACCCGGCTTGACGCCGTGCCGTGCGCTTAGTGCTTCGCGTACTGCGTCGCGCCGAACAGCACTTCTTTTGCCTTGTCGTCCATCAGCGGCTGACGGGCGTCCGCGAGCACCTCCACGCCGCGCAGGACGGCTGGACGCGTCGCGATCTCTTCATGCCAGCGCTTCACATTCGGAAAATCGTCGAGTTCGATACCCTGGTTTTTCCATGAGCGCGTCCACGGGAACGACGCGATGTCTGCGATCGTGTAATCGTTGCCCGCCAGATAAGCAGTCTTGCCTAGCTGCGTATCCATCACGCCGTACAGACGCCGCGCTTCGTTCGTGTAGCGATTGATCGCGTATTCGATCGGCTCCGGTGCGTAGACGCGGAAATGGTGTGTCTGCCCCAGCATCGGCCCGATGCTACCCATCTGGAACATCAGCCATTGCAGCGTCGCATAACGCGCGGCAGGGTCGGCCGGCAGGAATCTGCCGGTTTTCTCGGCCAGATAGATCAGGATCGCGCCGGACTCGAACAGCGAAAAGGCCTTGCCGTCGACGGTCTTCGGCCCTTCACTGTCGACGATCGCCGGGATCTTGTTATTCGGGCTGATCGCGAGGAACCCGGCGGTGAACTGGTCGCCTGCGCCGATGTCCACGCCATGCACGGTGTAGGGAAGGCCCGTTTCTTCGAGCATGATGTGAACCTTGTGGCCGTTCGGGGTCGCCCAGCTGTAGACGTCGATCATCGTGGCTCCTTCGTTCCTTGAGAGCGGCGCCGCATGATGCGGCGCCGAAGCAGACGAAAATTAGAGCATAGATCGGACGTTAGTGCAGGCAGGGCAGGGCAGGGGACGGGGCCGTGCCGCGGCGTCAGTGCATCAACCGCAAGTTACGAGCGTGCCCCTGCCGCACTGGTATCCGCGTAACGCGTGAGTTCGAGCTTTGCGATGGCATTGCGATGCACTTCATCGGGACCGTCGGCGAAGCGCAGCGAACGCGCCGACGCATACGCGTACGCAAGCGGAAAGTCGTCGCTCACGCCGGCCGCGCCGTGCGCCTGCATCGCCCAGTCGATGACCTGACACGCCATGTTGGGCGCGACGACCTTGATCATCGCGATTTCACCGCGCGCGCCCTTGTTGCCGACGGTGTCCATCATGTACGCCGTCTTCAGCGTGAGCAGCCGCGCCTGTTCGATCATGCAGCGCGCTTCCGCGATGCGCTCCAGCGTCACGCCTTGCGCCGCGACCGGCTTACCGAAGGCGACGCGCTGCAGCGAGCGTCTCGCCATCAATTCGAGTGCGCGTTCGGCAAGGCCGATGAGCCGCATGCAATGGTGAATCCGTCCCGGGCCCAACCGGCCCTGGGCGATCTCGAAGCCCCGGCCTTCGCCCAGCAACATGTTCGTTGCCGGCACGCGCACGTTCTTCAAGGTGATTTCCATGTGGCCGTGCGGGGCATCGTCATAGCCAAAGACGTTGAGTGGCCGCTGCACGGTGATGCCGCTCGCGTCGGCGGGCACGAGAATCATCGATTGCTGTTGATGGCGCGGCGCGTCGGGATCGGTCTTGCCCATCACGATGTACACCTGGCAGCGCGGATCGCCCGCACCCGAGGACCACCACTTGTGACCGTTGATGATGTAATCGTCGCCGTCGCGGACGATGCGGGTCTGGATGTTCGTCGCATCCGACGACGCCACTTCCGGCTCGGTCATCAGGAACGCGGAACGGATCTGCCCCTGCAGCAGCGGTTCGAGCCATTCGCGCTTGTTCTCTTCGCTGCCGTAGCGCTCGATGGTTTCCATGTTGCCGGTATCGGGCGCGTTGCAGTTGAAGACTTCCGGCGCCCAGGGCACGCGTCCCATGATTTCGCACAGCGGCGCGTACTCGAGATTCGTCAGCCCCGCGCCGCGTTCGGAATCAGGCAGAAAGAGATTCCACAGCCCTGCATCGCGCGCCTTGTGCTTCAGGCTTTCGATCAGTTCCGTCGGGACCCACGCATCGCCGTTCTGGCGATTCCGCGCGATCTCGACAGCGAAAGCGCGTTCGTTCGGATAGATGTGTTCGTCGAAAAAGGCGAGCAGTTTTTCACGTAGTGCCTGAACCTTCAGGGTGTAGTCGAAATTCATGTATGGCCTCGCGAATGACGATGAGCAAGCGTATGCGATGGTGACGGACGGCTAACGCACCTTCTAAAGCACCTTCTGCGCGTAGCGCCAGGCGAGCTCCGCCATCGGCTTCGCGCGGCGGCCTGCGTCGATGGCCTGCGCGCTCGCGGCGGTGCCATCGACGACGCGCTTCATGATTCCCTGCAAAATCGCCGCAATGCGGAACATGTTGTACGCCAGATAGAAATTCCAGTCGCCCTGAATCTCGAAGCCGGTGCGCGCGCAATAGCGTTCGACGTAGTGGGCTTCATCCGGAATGCCGAGTGTGGCCCAGTCGAGCCCGGCGATGCCGCGAAACTGCGATGGATCGACGTGCCACGCCATGCAGTGATACGCGAAATCGGCGAGCGGATCGCCCAGCGTCGACAGCTCCCAGTCGAGCACGGCGAGCACACGTGGTTCTTGCGGATGAAAGATCAGGTTGTCGAGCCGGTAGTCGCCATGGACGATCGACGTGCGCTCCGTGGTTTCGGCCGGCATGTGCTGTGGCAGCCATTCGATGAGACGGTTCATCGCATCGATCGATTCGGTCTCGGACGCCTGGTACTGTTTGCTCCAGCGACCGATCTGGCGAGCGAAGTAATTGCCCGGCTTGCCATAGTCGCTGAGGCCCACCGCGACAGGATCGACGCTATGCAACGCAGCGATCACGCGGTTCATCTCGTCGTAGATGGCAGTACGCTCGTCGGGCGATATGCCGGGTAGCGACTGATCCCACAGCACGCGTCCCTCGACGAACTCCATCACGTAGAACGCGCGCCCGACGACGCTTTCGTCCTCGCACAGCGCGAGCATCTTCGCGACCGGCACGTCGGTGTCAGCGAGCGCGTGCATCACGCGATACTCACGCTCGATCGCGTGCGCGGACGGCAGCAGCTTCGCCGCGGGCGCGGGCTTGGAGCGCATCACATACGAATGCGATGGCGTCACCAGTTTGAACGTGGGATTGGACTGGCCGCCAGCAAACTGCTCGACAGCAAGCGGCCCGGCAAAGCCTTCGACACGCCCGGTAAGCCATGCGCCGAGCGCATCCATGTCGAAGCGCAGCCGCCCGGCCACGGGCCGCGTGCCTTCGAATGCCGAATAGTCCGGCTTGTCCTCCGAATCTCCTGTGGGGCTGGCTTGCACCATTGTCTCCTCCAGATCGGGTTCAGCTACGCCTGTATCGAATGAATTGTGCGTAGAGCAGTTCCATCGTCGTGTTTCGCACGTCGCGATGGAGTGGCGACGGCGGGGAATAGTTGATGGCACGCAGCACCCAGTCGCGCGGCGCGGCGCCGACGTCGAGCACGTTGATGCAGCCCGTGGCCTGAGCGAGGTGACCGAAGAAGGTGCGGCCGCCGGCCGTGATCGCGTGCGACAGGAGCGCGCGGTTGACGCCGCCGTGCAGCACGAGTAGCGCGGTATCCCAGGCACTGTCTTCACGCAGCGCGGCGAGCGCCGGCAGCACACGGTCGAACAGTTCGCCGATCGTCTCGCCGCCGAGGAAGCGTGTCTCTTCGGGCACGATGCCGTCGAACGCGCTGAGGAAGGCCGCTTCGAGGTCTTCGGCGGGAATGCTGCCAAGCTTGCCGCCACGAATTTCCTGCCACGCGGGCTCGATCTCCAGTTCGACCTGCTGCCCGGTTTCAGCGAGCACGCGTTGCGCCGTCTCGACGGTGCGTGGCAGGCCGCTCGCGATCACCCGATCGAAGCGGACCTGCTGTCCGGCAAACACACGACCGGCGGCGCTCGCCTGCTCGCGACCGGCGGCGTTCAGCGGCACGGTTTCCGGATCGATTGCGCGGCCCGATGCGTCGAAATAGGTTACGTCGCCGTGGCGCATCAAATAGATGCGTCGGCGTTCCGGCAACTGGAATGTGGCGTTCTGCGGTTCGCTCATCTGTACACCGGGGAACGCTTTTCGAGGAATGCTGTGATGCCCTCCAGCGCGTCGCCGTGATGCAGCGAGGCGACGAAACTGTCGCGCTCGGCCACCAGATGATCCGCGAGCGGTTGCGCACCAGCCGCGTCGACGAGCCCCTTGATCCGCGCCAGCGCATTCGGCGAGATCTTGCCGAGGTCGTCGGCCCAGGCGATTGCTGCATCGCGCGCAGCGCCCGCTTTCGCGAGCCGGTTCACGACGCCAAGTTCATGGAGACGCGTCGCGACGATCGGCTTGCCCTCGAACAGCACTTCGGCCGCCAGCTGGCGCGGCAAGGCGCGCGCGAGGAACCACGAGCCACCGCCATCCGGCGTCAGTCCGATGCGCGCGTATGACATGACGAACTTCGCTTCGTCGGCGGCGACGATCAGGTCGCATGCGAGCGCCAGCGAAAAACCCGCGCCGGCCGCCGCGCCTTCCACTGCTGCGATCACCGGTTTCGTCGACGCCCGCAGCGCGGCGATCCACTCGCCGAGCAGGTCGATGCTTTGCGCCTGCACGGCGGGTTCTTTCGCACGGTTTTCGAGCAGGCGGTTGAGGTTGCCGCCTGCGCAGAAGAACTGGTCGGCGCCGGTGAGCACGATCGCGCGGATCGACGCGTCGCGCTCGGCAGTGTCGAGCGCTTCAATGCCGGCGGCGTACATGTCCGGATGCAGCGCGTTGCGCGCGCCGGGATTCGACAGCGTGAGGACGAGCGTCGATTCGCTTTCAGCGGGTCGGGAGGCGAGGAGTTCTGCGCTCATTGGGAATCCTTTGCGTCGATGTCGGCAACGTCAGGCTGCGTTAGCGAAAGGCCGAGCTGCGCACGCCGCGCGAGCCACGGCGAGGGGCGATAGCGCGGCTCCTGGAGCACGCTCGAGATGTTGCGCAGGATCGCGAGGATCGTCTTCGCGCCGAGCGCATCGCCAAGCGCCAGCGGCCCGCGGGGATAGCCGAGACCGAGCGTCACGGCGAGATCGATATCGCGTGGCGACGCGATTCTCTTCTGCGCGATGTCGCAACCGATGTTGACGATGGTCGCGACTACACGTTGCGCGACGAAGCCAGTCGAGTCGCGGATCACGGTAACGGGTACGCCGTCGGACGCGAACAGTGCGTGACCGGCGTCGCGCGCGGCGCGCGTCGTGGCTGGCGTCGTCATCAGCGTGCGACGTTGCGCGCCCACGAGCGGGAACAGTGCATCGAAGGCGACCACGCGGCTCGCGTCGAGGCCTTCATCGACGGCGGCTGTCGAGGCATCGTGTCCGAACGGCGTGACGACGATCAGCGAATCGGCCGCTGGCGTTGCGTCGTCATCGAGCGCGACGCCGCTTTTCGCGACGATTTCCAGCACCGCTTCGCGCGCTTCCGGATAGCGCCTGCTGACCCAGACGCGCTTTGGCAAGTCCGTCGGGGCGCTCGCTTCGGCCGCAACCTGCTGCTTGCCGTCGACGTACTGATAGAACCCCTCACCGACCTTGCGACCGATCAACCCACCTGCGAGCCTGGTGCCGGTAATCGGCGACGGCGTATAGCGTGGCTCTTCGTAGAACTGGTGGTAGATCGACTCCATCACCGGATGCGAGACGTCGAGGGCAGTGAGGTCGAGCAGCTCGAACGGCCCGAGCCGGAAGCCGGCCTGCTCGCGCAGGATGCGGTCGATGTCGACAAAGCTCGCGACACCTTCACCCGCAACCCGCAGACCTTCGGTATTCATCCCGCGTCCGGCGTGATTGACGATGAAGCCCGGCATGTCCTTCGCGCGCACTGGCGTGTGGCCCATGCGGCGCGTGAGGGCCATCAGCGCATCGCCTGCTGCCGGATCGCTGCGCAGGCCGTCAATCACTTCGACGACTTTCATCAGCGGCACGGGATTGAAGAAGTGGTACCCCACGACCCGCGCGGGGTCCTGGCAGCCCGCCGCAATCGCAGTGATCGACAGCGACGAAGTATTCGACGCCAGCACGCAGTTGCTGCCCACGACCGTTTCGAGTTCGCGCAAGAGCGCGCGTTTGACGTCGAGCTTTTCGACGATCGCTTCGATCACGAGATCGCAGCCGGCAAGCTCGCTGACGGCCGCCGCGCCGGATACGCATGCCAGCGCCGCATGAGCGCGGGCCTGGTCGAGCTTGCCTTTGCCGGTCAGTTTTGCGAACGTGTCGGCGAGATAGTCGCGTGCCGCGCCGACCGCTTCCGGATTGGCGTCGAAAAGACGCACAGTCAGGCCGGAGAGGGCTGCGATCTGTGCGATGCCGCGTCCCATCGCGCCCGTGCCGACGATGCCGATAGTTTCGATGCTGAATTGACGAGAGGTCATGGTAAGACTCGACTCCATGGTTGTTTTTAGAATAGCACGATCGTGCAATTTCTGGGATGATTAGTCAAAGCGGCCGCTGACACTTCAAGTGCGGTTCCCCTCACACGGCGCAAGCAGGCCGAATGGAGACACCTGATGATCAAACTGTGCGGTTTCGCGCTGTCCAACTACTACAACAAGGTGAAATTCGTGCTGCTCGAGCATGACATCCCTTTTGAGGAAGTGCTCGTGATTCCGAGCCAGGACGAAGCGCTGCTCGCGCATTCGCCGCTTGGCAAAGTTCCGTTTCTCCAGACGGAAGAAGGCGATCTGTGCGAGTCGCAGGCGATCGTCGAATATCTGGCGGCGCGCTATCCCGACAGGCAGATCTTTTCCGCCGACCCGTGGGAAGCCGCGAAAGAACGCGAGATGATCTTCTTCGTCGATGTCCATCTCGAACTGACCGTCCGTCATCTCTACAAGCAGGCGTTCTTTGGCGGCACCATCACCGACGCGACCAAAGGGCGCGTCGAAAAACTGCTTGCCCATCATATCAGCGGTTTCAGGCGGCTCGCGAAGTTCGGGCCATATCTGCGCGGGGAGCGTTTCGGCGTGGCGGACGCGGCGGGATTCGTGAGCGTGCCGCTCGTCGGCATGGCGACGCAGATCATCTACGGGCGCGACTTTCTGCTCGATGCCGGCATCGACTGGAAGGCGTATGTGAAGGCGGTGGGCGAGCGCCCGGCCGCGCAGCGCGTGTCGGCTGACCGCAAGGCCTGCGTCGAGGCGCAACGGCGCCAGAAGGGCTGAGCGCGACGGCGACGCTGGCGTGCGGCTGCACGCGCGCGGCCGCGCGCATGCGGTGCTGTGGCGCGATGACGAAGAACGCTGGTTCGTTCGCATCATCGCACGCACCATCTCAGAGACGCGCCAGCCGTTCGAGCGCGGTGGCGAGCGTGCTTTCCTTTTTCGCGAAGCAGAAGCGCACCACGCCCGATTCGTGTGACTCGTGATAGAACGCCGAGACAGGGATCGCCGCGACGCCGACTTCACCGGTCAGCCATTGTGCGAAGTCGGCCTCGGGCAGATCGCTGATCGCCGAATAGTCGACGCACTGAAAATAGGTGCCTTCGCAGGGCAGCAGCTTGAAGCGCGAACCGGCGAGGCCGGCGCGGAAGAAGTCACGTTTCTTCTGATAGAACGTGGGCAGTTCGAGATACGGTGCCGGGTCGTGCATGTACTGGGCGAGGCCGAGCTGCATCGGGGTGTTCACGGTGAACACGTTGAACTGATGGACCTTGCGGAATTCTTCGGTGAGCGCTGCGGGCGCGGCGACGTAGCCGACTTTCCAGCCCGTGACGTGATACGTCTTGCCGAAGCTCGACACGACGAAGCTGCGCCGGGCCAGTTCCGGATAGCGCGCGACGCTTTCGTGCGGCGCGCCGTCGTACACCATGTGTTCGTAGACTTCGTCGGAGAGGATCAGCACGTTGGTGCCGCGCACGATCTCTTCGAGCTTGCGCATGTCGTCTTCGCGCCAGACCGTGCCGGTCGGGTTGTGCGGCGTGTTGATCAGCAACAGACGTGTTTTCGGCGTGATCGCGGCTGCGAGCCTGTCGAACGGAATGGCGTAGTCGGGCGCCTCGAGCGTGACGAACACCGGCTTGCCGCCAGCGAGTTCGATCGACGGCAGATAGCTGTCGTAGGTCGGCTCGACCACGATCACCTCGTCCCCGGGATGGACCGTGCAGAGGATCGCGGTCAGCAGCGCCTGTGTTGCGCCAGCCGTGACCGTGATCTCGCTGTTGGCGTCATAGCGGCGGCCGTAGAGGCTCGCGATCTTGTCCGAGATCGCCTCGCGCAGCGGCGGGAGGCCGGCCATCGGCGGATACTGGTTGTGCCCGTCGCGCATCGCGTCAGTCACGGCGTCGACAATGCGCGGATCGCAATCGAAGTCCGGAAAACCCTGGCCGAGGTTTACGGCGTTTTTCTGCGCGGCAAGCGCGCTCATCACGGTGAAGATCGTCGTGCCGACGTTCGGGAGGCGGGACGGAAAGGTCGGAGTCCTCGGCGTGTCGTGCGGTGCATTCATGGCGCTGTCCGGAGCGTTAAGCGAAGGTCTGGGTTGAGGGCGAAAGTTTGATTGTAGAGAATCGGGCGGCGGAGCGGGTTTCAGTCGGGCATCACGCTGGCATCAGGCGTGCGCGGCGGCTTCGGCAGGCGTCTCGATGGGCAGGGCGCACGCAGCCACGAACGGAGCCGGTTGCGCGATCTGAAAACCGAAGTCGCGCGCGACGCGTCGAGCCAGTTTCAGCACGGCCCGATCCTTCGAGACGAGCCAGTCGGCGCCGGCCGCGTGAGCGAGTTCGAGAAACTTCTGATCGTCGCGGTCCTTGCACTTCGGCAGGGGGCGCGCGTCTTCGGCGGGTGCGGGTGGCGCGACCGTCTGCGACAGGCGCGCCACCGTAGCGAGTGCCGCGGCCTTGTCGAGCGCGCGCTGCGCAAACTGCGGATAGTCGAGCACGAACGTCAGTTCGGCGAGACAGCGAGCGTCAATCAGCGCGGTCAGCGCGCCGCGTTCGAGGGCCGCGCGGATCGGACGTGTGTGAGGGTCGTCGAACACGAGGATATCGATCCATACGTTCGAATCGAGGACAACGCGGAGCGCTCCGCGTGAGGCATTGGAACCGTGCATTCGTTACAATCGGGCTTTCGTCTTTGACCATCAGGCACGGCGTGCCTGTGAGCCTCTATGATAATCGTTCTGTCGCCGGCCAAATCCCTCGACTACGAAACACCCCCGCACGTCAAAAAGCATACGATCCCGGATTTTGTCGATGACGCGGCGGAACTGATCGGCGGCTTGCGGCGCCTGTCACCGCAGGAGATATCTACGCTGATGGACATTTCCGATCCGCTTGCGCGGCTCAACTTCCAGCGTTACGCAGACTGGTCTTCGAAGTTCGATACGAGCAACGCCAAGCAGGCGGTGCTTGCGTTCAACGGCGACGTATACGAAGGATTCGATGCAAAGTCGCTGTCAGCCGCCGATCTCGACTACGCGCAGAATCATGTCCGCGTGCTGTCGGGACTGTACGGGCTGCTGCGCCCGCTCGATCTGCTGCAGCCGTATCGCCTGGAGATGGGCACGCGCTTCGAGAACGCGCGCGGCAAGGATCTCTACGCGTTCTGGGGTGAGCGCATCACGCACGCGCTGAATTCGCAGTTGAAGAAGAACGCACAGGCGGCGCAGGTACTGGTCAACTGCGCGTCGAACGAGTACTTCAAGTCCGTCAAGCCGAAGCTGCTGGACGCGCCGGTGATCACGCCGGTCTTCGAGGACTGGAAGGGCGGCCGTTACAAGATCATCAGCTTTCACGCGAAGCGCGCGCGCGGCCTGATGGCACGCTACGCGGTGGAAAACCGTCTCCACGCGCCGGGAGCGCTGAAGGGTTTCGACGCCGAAGGCTACGCGTTCGATGCGGACGCCTCGAACGATTCCACCTACGTTTTTCGCCGCCGCGTCGCTGAATAAGCGGACGACGCGAGGCACACAGGCAGGGAATATCATCATGACGCTTTCGATCACCAGTAACTTCGATGCAGGCGCAATCGAAGTCCTGTCCTGCGCAGAGGCCAGCGACATCCGCCTGCGCGTGCGCCGCGACAGCCACGCCGAATTTGCGCAGTGGTTCTACTTCCGTCTGTCAGGCGCGGCTGGCGAGCGCTGCGTGATGACCTTTGAGAACGCCCACGAGTGCGCCTTCGCCGAGGGCTGGCACGGCTATCACGCGATGGCGAGCTACGACCGCGTGAACTGGTTCCGCGTGCCGACTTCTTACGATGGCCACGTGCTGACGATCGATCACACTCCAGACTTCGACCGCATCTACTACGCGTACTTCGAGCCCTACAGCGAAGAGCGCCACTCGGAATTTCTCGGCGCGGTCCAGCAGATGCCGCAGGCAACGCTGACGGAACTGGGGCGCACCGTTGAAGGCCGGCCGATGTCGCTGCTCACGCTTGGCGCCCCCGACATCGGCGAAGACGGAACGCCCACCCCAAAGAAGAAAATCTGGATCATTGCGCGCCAGCATCCAGGCGAGACGATGGCGGAGTGGTTTGTCGAGGGGCTGGTGAAGCGCCTCGCCGGTTGGGGCGACTGGGCGGGCGATCCGGTTGCACGCAAGCTCTACGAGCATGCCGTGTTTCATATTGTGCCGAACATGAATCCCGACGGCAGCGTGCATGGCAACCTGCGCACCAATGCAGCGGGCGCGAATCTGAACCGCGAGTGGATGGAACCGGACGCGGTGCGCAGTCCCGAAGTGCTGCTCGTGCGCGATGCGATTCACGCGATCGGTTGCGATCTGTTCTTCGACATTCACGGCGATGAAGTGTTGCCGTATGTGTTTGTCGCGGGCTCGGAGATGTTGCCGGGTTTCACGGAACGGCAGGCGCAGGAGCAGAAGGCCTTCATCGAGGCCTTCAGGCTGGCAAGTCCGGATTTCCAGGACAAGTACGGCTACGAGTCGGGCAAATACCGGCAGGACGCGTTGAAGCTTGCGTCGAAGTACGTGGGGAACGAGTTCGGTTGTCTTTCGCTCACGCTGGAGATGCCGTTCAAGGACAACGCGAATCTACCCGATGAGCGCGTGGGCTGGAATGGCGAGCGAAGCGCATCGCTGGGTGCGGCGATGCTCCAGGCGATCCTGCGACACGTCGAAGTCTTTGCGTAGCAGCGCGTAGCCGGATGCGGAAAAGCGGGGAGTGCGCTAGACGCGCACTCCCCGCTTTTTGTTTGCATACTGCAGCGGGTCATTGCGTATTCCCCACTGCGGCGCAAGAGACGGCTCTGTCAGTGCGACTTCTTCTGCGCGGCTGATTTCGACGAACTGGTATTGCGCGAAGGCTTGCTGCTCGATTTTGACGAGGTCGACTTTTTCGACGCTTTGCCGCCCGCCCCATGCTTGCCCTTGGCGCCTTTCTTCTTGCTCGACGACGCGCCGCTATGCGCCTTTGCGGGCGGCACCGGATCGTTCCAGCTAAAGGCAAGCATCTGGCTACCGACATAGCCGCAGCGGAATTTCAGATCCATTGGCGAGCCATTGCCGCTCTGCGGTACGCCGAGACCTTCGACGGTGACAATGTTGTCGACCTTGACGCGCTGCTTGCCTTCGTTAAACGAATCGTTCCATGGCGTGATGGAAGCGTGTGCGCTGTCGAAAGAGCTGGGAGGGAATTCGACGTGATCGAATGCGGTTGAGGTACTCGCCACGAAGTTGGCATGCGCGGCGCAGTCCGCAACCAGCGGATCGGCGTGCATTTCAGTGATGAATTTACTGGCGAGTTCGTTGTGCTGTTCGAGTTGATCGGCGAACGCCGGAGCAATGCACACGAGCGAGATACTCGCGGCAATTGCCCCTAGCCGGCCGACCAACCGCAGCAATCGGCGGGGTGCGTTGGTGCGATCCATCTATCAAAGTGTTTAGTGAGACATCAGGCACGTAAGATGCCCGATGACGAGAAGTAGTTCAATCCTGACACACATTTTCTGAGGCGTCCTGGTGGGCGAGCTCGACAGACGCGGCGTGCCGGAAATGATTCTCCAAATTGTGCTGGCGCAGCACGCTGCATTGCGTTGAGCCAGGCACACGCTGCATCGATAAAAAGCTTGTGCGGGATAGTCCCAGGTTTCACGACGCCATCTAAACAGCGTAATGACGGGTGTCGCGGATTCTCAGATTCGCGGGCCGCCGAGCCGATAGCGCCGCACGTCGTATGTGGTCACCCAGGCCGGCCGGTAAACGGCAATCAATGCCGTCGACATGCCGGTAAACCACGCTTCGCCGGAGGCCAGAAGGAAGATGCTGAAGGCGTAGGCCACGGGCACCACTGTCATCGATCCGCCCGTCAGGGCAACGTGCGAGGCGACCGCCGCCAAAGCTGTTACCGTCACCGCAATAGCCGGGGACAGGAAACCCTGGCCGACAATGAAGACGAACAGATTGTGTGGCAACCATTTGATGATCGCCCGTTGCAGAAGCGTCGATACAGCCACCGGCAATGCGCCAAAAATCAGGAAAGTGAGTGCGATACCTTGCCAGGGTGCATCGAAGATCACGGCGGCCATGCCCGTGACCGCTGCCATTGCGATCAGCGCGAGCGCCCAGTCGAAGAGCGTCACTACAAGCGTCGCGCCAAGCAGGTGCATGACGGTGCCGTCCTCGAGCCATGCATTACTCGCCCACAGCACTGACATCGCGACGATAAGCGAGAGCCAGACGTGCTGCAGCGTGGCATCCTGAAGACGTTTGAAAGGGTTCTTCCACAGCGCGAGCGCAAGCAGCATCGCAGTGGCGATCCAGCCACCGACAGCGACCCAGAGCGGAAGCGGTGTGTAGAGGAAACCCATGTACTCATATTACTCGTTGGACAGAAAAAGGTGTGAGCGGAATCCGTGCCAGCCGTGCTCGAGATTCGCTGGCAAGTGCTGTGGACGGTCATTGCGCCGACCAGGGAGGTGGTTCGCCGAACGGTGTCGTGGGTTCCGCCGCGGTAGCGACGGCGCCGCCGGCGTCGTTTGCCGGCAACGGATATTTGAAGCGGCGATTCGCGCGGAGGCGTAGTGGAACAGCGCCAGTCTGACCGAGTGCAGGTCGCGGCGTGCATTCTTCGCCAGAGCGCAACACTTCGAGTTGGGAGGCGAGCCAGCCGTTGTAGATCGCAACCGCAGCAGCGCGGTTTGGTGCGCCGAGCTGCTGGAAAATACTGGCGAGATGAATTTTGACCGTGCCTTCGCTGATGCCGAGAGTGCGGGCAATCATCTTGTTGGTGCTACCCATATGCACGCAGCGCATGATCTGCTCCTGCCGCGGCGACAACCCACCTGTGAGCCTTGTCCGCCGTGGTGGCTTCTGATTGCCGGTATTGGGTCTGCGGGCGGGGACGCCGGGCGCAGGCGGCGACTCGAGCGCCAGCGCGCCCGCCGGCACATAGTGACTGCCTAGCAGAGCCATTTCGAACGCCCGGACGATCACGTCAGGATTGGTTCCACGCGGAATCACGCCGAGCACGCCTTCGTCGATCAGGCCGCGCACCGTGGCGGGCGATGCGTCGTCTGTGAGTACCGCGACGGGTAACGCGGGATGCGCCGCGAACAACGCGCGGGCGTCGCTGATGCGCATCCAGTCTTCCCAGTCGATCACGAGCAGATCGGGTCTGAGCCGGCGTAATGTCCGGTCTGCCTGACGCCAGTCCTGCGCTTCGCTGAAACGCGCCTGGCGATCGATCTGTCGTAACAGAGCCTTGAGTCCTTCGCGCCTTTCGGCTTCCGAGTTGAGAACCGAGAATCGCATGCCTTGCCTCCTGATGAGTCGGTCGGGATGACGCGATGTGAAGGAGCCGGGCAGTGCCGGACGCCTCGTGATGCGTCACCGGCCCAATGATGACAAATTCCTGGGCGCAGGACTGCCTGTCCGAAAGGCATAGGGAGAGCACTAAGAAAAAAGCCCCGCAGGTGGCGGGGCTGTCAGAATCTGGCGGCGTGTTTGTCAGTGAAAATGAGGTTGCGCTGGTTCTGCGTCTTCCGGCATTTCGGCATGCACGATTTCACCAAGCGGATCCGCGTAGAGCGGTACGCCGCAGTCGTCACAATATTCGGGTTCGAAGCGGCCCGCGTGGCGGCGGACTTCGGTGACGCCGGTTTCCTTCAGCAGCGCGACGATTTCTTCGAGCGGGCCGTCGGCAGGGGACGTTTCCTGCGGTTCCTCGTCGATACCGGGTTCGCCGTTTTCGCGTCCGTAGAGCGGCCAAACGACACCATAGATCACCTCATTGCTGCCGCGACGCGTAAAGCCGATGCGATATTCGTCGATGTGCCTTTCGCCGAATCCTGCGACCACAGCGCGCAATTCCTGTGGCGCAGCGCCGATCGTGTCGAACAGATAGCGCACGGCCGTCCGGACGGTATGCGGGCGCACGCGTTCATCGGCGTCGCGGCACGCGGAGTAGTAGGCGTCGGGGAGCAGACATTCGAACTCGCAACCCGGGAGTACCACCGACAGATTGGCGCCGCCCTGCGTCGCCCACTGTTCGAGGCACTGGCCGCGTTCGATGCGGCTACCGTGTTCCTCTTCCTGCCAGCGGAAGACGGGGGCGCCGACCGGTGCCGCGACGACAGCGAGCAGAAAGCGCGGGTCGGCCAGGATCGGCGACGTTTCCGGCAGTTCGCCGAAGTTGATCTTCGCGCTGTGGCCGCCGACTGCTGTTTGCGCAAGTTGCTGTGCAACCCGCCACGTTTCGACGTGGTGGCGCGGCAACTGGTCGATGCTGTAGAGGAACGGCGCCATGGCGACGCGCGTGTCCGCTGCCAGCACATGTGCCTGCAGGTGGGCGCGGAGTGCATCGGCCGCGTCGCCCTTGAGCGGGCCGGACGGAATCGCGTAGCGGGTCCAGGCGAGCACCGGGGCAGCGATCAACAGGGCCTCGTGGAGTACGCCGTTGTAGTCGATCTGGAACGATTCGCTGTGCGTTTCGGCCATGTCTGCGAGGGCGCCGTACGCGTCCGGGTGATTCTGTTGCAGATGATCGAGAGCAGCATCCAGCGTGGTCTGGTTGCCATTGCGGACGATTTTCGCCAGCAGCGCGTCGAGTTTCGCTTCCCAGAAGCGATCTTCGGTGCGGCTGCCCGACGCGAAGAGCGCGAGCGAGAGACCGACAAGCTTGTCGGCGTCAGGAGGGAGACGTTTGGCGATTCGCGAGCGCATAAATCCAGAGTTTTGGGTGCACAGAACCGTATATTCTAGTCTTTTCTGTGCCTTTATATCTTTTGAAGGGGCAAGCCGGACGGCATAGGCTGCTCGCCCTGGAAGACCGGGTGTTCGAAGTTGCCCGGATGGCATTGTTGCTGCGTCGCCTCGAACTGTCGTTTCATGCGCGGCACCCAGGGTTCCTATACTTCCAGCGATGGGCGCCGCCCGGGCCGGGTGTGTGCGCCTTTGTGGCCGCAGTCTGGCATAACCGGGGGCTCACAATGAAGCTGGACCAACTGATCGAGCGGCTTGCCGCTGTGTTCGCGCTGCTCATACTCGTGGGTGGTTCGCTGCTGGTGTTGGCGCCGTTTACGACGGCATTGTTGTGGGGCGCGATTCTGAGCTACAGCTCGTGGGGGCTGTACCGGAAGCTGGCAGCGGCGCTGGGCGGCCGACGCAAGTGGGCGGCCACCCTGATCGTGTTCATCATCCTGATCGTATTGCTTGGACCGTTCGTTTATGCCGGATTCGCGTTCGGTGCGCACGTGCAAGACATCGTGGCGCTGGTGGAGAAGCTTTTCGATTCGGGCCTGCCGGACTTGCCGGCATGGGTGGCGCAGATACCGCTCGTCGGTTCGAATATCGAGTCGTTCTGGGAGCGCGTGACCAGCAGCGATTCTGAAATGCTCGCGCAGGTGCGGACGCTGGCCGCGCCTGCCGGCAAGTGGATCCTTGCAGCGGCCGTTGTAGTGACGCACGGGGTCGGACTGCTTGCGCTCAGTATTATCCTCGCGTTTTTCTTCTACACCGGCGGCGAGGGCGCGGCGGCGTGGCTGACCGCCGGGATGCGACGAATTGCCGGCGAGCGTGCCGATTATCTGCTGGCGCTCGCTGGCAATACGGTAAAGGGTGTCGTGTATGGCATTCTCGGGACGGCGCTCGTGCAGGGCATTCTGGCCGGCTTCGGATGCTGGATCGCGGGTGTCCCGGCGCCGGCGCTGCTCGGTCTCGCGACTTTCTTTCTGTCTGTGGTGCCGGGCGGCCCGGTGATCGTCTGGCTGCCCGCGGCGATCTGGCTTTATCACGGGGGCGAGACGGGCTGGGCAATCTTCCTTGTGGTGTGGGGTGTGGTGGCAGTAGGCATGTCGGATAACGTGATCAAGCCGATCCTCATCGGCAAGAGTAGCGACATGCCGTTGATTCTCGTCATGCTCGGCATCCTTGGCGGCGCGTTCGCGTTTGGCTTCCTTGGTGTTTTTATCGGGCCGACGCTGCTAGCCGTGGCCTATACCGTATTGCATGACTGGACGATCGGCTCGCCTGCGGCCAGTGCACTGGCTTCCGGAATGAAACCGGAATCTGGATCGACTGAGGAGTCGCGGCGCGTCGAAAAAGCACCCTGAAAAAAATAATTCAGCCTAGTGCTTGCAAGGGTGCGGGAGGCTGGCTAGAATTCCGGTCTTTCGTGCTTTCGGAAGAAGGCGCGGGGAAGCGGGAAGCCAGGGTTGGCAAGGCTTTGCGAGGTGGTTGGCGGGCTGGGGTGGTTAAAGAAACCTGTTGACGACATAGCGGAAGTTCTTCATAATCTCGTTTCTCTGCTGCTGATGCAGCGACGCAGGGCGAGGCGGTACCGGAGGGTGGTCTGACCGGTGCGGCGCGCGACGCGGATCGATCTTTAAAAACTAACAGCCGATAAGTGTGGGCGCTTGATGGCGACGCGCTGGCGGGTCCTTCGGGGCCGGTCAGGACAGGCGAAGGTATCAAGTCTCACACAGTAATGAAAGGAAGGTTTGGCCGTCGCGAGACGGCTGGATCATTCGTCAGTACGTTGAGTGAGCGACCGGTTGGTAAAACAACCGAAAAACAGTAACAGGTTTGAACTGAAGAGTTTGATCCTGGCTCAGATTGAACGCTGGCGGCATGCCTTACACATGCAAGTCGAACGGCAGCACGGGGGCAACCCTGGTGGCGAGTGGCGAACGGGTGAGTAATACATCGGAACGTGTCCTGGAGTGGGGGATAGCCCGGCGAAAGCCGGATTAATACCGCATACGCTCTGAGGAGGAAAGCGGGGGATCGCAAGACCTCGCGCTCAAGGGGCGGCCGATGGCAGATTAGCTGGTTGGTGGGGTAAAGGCCTACCAAGGCGACGATCTGTAGCTGGTCTGAGAGGACGACCAGCCACACTGGGACTGAGACACGGCCCAGACTCCTACGGGAGGCAGCAGTGGGGAATTTTGGACAATGGGGGCAACCCTGATCCAGCAATGCCGCGTGTGTGAAGAAGGCCTTCGGGTTGTAAAGCACTTTTGTCCGGAAAGAAAACCTCAGCCCTAATACGGCGGGGGGATGACGGTACCGGAAGAATAAGCACCGGCTAACTACGTGCCAGCAGCCGCGGTAATACGTAGGGTGCGAGCGTTAATCGGAATTACTGGGCGTAAAGCGTGCGCAGGCGGTTCGTTAAGACAGATGTGAAATCCCCGGGCTTAACCTGGGAACTGCATTTGTGACTGGCGGGCTAGAGTATGGCAGAGGGGGGTAGAATTCCACGTGTAGCAGTGAAATGCGTAGAGATGTGGAGGAATACCGATGGCGAAGGCAGCCCCCTGGGCCAATACTGACGCTCATGCACGAAAGCGTGGGGAGCAAACAGGATTAGATACCCTGGTAGTCCACGCCCTAAACGATGTCAACTAGTTGTCGGGTCTTCATTGACTTGGTAACGTAGCTAACGCGTGAAGTTGACCGCCTGGGGAGTACGGTCGCAAGATTAAAACTCAAAGGAATTGACGGGGACCCGCACAAGCGGTGGATGATGTGGATTAATTCGATGCAACGCGAAAAACCTTACCTACCCTTGACATGGACGGAGCCTGGCTGAAAGGCCGGGGTGCTCGAAAGAGAACCGTCGCACAGGTGCTGCATGGCTGTCGTCAGCTCGTGTCGTGAGATGTTGGGTTAAGTCCCGCAACGAGCGCAACCCTTGTCCCTAGTTGCTACGCAAGAGCACTCTAGGGAGACTGCCGGTGACAAACCGGAGGAAGGTGGGGATGACGTCAAGTCCTCATGGCCCTTATGGGTAGGGCTTCACACGTCATACAATGGTCGGAACAGAGGGCTGCCAACCCGTGAGGGGGAGCCAATCCCAGAAAACCGATCGTAGTCCGGATCGCAGTCTGCAACTCGACTGCGTGAAGCTGGAATCGCTAGTAATCGCGGATCAGCATGCCGCGGTGAATACGTTCCCGGGTCTTGTACACACCGCCCGTCACACCATGGGAGTGGGTTTTACCAGAAGTGGCTAGTCTAACCGCAAGGAGGACGGTCACCACGGTAGGATTCATGACTGGGGTGAAGTCGTAACAAGGTAGCCGTATCGGAAGGTGCGGCTGGATCACCTCCTTTCTCGAGCCAACACGTGTTCAACGTTGAGCGCTCACGCTTATCGGCTGTGAAAAAGACAGACTCAGGGGTCTGTAGCTCAGTCGGTTAGAGCACCGTCTTGATAAGGCGGGGGTCGATGGTTCGAATCCATCCAGACCCACCATTGTCTGCGGTGGCTGATCGGTGCACCCCTGGGGTAGCGGATGCGCACAGCGGTGTGCGTGCATGACTGGGGGATTAGCTCAGCTGGGAGAGCACCTGCTTTGCAAGCAGGGGGTCGTCGGTTCGATCCCGTCATCCTCCACCAATCCTCAATGCGCAGTGTTCTGCCGGCGGTATGCGGTGCAGAGCGTTTTGCATTGGCGATTGAGCCAGTCAGAGTGATAGGTGATCGGTGATCATGCTATCGGCTGTCGTTCTTTAACAATCAGGAAGAAGTAGTAAAGAGATTCACGAAAGGGTGCCTCGAGATGGGTGTCCGAGTAGGTGAATCAGGGTTGTGATTGTATCGATGTATTTTAAAGGTGATCGAAAGATTGCTTTGGAATACGGCGCAACACGAATACTCAACCTGTAATGTGTGTGAGGACACGGTCCCCGTCGGGGCCCGGGAAGACACACTCGTTATAGGGTCAAGCGAACAAGTGCATGTGGTGGATGCCTTGGCGATCACAGGCGATGAAGGACGCGGTAGCCTGCGAAAAGCTTCGGGGAGCTGGCAAACGAGCTTTGATCCGAAGATGTCCGAATGGGGAAACCCACCTCTTTTGAGGTATCCATGGCTGAATACATAGGCCATGTGAAGCGAACGCGGTGAACTGAAACATCTAAGTAACCGCAGGAAAAGAAATCAACCGAGATTCCCAGAGTAGTGGCGAGCGAAATGGGAGCAGCCTGTACTCTTTATCTTTGTTGTTAGCCGAACGCTCTGGAAAGTGCGGCCATAGCAGGTGATAGCCCTGTAGGCGAAAACAGCGAGGAAGAACTGGGTGTACGAGAAGTAGGGCGGGACACGTGAAATCCTGTCTGAAGATGGGGGGACCATCCTCCAAGGCTAAATACTCGTGATCGACCGATAGTGAACCAGTACCGTGAGGGAAAGGCGAAAAGAACCCCGGGAGGGGAGTGAAACAGATCCTGAAACCGCATGCATACAAACAGTCGGAGCCCCGCTTTAAGCGCTTTGGGCGCGCTCACGAAGTGAGTGCGTCAAAAGACATCGAGTCTGAAACAGGACAGCTGCGCGCTTAGGGCGGATTTAAGCGCGAGAGCGCTTAAAGCGGGGTGACGGCGTACCTTTTGTATAATGGGTCAGCGACTTACATTCAGTGGCAAGCTTAACCGATTAGGGCAGGCGTAGCGAAAGCGAGTCCGAACAGGGCGTTCAGTCGCTGGGTGTAGACCCGAAACCAGGTGATCTATCCATGGCCAGGATGAAGGTGCGGTAACACGTACTGGAGGTCCGAACCCACTAACGTTGAAAAGTTAGGGGATGAGCTGTGGATAGGGGTGAAAGGCTAAACAAACCTGGAAATAGCTGGTTCTCTCCGAAAACTATTTAGGTAGTGCCTCGTGTATCACCTTCGGGGGTAGAGCACTGTCATGGTTGAAGGGTCCATTGCGGATTACTTCGCCATAGCAAACTCCGAATACCGAAGAGTGCAATCACGGGAGACAGACATCGGGTGCTAACGTCCGGTGTCAAGAGGGAAACAACCCAGACCGCCAGCTAAGGTCCCCAAATATTGCTAAGTGGGAAACGAAGTGGGAAGGCTAAAACAGTCAGGAGGTTGGCTTAGAAGCAGCCACCCTTTAAAGAAAGCGTAATAGCTCACTGATCGAGTCGTCCTGCGCGGAAGATGTAACGGGGCTAAGCAATATACCGAAGCTGCGGATGCACAGCAATGTGCATGGTAGGAGAGCGTTCCGTAAGCCTGCGAAGGTGCACTGGAAAGTGTGCTGGAGGTATCGGAAGTGCGAATGCTGACATGAGTAGCGATAAAGGGGGTGAAAGGCCCCCTCGCCGTAAGCCCAAGGTTTCCTACGCAACGTTCATCGGCGTAGGGTGAGTCGGCCCCTAAGGCGAGGCAGAAATGCGTAGCTGATGGGAAGCAGATTAATATTTCTGCACCATTGTGAAATGCGATGGGGGGACGGATCGCGGAAGGTTGTCCGGGTGTTGGAAGTCCCGGTTCCTGTGTTGGAGAAGGCGCTTTGGCAAATCCGGGCGCGTAATTCAAGGGCATGGGACGAGCCGCTTAGGCGGCGAAGCAACTGGAAGGGGTTCCAGGAAAAGCCTCTAAGCTTCAGTTTCACGATGACCGTACCGCAAACCGACACAGGTGGGCGAGATGAGTATTCTAAGGCGCTTGAGAGAACTCGGGAGAAGGAACTCGGCAAATTGGTACCGTAACTTCGGGATAAGGTACGCCCCGGTAGCTTGACTGGCCTGCGCCAGAAGGGTGAAGGGGTTGCAATAAACTGGTGGCTGCGACTGTTTAATAAAAACACAGCACTCTGCAAACACGAAAGTGGACGTATAGGGTGTGACGCCTGCCCGGTGCCGGAAGATTAAATGATGGGGTGCAAGCTCTTGATTGAAGTCCCGGTAAACGGCGGCCGTAACTATAACGGTCCTAAGGTAGCGAAATTCCTTGTCGGGTAAGTTCCGACCTGCACGAATGGCGTAACGATGGCCACACTGTCTCCTCCCGAGACTCAGCGAAGTTGAAGTGTTTGTGATGATGCAATCTCCCCGCGGCTAGACGGAAAGACCCCATGAACCTTTACTGCAGCTTTGCATTGGACTTTGAACCGGTCTGTGTAGGATAGGTGGGAGGCTATGAAGCGTGAACGCCAGTTTGCGTGGAGCCGTCCTTGAAATACCACCCTGGCTTGTTTGAGGTTCTAACCTTGGCCCGTGATCCGGGTCGGGGACAGTGCATGGTAGGCAGTTTGACTGGGGCGGTCTCCTCCCAAAGTGTAACGGAGGAGTACGAAGGTACGCTAGGTACGGTCGGAAATCGTGCTGATAGTGCAATGGCATAAGCGTGCTTAACTGCGAGACCGACAAGTCGAGCAGGTGCGAAAGCAGGTCATAGTGATCCGGTGGTTCTGTATGGAAGGGCCATCGCTCAACGGATAAAAGGTACTCTGGGGATAACAGGCTGATACCGCCCAAGAGTTCATATCGACGGCGGTGTTTGGCACCTCGATGTCGGCTCATCTCATCCTGGGGCTGTAGCCGGTCCCAAGGGTATGGCTGTTCGCCATTTAAAGAGGTACGTGAGCTGGGTTTAAAACGTCGTGAGACAGTTTGGTCCCTATCTGCCGTGGGCGCTGGATATTTGAAGGGGGCTGCTCCTAGTACGAGAGGACCGGAGTGGACGAACCTCTGGTGTACCGGTTGTCACGCCAGTGGCATCGCCGGGTAGCTATGTTCGGAAGAGATAACCGCTGAAAGCATCTAAGCGGGAAACTCGCCTTAAGATGAGATATCCCCGGGGCTTCGAGCCCCTTGAAGGGTCGTTCAAGACCAGGACGTTGATAGGTCAGGTGTGGAAGCGCAGTAATGCGTTAAGCTAACTGATACTAATTGCCCGTAAGGCTTGATCCTATAACCAGTGTGTTTTGTGTCGATCAATGTTAGCGCTTCAGCGCTTACAGTGATCCCACCCCCGAAGGGGGTAACGCGCTCAGGTTGAGACCGGTGTTGTGCCCGACACATCACAGCCCGCATCCCGCTGATGAGCCATCATCGGCAACTACTTCTTCCCGATTGGTTGTGCTGCCCCGGGCCCAGAACCCCCGCAGCGCGACAACAAGTCATGCCTGATGACCATAGCGTGTCGGTACCACCCCTTCCCATCCCGAACAGGACCGTGAAACGACTCCACGCCGATGATAGTGCGGATTGCCCGTGTGAAAGTAGGTAATCGTCAGGCTCCCCTGCAGCACCAGAAACCCCACCCCGAAAAGGTGGGGTTTCTGCGTTTACACACCCTGCCCGCAGCAGCAGTGCATACGGCACCATGCAGCGTCGCGGCCGCTGTATCGTAAGCGCCCGGCAATGGCACCCTGGGGAGTGCCTACAGCGATCAGGCGGTGATCGGCGCCCAGCGATGAGGCAGTAGCTGAGCGATGTGGTCGGCGCGATGCGTTGGCAAGCGATTCAGTACGTCTTTCAGGTAGACGTATGGATCATGGCCGTTGAGCTGCGCTGATCGAATCAGGCTCATAATCGCGGCTGCACGTTGGCCCGCACGCAAAGAGCCCGCGAAGAGCCAGTTCGCCCTTCCCAGGGCCCATGGACGAATCTGATTTTCCAGCCAGTTGTTGTCGATGGGCACATGCCCATCGACCAGGTAGCGTGTAAGCGCGTCCCATCGCTTGAGGCTGTAGTCGAGTGCCCTGGGATCGCCGATCCCTCGGAGACCAGTTTGCGCTGACCGGTCATCCAGGCATGCAATGCATCGGCAATGGGTCGCGCTCGCTCTTGGCGCTCGATACATCTTCGATCGGGCTTCAGGTCTGCAACGTCGCGCTCGACGTCGTATAGCGCGACGAAGTATTTCAGGGCCTGTTCCGCGATCTGGCTCTTGTGGTTGGCGTACAGTTCGAAGAACTTCCTCCTGGCATGTGCCGCGCAGCCGATTTCAGTGATGCCCAGCTCGAATCCGGCTTTATAGGCGCTGTAATCATCACACACCAGCTTGCCACGCCATTTGCCGAGGAACGTGCGAGCATGTTCGCCAGCACGGCTATCCGCGAATTCATAGACCACTGCGCGCACGTCGGCGAACTGCGTGGTGGCATACGCCCATACATAGGCGCGTTGCGTTTTTCCTTTACCGGGAACCAGCATTTGCACCGGCGTCTCATCGGCGTGCAGCACACCCTGTTGCAGAAGCTCGTCGCGCAGCGCGTCGACTAGCGGCTGCAACCGCACGCCGCAAACGCCAACCCACTCGCCAAGCGTTGATTGGGGAATTGCAAGACCCGCGCGTTCGAAGATGCGTTCCTGACGGTACAGCGGCAAGTGATCGCCGTATTTGGCGACCAGCACTTGCGCGAGCAAGCCGGCGGTAGGGATGCCCTTGTCGATCACATGAGGCGGAACAGGCGCCTGAATCAGCGTTTCGCACGCCTTGCAGGCCCACTTGCCGCGAATGTGCCGCTCGACCGTGAACACGCCCGGCGTATAGTCCAGCTTCTCGCTGACGTCCTCGCCGATACGCACTCGCTGGCAACCGCAGGAGCACGTCTTGTCGTCGGGTTCATGGTGGATGTCGGTGCGCGGCAAGTGCGGAGGCAGCGGTGTGCGCCTGGGCTTCTGTCGTTGCTTATCCGGTGGTGTATCCGGCTGCAACTGCTCAAGTTCGATTTCGAGTGCTGCCAGATCGGCATCGATCGCCTCATTGAGCAGACTCAGTTGCTCGGCGTTGAGCTGCTCGCTGCGCTTGCCGAAATGCAGACGCCTGAGCACGGCAATCTCGTGTGTGAGCTGGTCGATGCGCGTCTTACGGTAGCGCAGTTCCCGCTCGTTCTCGCCGACCTGAGCCATCAACTGCGCAGCCAGTGTGCGCAGTTCGTCGGGGCTCAGAGCGTCGAGGTTGGCGGGCAGGTTCATGGGGCCAGTCTGCCAGAACCCAACCCGCTGCGGCAAGCAAGCCAGTTTACGTCTTTGGGGGTATTACACGACCGTAATCGCGTGATCGTGTGTGAGCGTCTGCCACGGTAGTCCGGTCACGAGCGCTCGCAACTGCTCGGGATTGAGCGCGGTGGCGATCGCCTGGTCCCCATTCGTCCAGATGAACCGCCCCTTGTTCAGGCGACGCGCAGCCAACCAGATACCGAACCCGTCGTACACCAGTACCTTCATGCGCGTCGAATGCTTATTGGCGAACAGGTAGGCGTGGTGCGGACGTGCCGCGCCGAACACCTTGACCACACGCGCCAGGACCGTGTCGATGCCGGCGCGCATATCGATGGGCTCCGTCGCCAGCCAGATCGCCTCGATGCGGATCATCGCAGCCACCCTTGCAACCAGGCGGCGCAATCGGCTGCGGCACAAAGCGGCCAGCGCACCATGACGGTCGCCGCTCCCCGGCGCACCTCGATCTGAATCTCCGTCGAAGCGGGCACCGCGCCCGGCGCCTGCAGTTGCAGCGGAACGAACTCCGCCGGCGGCACGCTCATCGACTGGCGCGCCTCACGTGCGAGGTCCTGTTCCTCCTGTGCAGCCACCCATCGGCGCAACAAATTCGCATTCAACTGGTAATGCAGCGCGACCGCAGCGATTGACACATTCGGCTGCATCGCCGCACGAATCACCTTCTCCTTGAACTCCTTGCTGTGCCGACGGCGCCGCCTCGGCTGCACCACTTCAGAACCCACTTCATTTTCGTTCATAGCGTACACGTGTCCATTAAAAAAATAGGTGGACACGATCGTCGCTTTCATGACCCGCCGGTTCAAGGTGACATTGCCGGGCGCTTACGCTGTATCCGGCTCCGTTTGCTTCGAAAGCGGCTAGCCAACCCGTCTTGACGAGCGAGTTTAGGCGGCGGTCGAGAGAGGCTGCCAGCAATGCGGCAGTAGCGCGTCGATGTCGTTGGCCTTGTGCGTTGGCAAGCGTGTCAGGACGTCCTTCAGATAGGCGAGTGGATCGAGCCCATTCAATTGCGCCGAGCGGATCAAGCTCATGATGGCAACAGAGGTGGCGCCGAGAATTCGGACAGGTCGGTTGCGTTTCGTCATCTTCTGGTTCCTTGTTGCCGGTCACTATGACCGACTCACGCCCCGGTTCCTCCACTTACCGACCTGTCCGAATTCTCGGCGCCACCTCTTTAACGCGGGTTCCAGGGAGTCAGGCAATCCTGAAGCGTCCACTACGCCGTTTAGCCTTGCCAGGGAAACTTCGCCAGTACCTGCTGGATTGCGGCGTCGAACGGTGTCCGCCGACCGATGCCCAGCGCTTCGAGGCGCCCCGAGTCCAGATGGCAGTTGTGGGGACGTGGTGTAGCGTCAGCCGGAATATGTTGCGGCGTGAGTTGCGCATCGAATCGTAGTGCCTTGGTGAGGCGCTGCGCGATATCGTGCTTTGTCATGGGTTCGTCGCCGGACCATTGGACGATGCCGCTTACTGCTTCGCCACGCTCGTGACGTTCGAGCAATTGCCGGATGACCACCGCGACATCCGGCGTGAAGGTCGGGTAGCGGATTGCCCATGCGTCCATGACGGCCGGCTTCGCGGCCGGCGAACTTCGCACCGATGCGGCGATCGCCGGCACGAGACTCGTAACCGCTGACTCCGGCCAGTCGACGATCGGTCCATAAAGCAGCGGTAGACGCAGCACGCAGCCGATTTCCGCCGTTTCGAGCAGCGCCAGTTCGCCGTCGAGCTTGCTGCGGCCGTAGGCATTGAGCGGCGCGGGCGCATCGTCGGGCAGATAGGGCGGGTGGGCGCCGTCGAACACATAGTCGGTGGAGATCGACAGAACCCAGGCGCCGCGCCGGTTGGCCGCCGACGCCACGGACCGTACCGCGTCGACGTTCAGTGCACGGGCAAGCGGCAGATCGTGCTCGCAAACATCCGGGCGCCGCTCCGCTGCCGCAATGACGATAGCATCCGGCGCTTCGCGCGTGATAAATGCGTCGACTGCCTGCGCATCCCGCACGTCGAGGGTGGCCATGCGCGGACCGGCTCGACGGAAGGCCGTCGACCCGATCTGCCAGCTGGCTTGCTGCGTTAGTTCATTGACGATCGCGCGACCCAGCAACCCCGATGCTCCGATAACGGCAACCTTGAACATGCGGCTCACCTCAATTGCCGCTGGCAGGTGTGTCGACGACGGTATAGCCGGCCTCATCGATTGCTACCCGCAGGACATCGATGGGCTGGCTCGACTCGACTGAGACGCGGCCAGCTGCGAGATCGATCCGCACTTGCGCGGCACCGTCCTGCTCGCGGATCGCCCGCGTAACGGCTGCGACGCAATGCTGACAGTTCATGCCTTCAACCTGAAATTCGATCATCGGTATTTTTGCGGAGCTAGAGGGAATGGAACTGCACCAGTTGAATTATGCCTGTATGCCAGCACCTATCGGCTGACTGACCTTCCCATGATGGGAAGGTGTACGATCTGAACGCACTGCGGGAGAACGGACATGAACATTGGTGAAGCGGCCCGGGCGTCGGGCGTCACGGCGAAGATGATTCGCTATTACGAGAGCGTGGGTTTGCTCAAGGCGAAAGCGCGCACAACGGCCGGCTATCGTTTGTACGGCGCGGAGGAGGTGCATTCGCTGCGATTTATCCGCCAGGCAAGGCGACTGGGCTTTCTGGTCGAGGATATTCGCCGTCTGCTGGCTCTCTGGCATGACCGCTCACGCGCAAGCGCCGAGGTAAAGTCGATCGCGCTCGAGCATGTCGCGGAGCTCGACCGGCGAATTGTCGAACTCACCGAAATGCGCGATACGCTGGCTTATCTCGCTGCCCATTGTCACGGCGACGCACGTCCAGAATGCCCGATTATCGAGCAGCTCGCCGATTCCGAGCCGTCATCCGAGGCTCATTGCCACGCTACATAAGGCTAAGGTGCAACCAATTTACCGTTATTGTTGCAACCCAGATCGTTTCATGCACAACCATGGTGCGAAATCGCACCAGAGATCTGGGTTTTGCTGAAAAGTAGAGATGGTACTCCCGTAAAATCAGTGACTTAAGACGCGGTGCATCGTGCACCATTCCAAAACGGAATGCTCGTCATTCGGGCATTTCACTAGCCAGGTTGTACCGAAGGGATATAATCAGGGTTAACCCTTTTAAGGGATATCCCTGATGTGCAATCCACCGGGGATTCACTTCTGATCCTTGGAGAACATCATGTTTGCATACGTCATTGAAAAGTTGAGCAACTGGTTTGAAACTGCTGAACGCGACCGTCGTGAGGCTTACCTTGCTGCGTCGTCGGATATCGTTCAACTCGAGCAGCGCATTCGCTCGCTCGAAACGAACGGTTACTCGCTGTAAGTCAGTCTGACCGGCGGCGGACGCGCCGCGTAGCTGGAGCTGTAAAGTGGAAAGCCCCGTAGCGTCGGGGCTTTGTTACAGCTGGAGCCAGGAGTAAGGCCGCCCTCTCACGATCGACTAGCCGGAACGCTGCTGTCGCGGTAAGGTAAAGCGTTTTCTGTGCGCATTGACGGGATTCATGCGCTTTCGAAACCAACCTCATACGCCTATGCTTCCAGTCCGCTCGATTCGTTTCACGCGCGGCAACATTGCCGCGGCGCTACTGACAACTGCTTTCCTGTTGCCGACTGCAAATGCCGCCTCGGGCGGGCAGCCGTTGATCCTCGACACGCAGCGCGGCATCAGCGACGGCCAGAGCGGGACGATCCTGCAGACTGCGCCTCTGTCGCACGCCCGGATTGTTCAGGCACAGCCGATCGCTTCGCCGACTGAACTCTCGACGGACTCGTCGGTGCCGATCATTGTCGCGCCATATGTCAATTTGCCGGTCGGCGCAGGCGGTAGGCAGCGTCCTCAACCGAGCCCAAGCCCGCTCCCTCGCACGACTCTGCCGTCAGTGCCGCCCTCAGCCCCGCAGTAACGAGCGCTGCTCCCGATCCTAAGGCAAGCGTGGGCGAGTAAGCGCCATTGGGGTTTCGGCGCATGGCGCAAGAGAGGCCGCGCAACGACAATCGTTGCGCGGCCTCTCTTGCGTTTCGTCCTGCCGCTCGAATAATTCCAATCAGGAGACAACGAATGCCTCACCACTGGATGCGGCACGCTGCCTGCGCGTGCATTGTGCTGCTCGCGCTAGCCACGCTGCCTGCTACTGCAAAAGACGCACCCGAAAAGTCCACGCTCACGATGGCAGTCGGCGGCTTGCCGGGACTTTACTACCTGCCGGTTCTCGCCGCGCAACAGCTTGGTTATTTCAAGGACGAGGGGCTCGACGTCACGCTCGAAGATTTCGCGGGCGGTTCGAAAGCGCTGGAGGCCGTCGTGGGCGGCAGCGCGGATGTCGGCGCGGGCGCTTATGAGCACACCTTGTTCATGCAGGCGAAAGGCCAGCGGTATCGCGCGTTCGTGTTGATGGGGCGCGCGCCGCAGATCGTTGTCGCGGTGACGAAGGGAAAAGCAGGGTCGATCAAATCGTTGGCTGATTTCAAGGGGGCAAAAGTCGGGGTTAGCGCGCCCGGGTCGTCAACCGATCTGGTGTTGACCGTCGCATTGCGCAAGGCCGGCGTGCAGCGCAGCGATATCTCCGCGATCGGGGTCGGCAGCGGCGCGACGGTACTGTCCGCCGTGAGCAATGGCCAGATCGATGCACTGTCGAACGTCGATCCGATGATGACAAAGTTGCAGCGAGCCGGCGAAATCAAGGTGCTCGTCGACACGCGCACGGTGAAGGGCACGCAGGAAGTGTTCGGCGGGACGATGCCGGCGGCAACGCTTTACGCGTCAGAGGCATTCATCCAGAAGAATCCCAGGACGACGCAGGCGTTGGCCAACGCGATTGTCCGTGCGGACCGTTGGTTGCAGACGGTAAGCGATGCCGACCTCGTGAAGATGGTCCCTAAGGCGTATCTGCTCAACGATCAGGCACTCTACGTCGAAGCCTTTCACAACGTTCGAGATGCCTATTCGCCTGATGGCCTGATGCCCAGCGATGGTCCGGCTACTGCGTTGCGTGCGCTTTCATCGTTCGATACGCGGCTCGATGCGGGCAAGATCGATTTGAACGCCACTTATACCAATGACTTTGCCCGCAAGGCCGATGCGCAGGCGAAGTAAGCGGCAACGGAGGGGCGCGGTCCGCTGCGCGCCGTCTTCGATTCAATCAATCGCCACGATACTCAATCTTGAATTGCGCGGCTTTATCCTGACCGAGCGTGTCGACGAGCCAGGGCAGCGTTTCCTTCATCAGTTTCGGCAGCGTGTAAGGCGGGTTCAGGATAAACATGCCGCTGCCGTAAAGCCCGAAACCATCCGTAGGCGGAGCACTGATGGTCAGCGACACATGCAGCCAGTTCGTGTCCTGCAGGCGTTTGAGCTGTTCGGGAAAGCGCTGGGATTCGGGGCGCGCGACCTGCGGATACCACACAGCGTACGTGCCGTTGGCGAAGCGCGTCAGGCTTTCTTCCACACAGGCGAGCGTACGGGCGTAGTCGCGCTTGTCTTCGTACGACGGATCGACCAGCACCAGTGCGCGGCGCGGCGGTGGAGGCAGCAACGCCTTTATGCCATCGAAGCCATCGCCAGCGTATAGCATCGCGCGCCGTCCTGCGTCGCGGAAATTGTGACGCAGCACGTCGATTTCGGTGCTGTGCAGTTCGAAGAGGCGCATGCGATCCTGCTCGCGCATCAGCCGCCATGCGAGGTAGGGTGAACCTGGGTAGTAACGCAGATCGCCATCTGCATTCAACGCCGATACTTCATCGACGTAGTCGGCGAGCATCGGCGGAAGATCGCTCCTGTTCCATAGTTTCGCGATGCCAGTTTCGAACTCGGCGGTTTTGGTCGCATAGCCCTCCGTCAGTGAGTAGACACCGGCACCGGCATGCGTGTCGATGTACCAGTAGGCCTTGTCTTTCTGCCCGAGATAGCGCAGCAACTGGATAACGACCGCGTGTTTCAGAACGTCGGCGTGATTGCCTGCATGAAAGGCGTGGCGGTAACTGAGCATGATGAAGCCAGGCTGAAAAGGGGAGAGATATTGCGGTTGCTTAAAGGTCGTTGAGAAACGACACATTCGAGGTGCGTGCCTTACAGCGCCGCGCGCCGTGAAGCTGCAAGCGGGTCGCGTATTGTACGCGACGCGGCGCTGCAGCCCATGGTGCCGCGTCGCGCGTGCGATACGTTATCTCGCGGTGCGGCTGCCACAGTCGCAACTGGCGCACGCGTCGATACGCACGCGTTACTCGTGAGTGTCGCCGACGATCTCTTCGATCTTCTGCTTTACCTCTGGCGTGATTTTCTCCGCGAACTCCTGAGCCTTCATGTTTTCGGCGATCTGTTCGACGCGCGATGCGCCGGTGATAACCGTGCTTACGTGAGGATTCTTCAGAATCCACGCGATGGCCAGCTGACCGACTGTGCAACCGAGTTCGTCCGCCACATCGCCGAGCCTGCCGACAACGTTGTTCTTGCCGGTATCTGTCAACTGCTTGCGCAGCCAGTCGTAGCCTTGCAGTTGCGCGCGGCTGTCGGCCGGTACGCCGTCACGGTACTTGCCCGTCAGCAAGCCCGAGGCAAGCGGGCTCCACGTCGTCAGGCCGAGACCGATGTCTTCGTATAGCCGCCGATATTCTTCCTCCACGCGTTTGCGATGGAACAGGTTGTACTGCGGCTGCTCCATGACCGGCTTGTGCAGGTGATGGCGTTCCGCGATTTCATATGCGGCACGGATTTCGTCGGCGCTCCACTCGGACGTGCCCCAGTACAGCGCCTTGCCGCGCGCAATCATGTCGCTCATCGCCCAGACCGTTTCCTCGACACGCGTGTTCGGATCTGGACGATGACAGAACACCAGATCCACGTAGTCGAGCTGCAGGCGGCGCAGCGACGCGTCCATGGCGTTCAGCAGATACTTCCGGTTCAGCGTGTGGTACTGGTTCGGCGCTTCGTGCAGGCCCCAGAAGAACTTGGTTGAGACGACGTAACTGACCCGCGGCCATGCCAGTTCCTTCAGCGCGTGGCCCATGATTTCCTCCGACTTGCCGCCAGCGTAGACCTCGGCGTTGTCGAAAAAGTTGACTCCCTCGTCTCGCGCGGCCGCCAGCGATTCTCGTGCGGCGCGGCGGTCGACCTGATTGCCGTATGTCACCCACGAGCCGATAGACAGTTCGCTGACCTGCAGCCCGGAACGTCCGAGTCGTCGATAGTTCATGCATTTCTCCTTCGAGAGTGGTCCAGCCGGAGCTACACAGCTTAAACCGAACCGGAATTGTGCGTGAAGTCATGTGGTCATGCACAATAGCGAAGTCGGCCGCAGTGCAGCATTCATCCGGACGGTCTATGCCTTTCGGCCAGCTTTACGTCGCCTGCGTGTCATGGTGTCATTGCTCAATAACTGCATGGAGGTTCTGGATGTCGTCACTCAATACGAATCTGAATGGAAAGGTCGCGGTCGTCACGGGCGCGGCGAGCGGCATTGGCAAACAGATCGCGCTGACGTTGTCGGCCGCAGGCGCGGCGGTTGCCATTGCCGACCTGAACCAGGACGGGGCGAACGCGGTCGCCGAGGAAATCAAAAAGGCCGGTGGCAAGGCGATCGGCGTGGCGATGGACGTCACGAACGAAGACGCGGTCAACCAGGGCATCGACAAGGTCGCGGCAGAACTGGGCTCAGTCGACATCCTCATTTCAAATGCGGGTATCCAGATCGTCAATCCGATTGAAAACTACTCGTTCTCCGACTGGAAGAAAATGCAGGCGATCCACGTGGACGGCGCGTTTCTCACCACCAAGGCCGCGCTGAAGCACATGTACAAGGACGATCGCGGTGGCGTCGTGATTTACATGGGGTCCGTGCATTCGCACGAGGCCTCGCCGCTGAAGTCGGCCTATGTCACGGCCAAGCACGCGTTGCTCGGTCTCGCGCGTGTTCTCGCGAAAGAAGGAGCGAAGCACAACGTTCGCTCGCATGTCGTTTGTCCGGGCTTCGTGCGCACGCCGCTCGTCGACAAGCAGATTCCCGAGCAGGCAAAGGAGCTCAACATCAGCGAGGACGAAGTGGTGAAGCGCGTGATGCTCGGCGGAACAGTCGACGGGGTGTTCACGACGGTTGAAGATGTTGCGCAGACGGTGCTGTTCCTGTCGGCATTCCCGACCGCTGCACTCACCGGACAATCTTTCATCGTCAGCCACGGCTGGTACATGCAATAAGGAGATCCGCATGGCGCAACGCAACGTCAAGCGGGCTCGCGTCGGCGTCGCGGAACAGGCGGGCGGCGAGTGGCCGCACGCGGCCGCCGACGCCCGCGCACCCATCCAGTTGCCAAAGTACGAAACCATCGCCCTGATGCTGCAGGGGGGCGGTGCGCTCGGGGCCTACCAGGCGGGTGTCTATCAGGGGCTGGACGAAGCAGGCATCCTGCCAAACTGGGTCGCCGGCATTTCGATTGGTGCGCTGAACACTGCGATCATCGCCGGCAACCCGCCGGAAGAGCGAGTCGCCCGGCTGCTCGAATTCTGGGAGACGATCTGTCAGCCGGCCTTCGGGCCGCCGCTGCCGGCCTTCATCGAGCATGCGTTCTTCAATTCCACCGATGCAGTGCGCAAGGCATTCACCGCGATGCAGGCGGTGGGCGCCCTGGTCGAAGGGCAGAAGGGCTTTTTCGTCCCGCGTTACCCGCCACCGCTGCCCACGGTCGCAGGCGCACCTCAGCAAGCCAGCTACTACGACACGACGCCGTTGAAAGCCACGCTCGAACGGTTGTGCGATTTCGACCGGATCAATTCGCGAGAGATGCGCGTATCGGTTGGTGCGGTGAACGTCGGTACCGGAAATTTCGCGTATTTCGACAATATGCATACGAAGCTGCGGCCGGAGCATTTCATCGCGTCGGGCGCATTGCCGCCTGGCTTTGCGGCAGTGGAGATCGATGGCGAGTACTACTGGGACGGCGGCCTGATGTCGAATACGCCGCTCTACGAGGTTATCCAGACTACGCCACGCCGCGACACACTTGCCTTCCAGGTCGACCTATGGAGCGCGCGCGGGCCGGTGCCTGACAGCATTACCGATGTCCAGGGGCGTATGAAAGATATCCAGTACTCCAGCCGTACCCGCCTCGTCACCGACATGCTGCAGCGCTCGCAGCGCTTCCGGCACGTACTGCGCGAGGTGCTCGAGCGTGTGCCGTCTGAAATGCGCGACGATCCCTGGTGCAAGCTCGCTGAAGATCTTTCCTGTTCGAAGCGCTACAACGTGATTCACCTGATCTACCGGCACAAGGAATACGAAGGGCACTACAAGGACTACCAGTTCGGTCTTTCGACAATGCGCCAGCATTGGGAAAGCGGTTTGATGGACATCCGCGGCTCGCTGGCGCAGCCGGACTGGCTGGATTTGCCCAACAACGACGCGGGTTTTGTCACGCACGATATTCATCGCGACGCCCGCTGAAGTGCAGCGTGGGTAGGGCTCGTGCAAACAAGAACGGCGTCCCGTGGGACGCCGTTTTTTCAAGGCCAGCGAAGATGCAGGCAAAACGGCATGGGCCTCGTCACACCGACGCGCACCCATGCGTCGCCTTTACATCACTTCAGCACGTGGGCAATCGCGTTCGCGACCACATCCAGGTTGCGCGTGTTGAGTGCTGCAACGCAGATACGACCGGTGCTGACGGCATAGATGCCGAATTCTTCGCGCAGACGGTCTACTTGCGCTGCCGTCAGGCCCGAGTACGAGAACATGCCTCGTTGTGCGTTCACGAAGCTGAAGTCGCGTGCGACGCCAGCCGCTTGCAGGCGCTCGACGAGGCCATTGCGCATTGCGCGGATGCGATCGCGCATTTCGCCAAGTTCCGCTTCCCACGTTGCGCGGAGTTCCGGCGAACCGAGCACGGCAGCGACGACGGAACCACCATGCGTCGGCGGGTTCGAGTAGTTCGTGCGGATTACGCGCTTCAGTTGCGACAGCACGCGGGCTGCCTCTTCCTTGTCCGCCGTGATGATCGACAGCGCGCCGACACGCTCGCCATACAGCGAGAACGACTTCGAGAACGACGACGACACGAACACGTTCAGTTCCGACAGCGCGAACAGGCGTACCGCGGCAGCGTCTGCCTCGATGCCATCGCCGAAACCCTGGTAGGCGATATCGAGGAATGGCACCAGCTGGCGAGCCTTGACCACTTCGACGACCTGCATCCATTGGTCCGAAGTCAGATCGACGCCGGTCGGGTTGTGGCAGCACGCGTGCAGTACGACAACCGTGCCGGCAGCGTAGCCGTTCAGGGCCGCGAGCATGCCTTCGAAATTGACGCCCTGGGTCTTCGCGTCGTAATACGGGTACGACACGACTTCGAAGCCCGCGCCTTCGAACAGTGCCCGGTGGTTTTCCCAGCTCGGATCGCTGATGGCAACCTTGGCGTTCGGGTTCAGGCGCTTCAGGAAGTCCGCGCCGATCTTCAGCGCGCCCGTGCCGCCCAGCGCCTGCGCCGTAACCACGCGGCCAGCGGCGATCAGCGGCGAATCGTTTCCGAACAGCAGTTTCTGGACCGCTGCATCATAGGCTGCAATCCCTTCGATCGGCAGGTAGCCACGCGGCAGCGCAGCTTCAATGCGAGCCTTTTCCGCTTCGCGAACCGCGCGCAACAGCGGAATCTTGCCTTCTTCGTTCGTGTATACGCCAACGCCCAGATTGACCTTGGTGGTGCGGGCATCGGCGTTGAAGGCTTCGTTCAGGCCCAGGATCGGGTCGCGGGGAGCAAGTTCGACAGCGGAAAAAAGAGACATGATGGTTCGGCAGTAGTGAAAGAAGGGGCGGGCTTCCAGCGTGGCCGGGTCGGCAGACAAACACATCGCAGACAGGGGCGGCGAGCGCGCAACTTGGCATTGTAGCGAATCCCGGGTCGTTTTTCGGCCCAAACAGGGCGATCTGGGCGCTTATTTATGGAAAACACGACGTTCCAGCATGAGGTTTGAGTGCCAGAACGTCGCTTCGCTGTGATGCGCCAGTCACCTGGCAGGCTGCGGGTCAGGCCGTGCAACGGCAGTCGGATCCGCCATCCTCCCGAGGAAGCGCGAGGGGCTAGAATAGTCCTTTGCTCCCGGCTGAGGATGCCGCATTCATGTCCGAACATCATCTGACTGAAGTCAATGACGCGCTCGACGAATCGAAATTCGTCACTTTCGACGGTTCTCCGTTCCAGCTTTACCAGCCTTACCCGCCGGCCGGCGACCAGCCGACGGCGATCGCCACGCTCGTCGAAGGTATCGAGGATGGCCTGTCGTTCCAGACGCTGCTCGGCGTGACCGGCTCTGGCAAGACCTTCACGATGGCGAACACCATCGCGCGTCTCGGCCGGCCGGCCATCGTATTCGCGCCGAACAAGACGCTCGCTGCACAGCTTTATTCGGAGTTTCGCGAGTTCTTTCCGCGCAACGCCGTTGAGTATTTTGTTTCGTACTACGACTACTACCAGCCGGAAGCGTACGTGCCGCAGCGCGACCTCTTCATCGAAAAGGACTCGTCGATCAACGAGCACATCGAGCAGATGCGCCTGTCCGCGACGAAGAGCCTGATGGAGCGCCGCGATGTGGTGATCGTCGCGACCGTGTCGGCGATCTACGGCATCGGCAATCCCTCCGAATATCACCAGATGATCCTGACGTTGCGCACCGGCGACAAGCTCGGCCAGCGCGACATCATCGCCCGTCTGATCGCGATGCAGTACAGCCGCAACGAAGCCGACTTCCAGCGCGGCTCGTTCCGTGTGCGCGGCGATACGATCGATATTTTCCCGGCCGAACATGCGGAAATGGCGGTGCGCGTCGAACTGTTCGACGATGAAGTCGAGACGCTGCAGCTGTTCGATCCGCTCACGGGGCGCGTGCGCCAGAAGATTCCGCGCTTCACGGTCTATCCGTCTTCGCATTACGTGACGCCGCGCGAAACGGTGATGCGCGCGGTCGAAACGATCAAGACCGAACTGCGCGACCGGCTCGAATTCTTTTACCAGGGAGGCAAGCTGGTAGAGGCGCAACGGCTCGAACAGCGCACACGCTTCGATCTGGAGATGCTGCAGGAACTGGGCTTCTGCAAAGGGATCGAGAACTACTCGCGGCACTTCTCGGGTGCGGCGCCCGGCGAGCCGCCGCCTACGCTGGTCGATTACCTGCCTGCTGATGCGCTGATGCTGCTGGACGAATCGCACGTGTTGATCGGCCAGCTGAACGGCATGTATAACGGCGACCGCGCGCGAAAGGAGAATCTGGTCGACTACGGCTTCCGCCTGCCGTCAGCGCTCGACAATCGACCCCTGAAGTTCAACGAGTTCGAACGCAAGATGCGTCAGGTGGTGTTTGTTTCCGCGACACCCGCCGATTACGAGCAGAAGACGGCGGGGCAGGTGGCCGAACAGCTGGTGCGCCCGACCGGCCTGGTCGACCCGGAGATCGAGGTGCGTCCGGCCGTCAGTCAGGTCGACGATGTGCTCGGGGAAATCAACAAGCGCGTCAAGGCCGGCGACCGCATCCTCGTGACGGTTCTCACCAAACGCATGGCCGAGCAGCTCACCGAGTTCCTGGCGGATCATGGCGTCAAGGTGCGCTATCTGCACAGCGACATCGATACGGTCGAGCGCGTGGAGATCATCCGCGACCTGCGCCTCGGCACGTTCGACGTGCTGGTCGGGATCAACCTGCTGCGCGAGGGGCTCGATATTCCTGAGGTGTCGCTCGTCGCGATTCTCGACTCGGACAAGGAAGGCTTCCTGCGCGCCGAACGTTCGCTGATCCAGACGATCGGCCGGGCGGCGCGGAACGTGAACGGCAAGGCCATCCTGTACGCGGACCGTATCACCGATTCGATGCGCCGCGCGATCGACGAAACAGAGCGGCGGCGCGCGAAACAGATCGCCTTCAACGAGAAGATGGGCATTACGCCGCGCGGGGTCGTCAAGCGGATCAAGGACATCATCGACGGCGTCTACAACGTCGATGAAGCGCGCGCGGAGCTGAAGGAACAGCAGCAGCGTGCGAAATTCGAGGATATGTCGGAGAAGCAGTTGTCGAAGGAGATCAAGCGGCTCGAAAAGCAGATGATGGAGCACGCGAAGAATCTCGAATTCGAGAAGGCCGCGCAGGCGCGCGACCAGTTGGCTTTGCTGCGTGAGCGCGTATTCGGCGCGAACGTCGGCGATCATCTGACCGGCACGAACTGAAGGAGGGCGGACCGGTGCGGCGTGATGCCGTACCGGTCCGCCATGGCCGGCTGGATCAGGAGCAGCCGGAACCGTCAGTCGAATCGACACTTCGCGCTGTGCCGGAACGGCTCCGCACATTCCGAATCCTGCAGACAGATCAAGTCAGCAGGCAGGATTTCGGACCGCGCGGCGACTCGGTGCCGGAACGCCTGCTTAAAACCGCCTTAAGCCCCAGCCGGGGTAAGGTTTCTTAGGTATTCGCATTTGTTCTCCACCCTGAACGATGATAAACTCGCCAAGTATTGAGAATGGTTCGCATTAACGTTCTCTGTTGCCTTTAGATTTGGCTTTCAGATCGGGGCTTTCACCATTGCCTGGCAGTCGCGGCTGAAGGGCGGGGGAAAGAACCTCCGTCGGTCTGCTTTTTTCATCGTTTCAGCTGATAAAAACAAAGGAGTTTCAATGCGGATTTCCTCTTTCCTGCGCGGCGGCGCAGCTGTTGTGACTGCCGCGGCCGCGCTGTCGGTGTCGGCTGCTGAATACCCGATCGGCAAGCAGCACATTCAAGGCGGCATGGAAATCGGCGCGGTGTATCTGCAGCCCATCACGATGGAGCCGGAAGGCATGATGCGCAAGGCATCGGATTCGGACGTTCACCTGGAAGCCGACATCCACGCGGTGAAGAACAACCCGACCGGCTTCGCCGAGGGCGACTGGATGCCGTATCTGCAGGTTCGCTACGAGCTGTCGAAAGTCGGCACGACCCAGTCGGTCAAGGGCGACATGATGGCGATGGTGGCAAGCGACGGCCCGCACTACGGCGACAACGTCAAGATGTTCGGTCCGGGCAAATATCACCTGAAGCTGATCGTCGAACCGCCGATGCAGACGGGTCATATGGCCTTTGGCCGCCACGTCGACAAGGAAACCGGCGTGGGCCCGTGGTTCAAGCCGGTCACGATCGATTACGACTTCACCTACGCCGGTATCGGTAAAAAGGGCGGGTACTGATCGCGGCGTGATGCCTGGCGAGTAGCAACGTAAGCGCAGCAGGTGGCGCATGAGGGCGCGCCGCATCTTCAGGAAGGCTCCATGAGAATCAACAGGAAAATCGCGATCCTCGCCATGACGACGTCCCTCGTTGGCGTCGCGCACGCGGCCGATCTGCCAACGTTCAAGCTCGAAATGAACGACGGCACGCTCAACCCGGCTCGCATCGAAGTGCCGGCGGGGCAGCGCATCAAGATCGAAGTGCGCAACGTGGGCAAGGGCGCGGCGGAATTCGAAAGCGTGCAACTGCGGAAAGAAAAGGTGCTCGCACCGGGCGCCGATTCGTTCGTTGTGATTGCGCCGCTTTCGCCGGGCGAATACAAGTTTTTTGACGATTTTCATCAGCAGGCACAGGGCGAAATCGTCGCAAAGTAAGCACGCCTCCATGCGGGCGCCCGGCGTCCGCGAGGCAGCGGGAGAATATCGATGGGTCAGGTTTTGTTCATCGTGTGGCGGGAAAGTGTCGAGGCGCTGCTGGTCGTCGGCATCCTGTATGCATGGCTGAAGAACGGCGACGAGAGCGCGCAGCGCGGCCTGCCGTACCTGTGGGGCGGCGTCGCCGCGGGGGTGCTGGCGGCCGTGACGCTGGGGGCGGCACTCGTCGGCTTCACCGAGGTGCTGTCCGGCGACGCGCAGGATTACTTCCAGACGGCGATGGTGCTGGTTGCCTGCGTGCTGATCGTGCAGATGGTGCTGTGGATGAAGCAGCACGGCCGCACGCTCAAGCGTGACATGGAAGAGTCGCTGCAAAAGAGCACGCAGGACGCGAACTGGTGGGGCGTTGCCGTGCTGGTCGCGCTTGCGATCGCGCGTGAGGGCAGTGAGACTGTCATCTTCCTGTATGGCCTTGGATTCGGTCAGTCGGGGCATGTCGATGGAAGCCAGATGCTCGCGGTGGTGATCGGGCTGGGTCTTGCGCTTCTGACGTTCTATGTGCTGCAACTCGGCGGCAAGATCTTCTCTTGGAGGCTCTTTTTCCGCATCACCGAAATCATGCTGCTGTTCCTCGGCGCGGGCCTGTTCCAGACCGGTGTAGACAAGCTGATCGACAAGGAAATCCTGCCGACCCTCGTTGACCAGTTGTGGAACACGTCGGCGGTCCTCGACGACTCGAGCACATTCGGCTCACTCGTCGCGACGCTGACCGGTTATCGCGCCCATCCGGCGCTGATGAACCTGATTGCCTACGCAGCGTACTGGGCGGTCGTGTACCTGCTGGTGCGGCGCGCAAGCCGGCGTCCGGCGCAGCAGGCGGCAGGACGCACGGCATGACCAGCGGTGTGATCGGGAGTTCAGGGCGTTCTGGCCGGCTTGCAGAAGCTGGCCTGTGGATGCAGCGCCACGGCGCACTCATCCGCGGGATCCAGTGGGTCGTCGTTGCGGTCTACGCATTCCTGATCCTGGTGCCGGCGGTGATGCCGCTGCCAGACGACACGGCGCATCTGTGGACCAATCTGACGCTCGCCGCGCAGTTCGTCTTCTGGGGCATCTGGTGGCCGTTCGTGCTGCTATCGATGGTGATGCTCGGACGCGTATGGTGCGGCGTACTGTGTCCGGAAGGCGCACTCGCCGAATTCGCGAGCAAATACGGGCGAGGCTGGGCGATTCCGCGCTGGATGCGCTGGGGCGGCTGGCCTTTCGTCGCCTTCGGACTCACGACGATCTACGGCCAGATGGTCAGCGTCTACCAGTACCCGAAAGCGGTGCTGCTGGTGCTTGGCGGCTCAACGTTTGCCGCAATGATCATCGGTTTGCTTTACGGGCGCGAAAAGCGCGTCTGGTGCAAATACCTTTGCCCCGTGAACGGGGTTTTTGCGCTTCTGGCGCGCCTCGCGCCGTTTCACTATAGGGTCGATGAAGATGCGTGGCGCAAGTCGTACAAAGAGGGCGAGCACGGCCATCGTGTGATTCCGATCAACTGCGCGCCGCTTGTGCCGTTGCGCAGTATGAAAGGCGCGGCTGCGTGCCATATGTGCGGCCGCTGCAGCGGTCACCGCGACGCGATCGCGCTGACGTGGCGCTCACCGTCGACCGAGGTGGTCGAGCTTGGCGACAGACAGGCGAGCGCGTGGGATACCGCGCTGATCCTGTACGGGCTGCTCGGCATCGCCATCGGCGCGTTTCACTGGACCGCGTCGACCTGGTTCGTCGATCTGAAGATGTTCCTCGCGACATGGCTCGTCGACCGCGATATCACTTGGCCGCTCGAAACCAACGCTCCGTGGTTCCTCTTCACGCACTATCCTGAACAGAACGACGTCTTCTCGTGGCTCGACGGGACGATGGTGATCGGTTACATCGTTGCCACCGGCCTCGTGTACGGCACGGCGCTGCTGGTGCTGCTGATGGGCGCTACGCGCACGCTTGGCCGTTTTAGCTGGGTGCGTCTGCATCACCTCGCGCAGGGGTTGATCCCGATCGCTGGCACCGGTGTGTTCCTCGGGCTGTCGGCGACCACGCTGTCACTGCTGCGTGCGGAGCATGTGCCGCTGTGGTGGGCGTCAGATGTGCGGATCGCGATTCTGGTCATCGCGAACGTGTGGAGTGCGTGGCTCGCGTGGCTCGTCACGCGCCGCTATAGCGCGCGGCTTTTCGGACGCGGCTTCGCAATGGTATGGTTCATGGCCGCGCTTGCGGTCGTCGACAGTGCGTGGTGGCTGATGTTCTGGGGCTGGACGCGCTGATGGCGTGTTGAGTTAAAGAGCGAGGCTATTGTGAGAAACAAACCTGCACTGACCGACGAAGACGTCAAGAAAATGGCCGCCGCTGCCGAAGCGCACGCGCTCGGCAATCAATGGAATGTGACCGTCGCCATTTTCGACGAAGGCGGGCATCTGCTGCATCTTCACCGGATGGATAACGTCGCGCCCAGCACGGTAGAGATGGCGATCGGCAAGGGCCGCACGGCTGTACTTGGCCGCCGCGAAAGCAAGGTCTACGAGGACATTGTCAAGCAGGGCCGTACCGCGTTCCTGAGTGCCCCGCTCGTCGCAATGGTGGAGGGCGGTGTGCCGATCGTCGTCGACGGCGAGGTGATCGGCTCGATCGGCGTATCCGGCGTGAAGTCCGAACAGGATGCTGCGGTCGCCCGTGCAGGGATTGGTGCGCTAGGAATCAGCTGACGCGACGCGCTCAGCTGTCACGCTCCAGCGCGTTTCAACACGACGGAAAGCAGAAAGCCGTGCGGATGTGTTCATCATCCGCACGGCTTTCTCACATTCGTTTCGATTGCGGCATGTGCCCAATGTGCATACCCACACCGCGGTGAGAACCAAAAAAAGCGGCCTGGCTTGCTCCGACGGCTGGCTTGGTGTCTGCACGAAGGGGTCTAGATCTTGCGTGCAAGCCGTCGTTGCTGGCTAATGCCCAACACCTCCCGGAGAGGTGGTCCCCACAATACCCGGTACTTACTGACTGAATTCTGCGTCGTTACTTGGTGAGGATCAGCTTGCCCAGACGGGTCGCGCGAAGCTGATACGTCTCGCCGTTATGCGCGATGCTGATATGGCTGCGTCCCTGCAGCAGCGAATCGCTGGTCACGACACGCTCGCTGGCTTCCGGCTGGCTGCTGCTGCGTTCGAGATCGCGTGCGGGCACGGCTGGCTTCGGACGGCTGGTCAGCGCGGCCGTTGCATTTCGGCGCAGGCTGAGCGTGGAAGTGCGAGAGAGGTCGGTCATTCGTGCCATCGGTTGGTTGATTCGATAGATAGATTATAAATGATAATTGTTCGCATTTACAACGTGGATGAATTCATCGGAATTTTGTTTCGATAGGGCCGAAGTTTTCGGCGCATGTTGCTCTGGGGAGCTTTGAACACAGCGGCGGGTTCTATCTGCCGCCGTGTGCTGTCGAGCGACCGTCGCTCAATGCAGGTTGCCGGGCTCCTTGCGAGCCTGCACAAATTGGCGGATCAGCCGCACAGTATCGATGTCCGACTCGCGATACGCCGACTTCACGATTTCGTTTGTTTGACGCGTGTCTTCGGTGTCGGCGGCGGGGAGGGTGGTTTTGTACTCGAAGCGCAGAAACAGCTGCAGTTCGTCCGGCTGTTCGATGGTCATCGTCAGCGAGCCGCCGACGTAGGCCTCCGTGGCCAGAATGTCATAGCGCACGCTCTCGTTCGGCGCGAGCGTGACGCGATCGCGCACCGTGGCCTGGCCATAGTGCAGCTCGCGCTCGAGCGTGCTGTCGGTGCGCGACAGGATTGTGCAGCTATCGAGACCCAGCACGAAAAGCTGAGGCTGCTCGGCGCGCAGCACCAACCCTTCCCACAATTGCTCGCGGGTCATGCTTTCGACGAACGGATTCAACGGGTCGTTGATCTGGATCAGATGTTCGAAGTTCAAGACGACAGCTTCCTCTTAAAACGCAGCGTAATCGCCGTAGCGACTGGGGACGACAGGGCGCGCATGGCGATCAGGCAGCGGTGAGCCCGGTCCGGATCCCGATAGGGCGTGTCAGGACCTTGTGTATCGGGCACGCATTGGCGATTTGCAAGAGCCGTTCCCGCTGCTCGTCCGACAGCGCCCCTTCCAGCACGATCTTGCGATCGATGGTCGAGCCTTCGTCTCCCTTCTCGAGCGACAGTGTCACATGCACTTCGGTGAGTGGCCAGCCCTTGCGCTGAGCGTACATCTTCAGCGTGATCGACGTGCAGGCGCCGAGGCTCGACAGCAGCAGCGCTTCAGGAGCGGGGCCGCGGTCGCCGCCACCGATCGATGCGGGTTCGTCGGCAAGCCAGCTATGGGTGCCATCGTCCAGCAGGACCTGAAAATTCGTCGAGCCAATGTGAGCGGTGACTGCGGACTCTGCCATGCGATCTCCTGTGCCGAACCGGGATACGCCGCGCGGTCCAACGTGCAGCACCCGTGCATCTGGTACAAAAGGCGCCGCGCGGCACAAGTCGATATTGTGAACGAATTTCCGCGCAGCCGTGCCAGGCGCGTTCGCACCGCCGTGCCGTGCGCACGCGCGCGTGTGACTGATGAGGTGTCAGTGCGCGATCTGCCCCATCCGGCCGGCCTGGTAATCGATCACGGCCTGACGGATTTCGGCCTCGGTGTTCATCACGAACGGACCGTAGCGCACTACCGGCTCCTTCAGCGGCACACCGCCGAAGAGCAGCACGTCAAGCGGTTCTTTACCGGCCGCGAATGTGACAGTGTCACCGTCCTGGTTGAAGACGACCATCGTCTGCGGATCGGCATCACGGAGGTCCTCGCCGTAGAGGCCCTTGCCCGACAGCCCGTACGCGAACACCCGGTAATCGCGCGGCACCGGATGCTCGATCCGCGCGCCCGGTTGCAGCGTGAAATGCTGGTACAGGATCGGCGTGCGCGTTACGATCGCGGCCCTCACACCGAGCGCCTCGCCGGCGATCACCTTCACGCGGACCATGCCATCCGCCGACGTCACGACTGGAATGCTCGACGAAGGTATTTCCTGATAACGCGGCGCAATCATCTTGTCGCGGCGGGGCAGGTTTACCCACAGTTGCAAGCCATGCACGCGGCCGCCCTTCGCGACGAACGACGGATCGGGCATTTCGCTATGGACGACGCCCGCGCCGGCCGTCATCCACTGCACGTCGCCTGCGTGCAGCGTGCCCGAGTGGCCGGCGGAATCCTTATGGCCGAACTGCCCTTCCAGAACATAGGTGACGGTTTCGAAGCCGCGATGCGGATGATCAGGGGCGCCTTTCGCCTCGCCGGGCGCGTAGTCGACGGGTCCCATTTCGTCGAGCAGCAGAAATGGGTCGAAATCCATCAACATGCGCGTCGGAAACGGCCGGTGGACGATGAAGCCGCCACCCTCCGTCGTGCGAAGCGCGGTATACGTGCGCTCGATCGTCCGTGTCGTGTTCATCAAAGTCACCTCGAAAAATGGGGAATAGCATCATTTTTGAAACATGGAGCTATTATAGGGACGCATTTTGGCGGCGCCAGCCACTGTCTCGCAATGGATTGTTCTATGAGTGGAACGATGACATGAAGATCGATTCGCATAACCTGAACGACCTGATGTACTTTTCGCAGGTTGTCGAGCACGGCGGTTTTTCGGCGGCGGAGCGCGTGCTCGGCATCTCGAAATCGCGTCTGTCGCGGCGCCTGACTGAACTCGAAGCTTCGCTCGGGGTGCGGTTGCTGCAACGTTCCACCCGCAAGCTCGCCCTCACCGAGGCGGGCCAGCTCTTTTACCAGCACTGTCAGGCGATGCTGTCGGAGGCGCAGGCGGCGGTGAATGTCGTCCAGCAACTGCGCTCGTCGCCGCGCGGCACGGTGCGCGTGAGCGTGCCCGTCACGCTTTCACAGACCGTGCTTTCGCAGATCCTGCCGGAGTTCATGCATCGCTTTCCGGAGGTGCGCGTCGTGATGCGTGTCACGAACCGGGTCGTCGATTTGTACGAGGATTCGATCGATGTCGCGCTGCGCGTGCGTTCGGATCCACCGGAGAGCGCGAACCTTGTCGTGCGGCCGTTGTGGCGTACGCAGCAGATGCTGGTCGGCGCACCGAGCCTGCTGAAACAGAATGCGCCGCCGCTGCAGCCAGGGGACCTGTCCCGTTTTGAGACGCTCGACACCCCGACCGGCGACGGTCGCCATGTCTTCAACCTGATTGCGCCCGATGGCACGCGTCACCTGCATGAACACGAGCCGCGTCTCGTGACCGCGGATCTGCTGACGGTGCGCGAAGCGGTGATGGCGGGCGTCGGGATCGCCGCGCTGCCGGAGATGATGTACGGCACGGCTCTGCGTACCGGTCAGCTGTCGCCGGTCATGCCCGGCTGGACGCTGCCATCGCCACAGTTGTATGCCGTGTTCTTGTCGCGGCAGGGCATGTTGCCGGCGGTGCGTGCCTTCGTCGACTATCTCGTCGAAATGCTCGACGTCGACACGGGCAAATACGTTGCGATGGAGCGTCCGGAGAGCTCGATACTCAATGCACTGCAGAAAGCCGAAGCGCTCTGATGTGTCGCTGCGGGACGCAAGCATCGCTTTTGGCATTTAAGCGTGGACGGTGATCGGTACTTTCAATGGCTGTTTGCTTGATTGCACGCGCTGCCGGGCTTATATTGAAATCCCTTCGCTAAGGAGTCTCTTATGCGAAAACTCATGGCCGCTATCATAGTGAGCCTGATAGGGCTGACCGCGCTGTCCGTGTCGACCACGGCTGTCGCATGCGGTGACCAGGGTGTCCATTCCGATGGCACATGATCCCGCCGCCCGAAGGCGCCGAGTGCGCACGAAAAAAGGCCTTCATCTGACGATGAGGGCCTTTTACTTTCTGCCGCGCTTCCACTACCTATGCAATCCGTTTTAGCCCCTGAAAACAGGGGTTTTCTGCGTCTCACCGTCAGTTCAAGCGCCAGCGGCGTTACTTCTTCGGCTCGGTCACGAAACCGATTTTCGTCAGACCACCGGCCTGGGCCGCCGACATCACCTCGGCGACCTTTTCATACGGAACCCTGCGGTCCGCGTTCAGGTGCAACTCAGGCTGAGGGCTCTGCTGCGCGGCCTCTGCGATCTTTGCGCGCAGGACGTCATCGCTGACCGGCTGCTCGCCCCAGACAAAGGTGCCGTCTGCCTGAACCGAAACCGTCACCTGAGCCATTCTGGTGTCTTCTTTCTGGTTGCTCGCGTGCGGCAGATCAATTTTCACGGCGTGACGAATCACGGGAATCGTGACCATGAAGACGATCAGCAGAACCAGCATGACGTCGACGAGCGGCGTCATGTTGATTTCGTTCATCAGGCCGTCGTCATCGTCGCCGGCGAAGGGGCTCATTGCCATTGGGATGCCTCGCTGATCAGTTGGCGCGCGTGGCGAGTCGCAGGCCGTCGCCGCGCTTGCTCGACGACAGGCGGGCGCCCGTCACGAAGAATGCGTGCAGACCGTGTGCGAAGCGGGAGAGCTTGCTGACGACCGCCTTGTTTGCACGTGTGAGCGCGTTGTAGCCGAGCACGGCGGGGATGGCGACGAACAGACCGAACGCGGTCATGATCAGCGCCTCGCCGACCGGGCCGGCGACCTGGTCGATCGATGTCTGGCCGGTCGCGCCAATCGTCAGCAGTGCGTGATAGATGCCCCACACGGTGCCGAACAGTCCGACGAACGGCGCCGTGCTGCCGATCGATGCGAGAATCGCGAGGCCGCTCTGCATGCGCGCGACGCTCTCCTCCATGGTGTCTTTCAGGCAGCGCGTTACCCAGTCCGACACGTCCATGCGGTCGTGCAGATGAGGCTGCGTCTGATGATGGTGATCCGCGGCTTCCTGGCCCGACAGTGCGAGCGCGAGGAACGGGTTGTCCTGCGGCGTCGACGCATGCGCGCCGAGCTTCCTGACGCCGTCGGCGAGATCGTCTGAATGCCAGAATGCCTGTTCCGCGTTCTTCGTCAGGCGCTTCAGGCGCACGACGTTCCAGCTCTTGACGACGATAACCGTCCACGACAGCACCGACATGATCAACAGCGTGAGCGCGATACCGCGCGTCACGAAATCCCCTTGCGCCCAAACGTGGGCAATACCGTAGTTCTGCATTGCTATTCCTTTTTCTGGAAACTGGATCGGTCGTTCAGTCAGTCGGTCAGGCCGAAGGTGAACGGCTGGGTGTAGGTGACCCGTACCGGTTCGCCGTTTTCGACGTACGGTTTGCACGCGCTGTCGTGCATCGCGGCGACGGCTGCATCGTCGAGGCGGTTGTAGCCGCTGCTTTTCTTCAGTTCGATGCTTTCGATCTTGCCGGTCAGGCCGACCACGAACCGGACGTACGCCGTGCCCGTTTCGCCCCGGCGCTTCGACAGCGCAGGGTAGTCGGGCGCCACGATACTGCAGTCGAGATGGGCGACGCTTTTCGGCGCGCTCAGCGCCATCGTCGGCTTCCCGACGGCAGGTGCTGCGGTGGCCGGCGCTGGGGAGGCGAGAGCGGGCGCTGGCGGCGCGGGCGGTGCAGGTTCAGGCGTGGCGATCTCGTGCTGCGACGGCGTGGCGCCTTCGGGAAGAGGCGTCGGCGCGGGTTTTGGCGTCGGGCGGGGTTGCCCCTTGGGCTTTGTCTGCGGAACGGGCGGCACCGGTTTGGGCGGGGTCGGCGCCGACTGGATCGCCACGGGCGCGGCCACTGGCGTCGGACTGAGCAGTTCGGCGGTGATCGTGCGCGATTCGAGCGCACGCGGCACCGGTTCGTTGCGGGTGGCGAGCACCACCGCGACTAGCGCGACGTGGATCGCGACGACGGCGCCAGTCGCTGAGGCGACCCGGAGATTCATTCGGACGGACTGCGCTGGCGGGAAGCCGGCTGGAACGGTAGGCGAGGCCTGCATGTTAGCGTGGACGACAGGCGGCAGACGTCCCGCCTATGCAGTGCACCGGGCGAAACAGTGTCATTTTCGGAAGATCAGCAGAGATATGCACAGCGTGGTCACAAAACCGATCAGCAATTCCATCTCGAACTCCTTAAAGGGGTGAGCGGTAGCTGGCTGGTGTGAGACTGGCTTGCTGACGGCGGTAGGTAAAGCGGCGGCGAAGAGCGCAGCGAAAGCCGTGCTCCGGGATCAGGCAGCCTTGCGTTCGTAGAAGGTCAGCGGTACCGCTTGAGCGTGATGCTCGACGCCACAGCGGCTCGCGCAGACGCCGCTTTGCGCCATCACGTCGCGCACGGTCTCTTCGCATTTGCCGCAGCAGCTTGCGACGCCCAGTTCGAACTGGAGCTCATCGAACGAATCGATGCCCTCGGCGATGGACGCACGGATCTTGCGGTCGGAGACAGACTTGCATACGCAGACGATCATGATTGGCGCGATGGCTAACGGTAATGCGAATTATTATCATTATGTTTGGGTGGTTTGGCAAGCCTCGTATGCGGATTTTTGTAACAAAACCAGACGCTTGGAAGGGTTTCACGCTGCCGCAGCGTGGGGGCGGGCCGAGCGATTTCGCGGCGAAAGGGGCCGAGCGATCGGTTGGAAGGCCGTCCGGCGCGACTCCAGGGTGGTAGCCGGGGGGAGGGAGTATCCGCACAAGGGCGGCGCGTTGGGCGGTGGCGCGCACGCCTGGATGGATGGCGCAGCCCCGCTAGTGGGCCGTGTGCTTCAGGCGACGTGGGCGACCAGCGTTGAGGTACGGCGCGACGGAATATTGACGCGCTCGACCGGTGATTCGATCTGCAGCAGCGTCGATGCGAGCTGCTGGAGGTGCGCGCCGTCTCCGGTGGAGCAGAAGCGCGGTAATGGGGCGGTATCCGCGCCGCCGGAGCCACGTAGCCCGTTTTGATCCAGCACGCGCTCCAGCTGCCGTGCCACAGCGACACTGGTATCGATCAGCGCCAGCCGGTCACCGACGATCTCGCGAATTGTGGCGTCGAGGAACGGGTAGTGGGTGCAACCGAGCACAAGCGTGTCGGCGCCGGCATCCAGCATTGGCTGGAGGTAGCTTTCGAGCAGCTTGCGCAGTTCGGGCGAGCCGACGTCGCAGCGCTCGATGGCCTGCACGAGGCCGTGTCCGGGCTGACACAAGAACCGGCAGTCGCCCGCGTAACGTTCCAGCAGGTCCTGAAAACGGGTGCTTCGAAGCGTAACCTGGGTTGCGAGCACACCTGCGACGCGCGTGGTCGACTGCGACGCAGCGGGCTTCACGCCCGGCTCGACGCCCACGAGCGGAATGGGCAGCCGCTCACGCACGAGCGCGATCGACTGCGCCGTTGCCGTATTACAGGCGACCACCAGCACCTTCGCACCTTGCGCGACGAACCATTCGCCGATCGCCAGCGTCCGGTCGGCGATGAAGTCGTCATCGCGTTCGCCGTACGGCGCGTACGCCGAATCGGCCACATAGATCAGCGACTCACCCGGCAGTTGCGCCCGCACCGCACGCAGCACCGACAGTCCGCCCAGGCCGGAATCGAAGACGCCAACCGGCGACGCCCCGGCGGGACATCGCGTCTGCGCGTCCGAAGTCGAATGTGAAACGGGCGTTGCGCCATCCGGTGCAGGATTGGCGGGCATGAGCGGGGAGACGTCCAGCTGTGCGGTCATGAGCGTAGTGGAAAGTGCGGAAAGGGCAGAAGCAGTACCCACGTCCGCGCCCGGCACGTCGACCCTCCCGGTCGTACCCGGCGCGGACAGATTCCGTGGATCAGGACTCGACCGAGCCCATGGCGGACTGCTGGTAATTCTGAATACCGACCTTGTCGATCAGATCCAGTTGCGTTTCCAGCCAGTCGATGTGTTCTTCCGTGTCGTCGAGAATCTTCGTGAAGATCTCGCGCGAGATGAAATCGCGAACCGATTCGCAATACACAATGGCGTCCTTGCAGGTGCTCTGCGAAATCTGTTCGAGCTTCAGATCGCATTCGAGAATCTCTTTCGTTTCTTCGCCAATCAGCAGCTTGTGCAGATCCTGCAGGTTCGGCAGGCCGTCGAGCATGAAAATGCGTTCGATCAGCCAGTCGGCGTGCTTCATCTCGCCGATCGATTCGTCGTATTCATGCTTGCCGAGCTTCTCGAGGCCCCAGTGCTTGTACATCCGCGCGTGCAGAAAGTACTGGTTGATCGCGGTCAACTCATTTTTCAATTGTGCATTCAGATATTCGATGACCTTCTTGTCGCCTTGCATGATCATTTTCCTTGTAGGGCTCGGGATTTCAAATTTCATCAACAATAAACGCCTGAACCGAAAAAGCCAAGAACGCACGCGCTTTGCGGCATCCAATCTGCATTTCGTTCAGCGCTTCGTCGAATAATGAAAAAAGCCGGGATCGCGGGCCCCGGCTTTCATTCAACACATCATGAAGCTCAGGCCGTCGCGACCGGAATCTTGCCGATCTTCGCCTGCCATTCCTTCGGGCCGGTCTGGTGGACTGACGTGCCGCTCGAATCGACCGCCACCGTCACCGGCATATCCTGCACGTCGAATTCGTAGATGGCTTCCATGCCGAGGTCTTCGAACGCCAGCACCTTCGCGCTGCGGATCGCCTTCGACACGAGGTAAGCCGCGCCGCCGACCGCCATCAGATACGCCGCCTTGTGCTTCTTGATCGCCTCGATCGCGACCGGGCCGCGCTCGGCCTTGCCGATCATCGAAATCAGGCCGGTTTGCGCCAGCATCGTCTCGGTGAACTTGTCCATGCGAGTCGCGGTAGTCGGGCCTGCCGGACCGACAGCCTCGTCGCGCACCGGATCGACCGGGCCGACGTAGTAGATAACGCGGTTCGTGAAATCGACCGGCAGCTTTTCGCCCTTCGCGAGCATGTCGGCGATGCGCTTGTGCGCGGCGTCACGGCCCGTCAGCATCTTGCCCGACAGCAGCAGCGTCTGGCCCGGCGTCCACGATGCGACTTCTGCCGGCGTCAGCGTGTTCAGGTTCACGCGCTTGCTGGTTTCCGTGTTGGCAACCCATTGCACCTTCGGCCATGCGTCGAGCGACGGTGCCTCGAGTTTCGCCACGCCCGAGCCGTCGAGCGTGAAGTGCGCGTGACGCGTGGCCGCGCAGTTCGGGATGATCGCGATCGGCTTCGACGCGGCGTGCGTCGGGGCGGCCATGATCTTCACGTCGAGCACGGTCGCCAGACCGCCCAGACCCTGTGCGCCGATGCCGAGTGCGTTCACCTTCTCATGCAACTCGACGCGCAGTTCTTCGATCCAGTCCTGCGGGCCGCGCGCGATGACGTCCTGAATGTCGATCGGATCCATCAGGGATTCCTTCGCCATCACCATCGCCTTTTCCGCGGTGCCGCCGATGCCGATGCCTAGCATGCCGGGCGGGCACCAGCCGGCGCCCATCGTCGGCACGGTCTTCAGGATCCAGTCGACGATCGAATCCGACGGATTGAGCATCGCGAATTTCGACTTGTTTTCCGAGCCGCCGCCCTTGGCCGCGACCTGCACGTCGACCTTGTCGCCCGGCACGATCTCGTAGTGGATCACGGCCGGCGTGTTGTCCTTCGTGTTCTTGCGCGCGCCTTCCGGCGGGCTCACGATCGATGCGCGCAGCACGTTGTCCGGGTTCAGGTACCCGCGGCGCACGCCTTCGTTGATCATGTCGGTGACGCCCATCGTCGCGCTGCCGTTTTCACTGGCCCAGCGCACGTCCATGCCCACCTTCACGAACACGGTCACGATGCCGGTGTCCTGGCAGATCGGCCGATGGCCTTCCGCACACATCCGGCTGTTCGTCAGGATCTGCGCGATGGCGTCCTTCGCGGCCGGGCTCTGTTCCAGCTCGTAGGCGCGGCCGAGCGCCTGTATGTAGTCGAGCGGGTGGTAGTAGCTGATGTACTGAAGCGAATCAGCGATGCTCTGAATCAGGTCTTCCTGTTTGATGACGGTCATGGCTAGCTCAGTGGGGACAAGTGGCGCTTTATTGGCGTGATCGCGCGCGCTGGCACGATTACTCCTGCGCCTTCAAGGGGGAAAGCAGTTGCGATGTTTCTGGCCCGTGAAAGGGCTGCGGGTGGGTATGCGTCGTCAGACGGTCGACCCACGCCATCACGAGCGCCGACACCAGGAACGCGAGGTGAATGATCACCTGCCACATCACGGCGTGCATCGTGTGCTGGTCGGGGTTGATGAAGGTCTTCAGCAGATGGATCGACGAAATGCTGATGAGCGCCATCGACAGCTTGACCTTCAGCACGCCCGCATTCACGTGGTCAAGCCATTCTGGTTCGTCCGGATGGCCCTCGACACCGAGCCGCGATACAAACGTTTCATACCCGCCGACGATCACCATGATCAGCAGGTTCGAGATCATCACCACGTCGATGAGGCCAAGCACGACGAGCATGATGTTGGTCTCGTCGAGCGTCATCGATGCCGTGACGAGGTGCCAGACTTCTTTCAGGAACAGGACGACGTACACGCCTTGGGCGACGATGAGACCGAGATAGAGCGGCACCTGCAGCCAGCGGCTCATGAAGATGACGCCAGGCAGCGGCTGCATGCGGCGACGTGGCTGACTGGCGGAATCGTGGCGCGGAGCGGACATAGGCGATAACGGTGGCGTAGACAGACGGTGCAAAAAGCGGGGACGCGAATCGGCTGAAGAAAGCTCGCGTCAGGCGCGCTATTGTACAGCGTCGCCCCGGCTCGCCATGCCGAGCCGGGCAGCGGACATTGTCGCGCTGGGCACACAATCTGTTGGCGACCATTTCCGCGAGCCGGCGGCGCGCGGCGGGCGATGTTCCTTCGTGGAGATTGGCCGCGTCAGGACGCGACCGGCGGAACGCGCCTTACCTTGAGACTCGCCAGGCCGATTCCCACGACAACGCACGCCAGCGCGAAGCCGTGCGCGAGCGTCGGCCGTTCGCCGAGAAAGACGATGCCGTAGGCCGCTGCGGCGAGCGGAAGCACCGCGCTGAATACGCCGGCGAGGCTGCCCGGCACGTGCCGGATGCCCTTCATCCACAGCCAGAACGAGAAGATGCTCGCGGACAGCCCATACCAGAGCACCAGAGACCAGACGCTGGGCGGCACGCTTGTGTAGTCGAAATGCAGCAGCGCCACTGCGCCGAGCGGCAGCATCAGCAAGAGGCCGAACAGGTGCGTGTACGCGCAGATGTCGATGGGGGCGAGGGTCTGCGTGAGACGGCGCGACAGGATCACATACAGCGATTCGCAGCAGACGGCGCCGAGTACCATCAGGTTGCCGGCGAACGAGCCTTCGGTGGCGGCGCCCGCGGCCTGATCCGCATGCGCCAGATTGATGACGACGACACCGACGATCGCGAGCGCAATCGACGCAAGCGCCCGACCGTCCGGTCGTTCTTTAAGGAAGAGCCACGAGAACAGTGCGACGACCGCGGGAATCGTGCTGGTAATCACGCCCGCCGCGACGGCGCTCGTGCGATGCACGCCGTTGAGCATGAGCAGCGTAAACCCGAATGTGCCGAAGAGCGCCTGTAGAAATAGATTGAACCATTCGCCCGATTTCACGCGACGCAGTTTCGAGACGCGCAGCAGCGGCCACAGGACCGCCATCGCGATCACGAAGCGGAGCAGGGCAAAGAGCGGAACGGGAACAAACGCGACGATCGATTTACCGATACCGACGTTGCTGCCGACGAGTAGCATCGCGGCGATGAGAAACAGTGAATAGCGATTCAAGCTGGAATCCGGACGGCTAGTTCAGTTAGCATTGTAAAAGCGGCTGCTTATTACCGTAAAGGCGACCGGTTGCGACCATGAAAGGCGTAACGTATTCGCACTCGCGTAAGTGCACGGTAAGTTCAAGCGCTTAATCTTTGCCGATGAAGTGAGGGACGAACCGGTCGCAGGTCATCGCGGTGCGCATGGTGCGATGCGCCGTGTGCATCCGGCTGGTTCGTGGCGCAGGGTCATGGAGGCCCGGCGCGAGGGTCTGGAGACAATGCGTCGCATCGCGCGGCGCCACGACGACACGGCGCGTCACTGTGCCGGCACGGGTTTCGGGTTTCATCTTCACCAAGGGGTAGTCGATGTCTGCGATTGAATCGGTTCTTCAGGAACGCCGCGTTTTCCCGCCATCCGCTGAAATTTCGGCGCAGGCGGCGGTGTCCGGCATGGACGCGTACCGGGCGCTCGCCGCCGAAGCGGAACGCGATTTCGACGGCTTCTGGGCGCGTGTCGCACGCGAAACGCTCAGCTGGAACAAGCCTTTCACCAAAGTGCTCGATGAGTCCAAAGCGCCGTTCTACACGTGGTTCGAGGACGGCGAACTGAACGCGTCGTACAACAGCCTCGACCGGCACGTCGAAGCGGGCCACGGCCAGCGCATCGCGGTGATCTTCGAAGCCGACGACGGCACCGTCACCAACGTCACCTATCAGGATCTGCTGCAGCGCGTGTCGCGCTTCGCCAATGCGCTGAAAAAGCGCGGCGTGAAGAAGGGCGATCGCGTCGTGATCTACATGCCGATGTCGGTTGAAGGCGTTGTCGCGATGCAGGCCTGCGCGCGGATTGGTGCGACGCATTCGGTCGTGTTCGGCGGCTTCTCGTCGAAGTCGCTGAACGAGCGGCTCGTCGACGTCGGCGCCGTGGCGCTCGTCACGTCCGATGAGCAGATGCGCGGCGGCAAGGCCTTGCCCCTCAAGAACATCGCCGACGAAGCCCTCGCGATGGGCGGTTGCGAGGCCGTCAAGAGCGTGATCGTGTACCGGCGCACCGGCGGCAAGATCGCATGGAACGAAGGACGCGACCTGTGGATGCATGAAATCACCCAGACCGAATCGGATCAATGCGCGCCCGAATGGGTCAGCGCCGAGCATCCGCTCTTCATCCTCTACACGTCGGGCTCGACCGGCAAGCCGAAGGGCGTGCAGCACAGCACTGGCGGCTATCTGCTGTGGGCCGCGCAGACGATGAAGTGGACCTTCGACTGGAAGCCAACCGACGTCTTCTGGTGTACCGCCGACATCGGCTGGATCACCGGTCACAGCTATATCGGATACGGACCGCTCGCGCTCGGCGGCACGCAGGTCGTATTCGAAGGCGTGCCGACGTATCCGAACGCCGGCCGCTTCTGGGACATGATCGCGAAGCACAAGGTCAGCGTGTTCTACACGGCGCCGACTGCGATCCGCTCGCTGATCAAGGCTGCCGAAGCCGATCAGAAAGTGCATCCAAAGAGCTACGACCTGTCGTCGTTGCGCGTGATCGGCACGGTCGGCGAGCCGATCAATCCGGAAGCGTGGATGTGGTACTACGAGCACGTCGGCGGCAAGCGTTGCCCGATTGTCGATACGTGGTGGCAGACCGAAACCGGCGGCCACATGATCACGCCGCTGCCGGGCGCCACGCCGCTCGTGCCGGGTTCGTGCACGCTGCCGCTGCCAGGCATCATGGCGGCGGTCGTCGATGAAACCGGTCAGGATGTGCCGAACGGGCAGGGTGGAATTCTGGTGATGAAGCGTCCGTGGCCGGCGATGCTGCGCAATGTGTGGGGCGATCCGGACCGCTATCAGAAAAGCTACTTCCCCGAGGAACTCGGCGGCAAGCTCTACCTCGCAGGCGATGGCGCGGTGCGCGACAAGGACACCGGCTACTTCACGATCATGGGTCGCATCGACGACGTGCTCAACGTGTCCGGCCACCGACTTGGCACGATGGAAATCGAGTCGGCGCTGGTGGCGAATCCGATCGTTGCGGAAGCGGCGGTTGTGGGCCGCCCTGATGACACGACCGGCGAAGCCGTCTGCGCGTTCGTCGTGTTGAAGCGTACGCGTCCGGAAGGCGACGAAGCCGCGAAGATCGCCAACGAACTGCGTGCGTGGGTCGGCAAGGAGATCGGTCCGATCGCGAAGCCGAAGGACATCCGCTTCGGCGACAACCTGCCGAAGACACGTTCCGGCAAGATCATGCGCCGCCTGCTGCGCTCGCTCGCGAAGGGCGAAGAGATCACACAGGACGTGTCAACGCTCGAGAATCCGGCCATCCTCGACCAGCTCGGCGAATCGCTCTAAGCGCAGTGTTGTTGCAGATGGAAGGCGCGTCACAGGACGCGCCTTTTATTTTGCAGAGGTCGCAAACGTTTTACGAAGCGTCGCGATGACAATCCCGATTGCCTGCGCGGTGGCTTTTTGATACATAGGCGCATGGCCGCGCCGCACCACCATTCCCAACGAACAATCAATCCGCCGCCCGAACCGCCGCCGGTCTCGGACGCAATGGCGCGCGCGCATCGTCGCTACTGGCGCTTCAACCTCGTCTTGATCGCGGTGCTGATGGCGATCGGCTTCGTCGTGTCGTTCGTCGTGCCGCTCGCGTCACGCAATCTGTCCGTCGTTCACTTCTCCGGGTTCAGGTTGCCGTTTTATATGGGTGCGCAGGGCGCAATCCTGATCTATCTGGCGCTGATCGTCGTGTACATCGCGCTGATGCAGCGCGCCGACCGTGTGTTGCAGGACGCGTTCGAAGCGGATGCCGCCGAGAGAGGAAACTGAGCCGATGAATCTCACGCATCGGCTCATTCGTTCATACGCGCTCTATACGCTGGGATTTCTCGTTTTCATCTATGTGCTGTGGCGCGTCGAGCGCTCGACCGGACCGGGCACATGGATCGGCTATGTGTTCCTGTTCGTGCCGATCGCGGTCTATGCTGTGATCGGCCTGCTGTCGCGCACGTCCGATCTCGTCGAATACTACGTGGCGGGACGGCGTGTGCCGTCCGCATTCAACGGTATGGCCACGGCCGCCGACTGGCTTTCCGCGGCGTCGTTCATCGGCCTTGCCGGGTCGCTGTATGCGACCGGCTACGATGGTCTCGCGTACATGATGGGCTGGACGGGCGGCTACTGTCTCGTCGCGTTCCTGCTCGCGCCGTATGTGCGTAAGCTCGCGCGCTATACGATTCCCGATTTTCTCGGCACGCGTTTTTCGAGCAATGCCGTGCGGGGGCTTGCAGCGTTGTCTGCGATCCTGTGTTCGTTCGTGTATCTGGTTGCGCAGATCCAGGGTGTCGGATTGATCGCGACGCGCTTTATTGGCGTCGACTTCGCGATCGGGATCTTCTGCGGGCTGGCCGGAATTCTCGTGTGTTCGTTTCTCGGCGGCATGCGCGCGGTCACGTGGACCCAGGTCGCACAGTACATCATCCTGATCGCGGCGATCCTGATTCCGGTGTCGATGATCGCGCATAAGGACGGTCTCGGCTGGGTGCCGCAGTTCAACTACGGCCGCTTGATGGAGCGGGTCGAAGCGCTCGAGCGACAGGTGCGCGATGCGCCAGAGGAGCAAACCGTACGCGACGACTACCAGCGGCGCGCCACCGAAATGCAGACACGGCTCGACGCGTTGCCGCAGTCGTTCGTCGCTGAAAAAACCCGGCTGACGCAGGAGCTTGCCGATCTGCGACGACATAACGGTCCATTGCGCGACATCAACGAGCGCGAACGCACCCTTGCAGCCTTTCCGCGCGATGCCGCGGCAGCGCGGATCGTCTGGACCCAGCGGCGCGACGAGATGCTGACGCGTGCGTCGGCGCCGGTGCCGATGTATGAGCCGTTTCCTGCCGCGAGCGAAGAGGACAGGCGGATACACCAACGGAATTTCCTCTCGCTGCTGTTGTGTCTCTCGCTTGGCACGGCGAGCCTGCCGCACATTCTGACGCGCTATAACACGACGACTTCGGTGGCGTCGGCGCGAAGGTCGGTGGGCTGGACGCTGTTCTTCGTCGCGCTGTTCTATCTGACCGTGCCCGTGCTTGCGGTGCTGATCAAGTACGACATTTTGACGAACCTGGTTGGACACCGGTTCGACGAACTGCCGCAGTGGGTGATGCAGTGGCGCAGGATCGAGCCGTATCTGATCAGCGTTTCGGACGTGAATGGTAACGGGGTAGTGCGCTGGAGCGAGATCCAGATGCAGCCAGATATGGTGGTGCTGGCTGCGCCCGAGATCGCGGGGTTGCCGTATGTGATGTCTGGACTGATCGCGGCTGGGGCGCTGGCCGCGGCGCTCTCCACGGCCGACGGCTTGCTGCTGACGATCGCCAATGCGCTGTCGCACGACGTCTACTATCACATGGTCGATCCATCGGCATCGAGCCAGCGGCGCGTGACCGTCTCGAAGATCCTGCTGCTTGGGGTGGCGCTGTTTGCGTCGTATGTGGCGTCCCTGAATACGGGGAATATCCTGTTTCTGGTGGGGGCGGCGTTCTCGCTGGCGGCGTCGAGCCTGTTCCCGGTGCTCGTGCTGGGTGTGTTCTGGAAGCGCACGACGCGGCTCGGTGCCGTGGCGGGGATGGTGGCAGGGCTCGTCGTGTGCATTTACTACATTGTTTCGACCTATCCGTTTTTTACGCAGCTCACCGGGTTCTCGGGCGCGCGCTGGTTTGGCATCGAGCCGATCAGTTCGGGTGCGTTCGGCGTGCCGGCGGGGTTTCTGGTGGCGATCGTCGTGAGCCTCGTCGACCGGAAGCCGGATGGTTATGCCAGGGCGCTGGTGGACTACATCCGGCATCCGTGATGGGCATTTTTGAGCGTCTTTTGGGTCTTTTTGGGGCGTTCGCTGGGAGGACGTGGCGGTCCGCGCAGAATTTGCTATAATTCGCCTCCCGCCGGAGAGATGGATGAGTGGTTTAAGTCGCACGCCTGGAAAGCGTGTATAGGTTAATAACCTATCCGGGGTTCGAATCCCCGTCTCTCCGCCAGGAAACAATTTAAGCTCATGATTTCATGGGCTTTTTTGTTTTTTGTCATCAACTACCCACCAGCCTACCCACCGGTCCGCCGTCAGTACCTTAGTCGCGCGCTCATCGGCGAAACTCGACCTTAGCGCGCTCCTCTACGCGTTGTGCCCCACACGTGGGTGAAGGCTTCATCGGCACCGCGCGTCCCGGCGACCACCCCGTTCCTGGCCAGCCATCCGCGTACGCGGCCAACGCGAGGCCATTCGTGAGCCACATCTGAAGCAAGGTGTGTCCCGCATAGAACGCGCGCAACAAGCAGCGACCAGTAATCGGATGCCCCCGCCACCCATCCCCCCGATGGACCCAGCACGATGTGGGGGTGGCCCTGCTCACCCCGCGCGTATCGAGCGATGGCAGAAAAGGAAATGTGTGTAGGTTCTACCTACAGCGACGGAGTAGTTCGCCCTTAGCCGCTCGATGCACAGAAGCGAGCCTTCACATCGTCCGAGCGATCAGATCCCCTCGACATCCGCCCCGTGCTCGGCGAGCCACGCTTTACGCCGCTCAAAATCGGGCATCGCGCGTTCGACCCGCCGCCAGAACTCGGGGGTGTGCTGGGGTTCGTGAAGGTGGGCCATTTCATGTACGACGACGTACTCGGCGATTCGTGCCGGCAGCAGGATGGTCTTCCAGTGAAAGTACAGGCGTGAACCTTTCCCTCACGAACCCCAACGGTAGCCGAGATCTTGTAGGGGAGTTTGATGAGCGGCATCGGCACAAGATGGAATTGCTCGTGCCACCATTCCGGGCGCGGCCTGGATCTGACAGGGCCGTCGCGCTGTACGCGGCAGAACGTCGTGCCGTTGACTACCGATGTCGCGCCCCATGCAGTTCGTGTCAGCGTGTACGCCGTGGGCATGGCGGCTTAGTGGCTTCGGTCGATTTGCCAGCCGCTCACAGCGTCTAGTCGTGTCGGATTGCCTTTCAACGCCCCTCGATGTCGTCATCCGGATGCCGCACGTAGGTGCGCGAAGCGCGCCCGACCCTCAGCTTGCAGAGCACCGCTCCTGCAGTGGCGCCTGGCATGTCCATTTCAAATCTCCAATCGGTAGGTAATTAGGGTCTAAATAAGACTGTGCTTTGGCCGCCAAAGGCGATGGTCGGCCGTTGCTGGCGATAATTGCCTGGGGGCATGATCACTCGTGGGGCCTTGCACCGGGCACAGGCCTTCAACTTCCATACATGGAGCCGCAATGCGCGACATCTCATACGAACAACAAACTGTGAACTCCTCCAACGTCCTAGCGCGGTATGCGCATCGAACACGGATGGCTGTCGCGCTCAGGCTCACTAACCAACACTGCCCAGAGTTTGGGACAGTTGTTGACTTCGGCTCGGGACCTGGCCTGTTGCTCCTCATGCTCGGCGAGTTGCGTCGTGATGTTCGACTCGTCGGATACGATCCGTACATGTCGCCGTTGCACCCGGAGATCAGATACGCCGAATCGATGCACATGCTCGACGACGAATCTGTGGATGTCCTTACTGCTTTTGAAGTCTGCGAGCACCTGTACGCGCACGAGATTGATCAGCTGCTCGAGGATGCGGCGCGTATCATGAAGCCCGACGGCACGTTCATCATCTCGGTGCCGATCATGTATGGTTTCGCAATCGTCCCGAAGGTGCTGAACTGGATGTGGCGCCACCGCAAGACACACACCGAATACCACATCGAAGAGATCCTGCTGTCCATGGTTGGCGTGCGTGTCATCCGTCCACAGAACCCGCGAACCACGCATAAGGGTTTCGACTTCCGCAACTTGCGTGACACGGTGGCCAAACGGTTCACTGTCGAACACGTTCGGCACAGCCCCTTCTCGTGGTTGCCGTGGTGGCTCAGTTCGCAGTACTTTTTCATTTGTCGATCGCGTAATCACGTGCGAAGGGAAAGTCGTCAAGCCCCCAGAACCTCCTAACAAATCGGGCGAATCTAGCGATGGACCGCGCCGTCAGCGCCACGCGCAGGTGGTGCCGCATGCATCGAGTTTAAAGGCGAAGAAGCTACCGTGGTCGCAGTGGCGGAAAAAACTATTAAATAGATTTTTGTTCCTTTGCCGGCGGATGTCATCCGCCTTTTTTTCTACGTAGGAACGGTGGTGAGATTCCACTATTTCTCGCTTGGGTGATCATAGGCTGACTCAATGAATATCTTGCGAATTATTCCTTCATTAAACCCTCGAGGCGGCGGTCCGATGGAAGGCGCACGTCGTATCGACGCCGAGTTGACGATGCGTGGTCATTCGGTAGAGGTGGTTTGTCTCGATAATCCTTCGGACGTTTCGACACTTGATTATCCGGGTGTCGTGCATGCGTTTGGCTCGTCAGGAGGGACTTATGCGTATAGTCGTGATCTTTTTTCATGGCTGAAGGCGCATGCCAAATCGTTTGATGTGGCGATTGTTAATGGGGTATGGCAATACCATAGTTTGGCTGCTTGGAGGGCGTTGAAGGCAAGCGACACTCCATATTTTGTTTTTACGCACGGTATGTTGGATCCGTGGTTTAAACGAACCTATCCTATTAAGCATGTAAAGAAAGCGCTTTATTGGCTTCTTGCGGAGCATAGGGTATTGAGGGATGCTAGGGGTGTAATCTTTACGTGCGAGGAGGAGAAGCTTTTAGCTCGGAACTCATTTTTCCCATACAAATGTGAGGAGATTGTTACTGCTTATGGTACTGCGGCACCTCCGGAGGTTAGCCAAGCAGCAGTAGATGCATTTATAGAAAAATATCCTGAACTTAAGGGTACCAGAGTGCTGCTCTTTATGGGACGGTTGCACGAGAAGAAAGGTTGCGATCTCGCTCTAAGAGCGATGGCAGAAATCGCTAAAGGTAATAGCTCGCTGCGGTTAATTATGGCCGGGCCCGGAACCCCTGAGAAGGTGGACCGACTCAGGTCACTCGCGGAATCGTTAGGGATTGGGGAAAAAGTGATATGGCCTGGCATGCTTAGCGGGAATATGAAATGGGCCGCCTTTGCGGTTGCGGAGGCGTTTACCCTTCCCTCTCATCAGGAGAATTTTGGCATAGCGGTCACGGAGGCTCTTGCGTGCGGTAAGCCGGTTTTGATTTCGAATAAAGTCAATATATGGCGGGAGATCGTTGAGGACAATGTAGGATGGGTCGGAAATGACGATTTTGAAGGGACGCTGCGAAGTGTGAGAAACTGGCTTGCTGCATCTGACGACGCTTTACGGTCGATGAGCGTTCGCGCGAAGAATAGTTTCGCCGCCCGCTATCGCATGCCAATTGTGGTTGACCGGTTGCTGGAGGTGTTGGAGAGCGGTGTGGGGGCGCCAGTAGTGGAGCGAGATTTTGTCTGATAGCTGCGCGTGCGGATGAGCCTAGAGCATGGGGTGGGATCCTAATGGGCCAATGCCTTCGAATGCCGCAGTTGATGAAGGACAATTCCGTGGGTTGCTTGCCGTTCTTGAGGATTGCGTAGAAGATGGATTTCGTATTAATTTCGTCGATCGGGATGACGATCTGGTTTTTCTGCGCCTAGACGACCTAGTGCTTCTTCAGGTTCCGTTGTGGGCGACCGAGATGACGTTAGATGATGAAGAGATTGGCGAAGCCCGGGCCAGCATCTAAGCTAAGCCACGCGTGAGGTCGGCCCGCCGATCGGCATCTACCTTCACCTGGTGCTGAACAGCCACGAGAGGTCCCACCTCGGCCGGCCACGTGCGGGCCGCTCCATCGTGCACCCCGGCGCGACCCAGTACGTCTGGAGCACCTTCCGCGTGCCCCGGCGACGGCCATCGGGACATATCTCCCCCCGCCAGATCCGCGTGTCCCCCTCCCGTGACCACACAGTCACGCGATGCCAACCAAGCAGGGTAAGGGCCGCCGAAAGGGTGCGGGTCGTGAGGCCCATCGCCGCGTGCAGCTCCGCAGGCGTGTAGAAGCCCCTTGCCTTGACGGGCCTCTCGCGGGCTTGCCAGCATGTGACGATTGCCATCACCTCGGCAAGCCGTTCAGGGCTCTGAAAACCGGTCGGCATTGGTAATCTCTTTTACTCGGTCCGAGGGGGCCGGCTCTTCGTCTTTTCTCTACGCGGCTGGTTGAACGTGGCCCATACCTCGTCATCATCCTTGTGCGCGCGACGGTCGATGTCGTTCAGCATGGGGTACTCGGAGATCACGGTGCATGGCTTTCGCTCGACCTTTCAGGACTGGGCCGAGGAATATGGCGAGTACCCCGAAGTGTTTGCCGACAAGGCGATCGCACACAAGACCACCAACAAGGCGCGGCGCGCATATCAGCGAGGTGACATGCTCGAGAGGCGCCGAAAGATGATGGACCACTGGTCGCTGTATTGCGCGGGGATGTCCGCGACCGTTGTGCCGATAGCGCCGGTTCAGGCTGTCGCATGACGGTACTCCGCAGAGCACTGCGTTGTTCGAGTCACTCCCTCTCCGCCAGAAACGGCGGCAAACCCCGCAGAGTCTGGGCCTGGACACGCGCATCATCCATGGCCATGGCGCCACAACCGCCGCGAAGAAAGGCGGCGACAATCTCGGCTTCAGCGGGCACAAGAAGCTCGAGGGCTGCAAGGTGGTTGCCCTGTGCGACCAGAGCGCCGGGCAATCGCAATCAATCGCTGTTGTTACGAGAAGCGCTGCCGCGCCTCACGAACATCGAAGCTTGCACGCCCGAGCGGCACTCGCGCGACCGATGCTGGTAACTCCGGCTCTGGCAGGATCGCGAGGTTGAGGCGTCCATCGAGCACCTGCTCTTGCAGCGGCGCGGACATGTCGACATGGGGTTGCAGGATAAGATCCGGCTCACCACTTTGCTGACTCGCAGCCGCGCTATTTCAGGCTGCCAGGCGAGCTCGACGAAGTGGGCGCAGTACGAGTGAATCGACACTTTCGCCGCATCGGCCTCTGCCCGACTCGGCGGGAGCGGCGCCAGCTTGTCACCATTCCGTCCCGCCGAATTGGACCGACCTGCGCCGTGCGTGACGACCGCGTTACGCTGCGAATCGCTCAAGGCGAGCTTAACCAGCGCCTGCCGGTAGGGGTGAGAGACGCGCGGAAATGGCGCGCCGCGGCGGTTAGTCGGGAATGAGCAAGCGGCTGCGCGTGAGCACATCTTTCGCGAGTTTCACGATGGTGTCCATCCCGCCATGGCGCTCTTCCTGATAGGCCACGTAAAAGGCCTGCTGTATAACGGGCCGTTCGGTGTTGAGCACGTGAATCAGTCCGCCCTCGAGTTCCACGCGCATGATCGCCGGAGACAGCACCGCCGCAGCATGCCCCGCCGCGACGAGCCGCAACATGGTAGACAGGGAGTTGCACGAGCTGATGTTTTCCGGCGTACAGCCGGCGTTGCGAAACCAGTTCATGACGAGCGAATGGTTCGACGACGGCTGCGAGACGGTAATGATCGGAACAGGCGCAAGCGTGAGAGGCGTGACAACGCGATCTGGCACGAGTAGCGGCGACGCAACCCAGTGGAGATCGGTATGACCGATCGCCGTCTCCACGACGTGCGGAGCATCGGTGGAATCGTTCAGTATTGCGACGTCGAGTTCGCGAGCGCCGAGCTTGCGACCAAGCGTTACGCCAACGTCGATGGTGAGCTCGATTTTCATCTGCGGATAGCGCGTCTTCATATGCGTGAGCAACTCCGCAAGTCCCGCCTGAGCAATGGACTCGTTCGCGCCAAGACGTAGCAGCCCTTGCATGGGGTCGCGGCGCTTGCCGATACGTTCGAGTTTGTCCGCGAGCTTGAGCAATTGCTCCGCGTTGGCGAGTGCGTCGCGGCCCGCCAGCGTCAGTTCGGAGCGGCTCCGGCTGCGCTCGAATAGCCGCACGCCGAGGTGCTCTTCGAACTCCTGGATGCGCGCGGAGATGGTGGGCTGGGTGAGATGCTGGTGACGTGCGGCCGCGTGAAAGCCGCCGAGTCGCGCAACCCAGTAAAAGGTTTCGATTTGCTGCAAGGAAATGCGCATGACTGGATTTGCTGTCCGCTAGCTTCACTAAATCGTATTATTATCTTCGTCAATTTTGCTTCTATATAGTGAAATCGCGGAACCGGTCATGGTTTTCCGGTGCCGGCGTGGTGCGGGGCACAGGTCCGGGTCATATAAGCGATCCTGATCGTGTCGGAACTTGCGCGTCCTGTCATCTTTCGCGCGACAGCGCCGGCGCTTGTTCGTCTGAACTGAAGTCGCAGCAACGCCGTGCAACGTCCGCGACCGTATGCCCTAGCGCGGAATGTGACTGCTTAAGGAAAATTGCGTCATAGCGAACCAGCGGCGCGGGCGGGGCGGTAGTCACGATTTGCATCAGGCGGTCCTGGATTTGCTGCCTGAAAAGATCGACCGGCAGTAAGCTCACGCCAACTCCAGCCGCCACGAGGCCTCCCACCGCGACCGCGCTATTGCCGCCGCAAATACGCTGGGGATCGACGCCCGCCCTCTCGAAGGCCCTTGAACTCATGATCGTAATGACGGATACGGGAATCTGCTCAATGACTGGACGGGTGGCCAGTTCGCGCAGCGGCACCCTGCGCTTGCTGCCGAACTCGCCGGGACGGCAGAACCAGGCGAAGCGGGCGCTCCCGAGCGGTACTCGCGTGACCGGTGCAGGTAACTCCGGTTCGGGCAGGATCGCGAGGTCAAGGCGTCCATCGATCACCTGCTCCTGCAGCGGCCCGGACATGTCGACATGGGGTTGCAGGATGACATTTGGAAAAAACTCGCGCATCTCCTGCAGAAACGCCGGGAACCAGGTCAACGCAACCAGTTCAGTCAGACCGATGTGCAGCACACGGGCCCTATGCCGGTCGGCGTCCTGCGAGGCCTGCAGCCGCCCAATGCTATCCAGCAAGCCCTCGCACAGCGCGAATATCTCGTGCCCTTTCGCGGACAGTCTCGCTTTCTTGCCGCCGCGTTCGAACAAGGGTGCCGCGGACCTGGCTTCGACATCCTGCAGGCGCTTGGTCGCCGCGGACTGCGTGATATGGAGCTTATCGGCTGCGCGCTGGACAGTACCGAGCTTCGCTATCCAGTAGAACGTCTCAATCTGTTTGACAGTCAGCATCGCTATTCAGCTTCTCTTGCCAACGTTGCGCCGGCGTCCTGATAGCGCGACGCGTAGTTGCACGTTGCGCGCGCGAGCGCAATGACCTTGCGGTGAAACGGCGTCAGCGCGTCGTGCCGCGCGACGGCGACGTAACGCACGGGTGGGATCGCGGGCGCCACATGGACTTCGAACAACATGCCCAGCGTAACGAGCTCGCGCGAAATGGCTTTCGGCAGACAGGCGATACCCAGCCCGGCGCTCGCCATGCCACCCAGCGCCGCAAAGCTGTTGCAGGTCAGGATGCTGCGCGGTCGCACGCCATTACGCTCGAGCCATTTGCTCATCACATGTCCGACCGCCGAATCGGTAGACTGGGAAAGCAACGTCAACTGACCGAGCTCGGACACGGCGAGCCTGCGCCGCTTCATGCTGAACGTGGGACTGCAGAACCAGCCGTTACGCACGCTGGCGAGCGGGAATCTCAGCATGTCCGTCCAGCGAGGCGTATCGGGCACGATGGCCAGATCCAACTGCGCCAATCTGAGCTTTTCGTAGAGTTCCGCAGCGACGCCGCCCACCTCCAACTCGACGTCCACCAGCGGGAAAGTAGAACGCAGTGCATCGATGAAGCGCGGCAACCAGGTGAGTGCCGCGAGTTCAGTCACGCCCAGCCTCAAGGAACGCCGGAGTACCTTTTCGCTCGCATACTGGCTCAACAGATAGTCGCGTTGCTGAAGAATCGCGCGCGCTTGTGAGAGTACCTCGAGGCCGTCGACGGTCAGCCGCGCCGATCGCGATACGCGGTCGAATAGCGGCTTCGGGAATTGCCCCTGCAGTTCGCGAACATGGCGCGACACGCCGGACTGAACGCTGCCGAGTTTGCGCCCGGCCGCCTCGAACGAACCCATGTCCGCGATTGCAACCAGTGCCTCGAGTTGCAGAAAAGTAATCTGGTGTGCCACACAGCCCTCTCGAATCCATCTGATTTCGGAATGAACAATTATGCATAAATATCTCTTTGTTTGAGTTTATTTTCCGCCAAGAATACGACCTCCATGTCATCCGCAATGCAGGTCGACGTTGTGTGATGAAGCACGCTGTGATGAAGCACGCTGTCTACGGAGATCGCATGAAATCGTCTAACAAACTCGCCGCCACATTGCTTGTACTCACCCTCGCTCTGCTGGCGGGCTCCGCCCGGGCGGATCAGCTCGCGGACATCAAGACGCGCGGAACGCTGGTGTGCGGCGTATTGGCCAATTTCGAGCCATTCGGCTTCCAAGATCCGGCGTCACGAGAAATCGTCGGTTACGACGTCGACTACTGCAAGGGCGTTGCTAAGATACTGGGCGTCAAACCCGTGTTGCAGGTGGTGTCTATGGAAGCACGCATCCCCGAACTGCTCCAAGGCCGTGTCGATGTGCTCGCCGCGGTGCTCGGCTACTCGCCGGCGCGCGCGGGGCAACTCGCATTCACCCATCAGTACTATGTGGCCAGACAGATCATCGCCGTGAAGACCGGCGGCCCGTTCAAGGTCCGGGACGACCTCGACGGCAAGCGCGTGAGTACGATCAAAGGCTCCAGCAATATTGCCATCATGGGGCAGGTCATGCCGAGCGTGCAGCTCGTCAGCTATGACGACTCGCCGTCCGCTTTTCTGGCCATGGTGCAAGGTAAGGTCAACGGTTTTGTCGTCTCGGAACCCATCATGCACCGCTTTGCAGCCAAACTCGGTCATGACACCAACGTTGCAGCGCTGTCGCCGCCGGTGGGCCTGGAGTACTGGGGTCTCGGCGTCAAGAAGGGCGAGCCGGCATTGCTCGACGCGGTGAACAACGCGCTGGACGGTATGGAGAAATCCGGCGAAGCCCAGCAGATATTCGACAAGTGGCTTGGGCCCAACACCATTTATCAGATGCATCGCGAATTCAGGATCGGGGCGATCAAAGGCTGACCTTCGGGCCGTTCTGTGTGATGGGGATTGCTCATGCTGTTACATCTCGACTTTTCGAGCCTATTTCAGGCTCCGAATCTGAAAAACCTCATGTTGGGCGTGCAGTTAACCGTGCTGCTCACGCTGACCAGCTGGGTACTTGCGGTTGCGCTCGGAACGGTGATGGCGACGCTGCGCACGATGGGTAACCCGATCATCGAGAGGCTGGTCGCTGGCTACGTTGCCTACCACCAGAACGTGCCAATGCTCGCACAACTGTTCCTCTGGTACTTCGGATTTCCGACGCTACTGCCGGACAGCACGCAACAATGGATCAATGCGCATGGAGGCGAATTCATCTTCGCGTCGATTGCCATTGGTCTGTGCATGGCGGCGTACTACTCGGAGGACATTAGAAGCGGCCTGCGGGCGGTATCGACAGGTCAACACGAGGCAGCCCGCTCGCTGGGTTTGAGCTTTGCAAAGTCGATGCGATACGTAATCCTGCCGCAAAGCTTCCGCATCGCAATGCAGCCGTTCATTAACCATACAGTGGTGCTCTTCAAGAACACCAGCCTTGCGATGGCGATCGGCGTTGCGGAGCTGACATATACGGTGCGCGACATCGAGAACCGTACTTTTCAAACCTTCGAAATCTATCTCGTTGGAACGGTCATCTACCTGGCCATTTCATTGGGCGTGATGGGTGTCGGAGCAGTGATTACGCGCCACACACGTATCCTGGCGAAATAAGCGATGCTCGACATACTCACCAACAATGCGCATTTCCTGCTGCTCGGGCCATATCCGAATGGGCCGATTGGCGGTCTCGCGCTCACGCTGATTCTCGCGCTGCTCGGTCTCGCTTTTGCCTTTCCGCTCGGCTTGCTGCTGGCGTTGTGCCGGGTTTCGCCCTACAGGTTGCTGAGTGCTCCTGCCGTGGTGATCGTCTGTATCGTGCGCGGTGTGCCGCTCGTGATGCTGGTGTTCTGGAGTTATTTCCTCGTGCCGGAGCTGATCGGCCATATCGTCAGCGCGTTCACGACCCTGGTTGTCACACTGGTGATCTATCAGGCGACTTACCTGAGCGAGATTGTCCGTGCGGGTATCGAGTCGTTGCCCAAAGGGCAGGCCGAATCCGCGCGCTCGCTCGGGCTGAGCTACGCATCGACGATGCGCCACGTGATTTTGCCGCAGGCGCTGTACAACATGCTGCCGAGCATTCTCAGCCAATGCGTTTCGACGGTGAAGGACACGTCGATCGGTTATGTAATCAGTGTTCAGGAACTGACGTTTTCGGCCCAACAGATTAACGCCAGCCTTCTCACGCGGCCGTTTCAGGTCTTTCTGATACTCGCGCTGATTTATTTCGCGGTGTGTTACACGTTCACCCGATGGGTGCAGGTCGTCGAACGGCGTATTTCGCACCGGCGCGCTTCGGGCAAGATGCCAAATGTCAGGAGCTTCATCAATGATTCAGTTGTCCAGAGTTAACAAGTGGTATGGCGAGTATCAGGCGCTGGTCGACGTAACCGCCGAGGTGAAGCGAGGCGAGGTGGTGGTCGTGTGCGGCCCTTCGGGGTCGGGTAAGTCGACGCTGATCCGTACCATCAACCGCCTCGAGGCGATTCAGGGAGGCGAGATCACGGTCGACGGAACGAGCGTCCATCAGGCCGGGATGAATCTGAACCAGTTTCGCAGTCGTGTCGGCTTCGTGTTTCAGCAGTTCAACCTGTTTCCTCATCTGTCAGCACTCGACAACGTGTGCCTCGCGCCGATGAAGACGGCGGGAAAGAGCCGCACGGAGGCAAAACGGCAGGCATTGGCGTTGCTCGATCGCGTGGGACTGGCCAGCAAGGCGACCTCATATCCGCAGCAGTTGTCGGGAGGGCAGCAGCAACGTGTCTCAATCGCACGTGCGTTGGCTATGGAGCCGCCAGTGATGCTGTTCGACGAGCCGACGAGCGCGCTCGATCCGGAGATGGTTGGCGAAGTGCTCAACGTCATGAAGTCGCTTGCCAAAGACGGCATGACGATGATGTGCGTGACCCACGAGATGGGATTCGCGCGCGAGGTGAGCGACAGCGTCTGGTTCATGGATCGCGGCGCGATTCTTGAAGTAGCCGATCCGCAAACGTTCTTTCGGTCGCCACAACACCCGCGCGCGCAGGCATTCCTTTCTGACTTGCGCCACTAGCCACTGTCATCGATGCGAGGTCGCTCTCCAATGAGGTACAGGCCGGCGAGCGAGCCGACCCCGCTGCCCATAACCATGACTCAATGACGCCATGACTACACACAACACGTTCCCCCCACTTGCCGCGGACCTGGTGCCGGCGGTCGCGACACCTTGTTTCGTGGTGGTGGAGGACCGCATCCTGCACAATCTGAAGGTCACCGCCCAGGCGTGCGGCGGCGTCGAGCGCCTGATGCCGCACGTGAAGACTCACCGTGCCGCGTGGCTCGTTACCCTGTTGCTGGCCAATGGCGTCAGCGCGTTCAAGGCCAGTACGGTTACCGAGGTCGAAATGGTGCTGGCCGCGGGCGCCACGCGCGTCACTTGGGCGTTCCCGACTGTCAACCCGCAGAACATTGGCCGGTCTATCGAGTTGGCCGCGAAGTTTCCGAAGGCCGAACTGACGGGCCTGATCGATTCCCGCCACGGACTGGATGTGTGGACCCGGCTGCTCGAGGGCGCGCCGCCTTCGATTAACCTGCGCGTCGATCTCGACCCGGCGATGGGGCGCACGGGAGTCCCAATGGATGAGACCGCTCTTGAACTTGCTCGCGCGGTTGTCCGGATCGGCCGGCTTTCGGGCTGGCATCTCTACGACGGCAACATCCGCGGTACTTACGACGAGCGCAAAGTCGCGGTGCAAAAGCTTGCCGATACCCTTGAGGCCCTGCAGTCGAGCCTGCGCGAGGAGGGCATCGACGTCGATGCGGTCGGCGCATGCAGTTATACGTTCGACCTGTGGCCACGCTCCCTAATGCGGCATGTGTCGCCGGGCACCTGGGTGTATTCGAACGCGCAGCATCTGAGGGAGCTTGCGCATCACGACTGGCTTGCGGCCGCGTTTGTATTGACGACGGTTATTTCCACCCGCAATGGCACGTCGACGCTGGATGCCGGTAGCAAGGCGATCTCGCCGGACAAGCCAGCGCAACAGCGTTTTCAGGGAGCCGGTGAAATCGTGATGATGAATGAAGAGCACACCGTGATTCGCAACGAAACGCTCGACACGGGCGACCGGCTGCTGCTGGTGCCGGAGCACACGTGCACCACCGCGTACCTTTACAGCCATGCTCTCGTCCGCTCCGTCGACGGGCGATGGGAATACCGCGATCAGCTCGGCAACGAACGTTCTGTCGTTGCACGCACATGATGGCCGTCGACAGCTCAGCGCCTGCGGGCCCGTGTCGACATTTTGTTCCAGTGGAGATTTCACTAAATGACTGAATCGATCAGGAAACCGTCTTTGGGCGGCCACTACAGCCTTTGGCGCCGCGCAGGCGGTCTGATATTTGTGGCGGGTCAGGTTCCCCGAGATCCCGAGCGAAATTTGCTAGGAAACACGATCGAAGAGCAAACGGTCGCAGTTCTCAACAATTTGCGTCTTGTTCTGGAAGACGCTGGCACTGATTTCAGCCGGCTCGTTCGCGTCCAGGTCTATTTGTCCGACATCAGCGAATTTCAGCGCTTCAACGCCGTGTACGCGCAGGTGATGGGCGATATCGCGCCGGTACGAACTACCATCGGATGCGCGCTCAACGGCGTGCGGATCGAGATCGACGCGGTAGCGGAACCCGCAGAAGGTTCGGTCAGCGCGCAGCAGTAGCGAGCCGCCGTCTTTTCACGGTTGACTCGTCGTCCTGCGCATGGAGAGCCGAGAAGAGGAGAGCACCTTGAAGCAGGACAAACAGGACTGCTCCGATGTTTCCCGCGATAACTGCGATCGTCATGATGAGACCCTCACTACCCGTCGGGGCGAACCTGCATCATCGCTGGAAACGCTTGTAGCCAACACCCGCGGGAAACTGACGGACGCTCATCACCACATCTATGACTCGCGGTATCCGCTCGATCCGGCCGCGCAATTGCGGCCCGCCGATGCAACAGTCGCCGACTATCGCGCGTTACAGCAGCGGCTCGGTATCGGACGGCATGTCGTGGTTCAACCGTCTACGTATGGCACCGACAACCGCTGCCTGCTCGATGCGTTGCGCCAGTTCGGAACGAATGCGCGCGGCATTGCCTCGGTTTCTGACACAGTGACTGATCGTGAACTGTACATTCTTCACGACGCCGGCGTGCGAGGGCTGCGCTTCAACCTGGAGTACCTCGTCGGTTTGACCGTGGCGATGATCGCGCCGCTGTCGGAGCGAATCGAACCGCTGGGCTGGCATATCCAGCTCAATGCCACGGCTGCGCAGATTCTGGAGCATCACGCATTGCTTGCGAGCGTGTCGTCGCGTCTTGTCATCGACCATATGGGACAAATCCCGCAACCAGCCGGGCTGCTGGATCCCGCGTTCCGGGTAGTCAAGGAGCTGACAGCGCGTGGCCGAACCTGGGTCAAGCTGAGCGGTCCCTATCTGGTGTCGCAAACCGGTGGGCCCGACTACGCAGACGCCGGCAAGGTTGCGCGCAGCTTCGCACTGCATGCCCCGGACAGGATGCTATGGGGAACGGACTGGCCCCATCCCACCCAGTCCGCCGACAAAAAGCCAGACGCCGCAAGACTGCTTGAAGACCTGGCGTCATGGATATCTGACGACACCACAACCTATCGGATCCTGGTCGATAACCCGGCAGACCTGTACGGTTTCTAGGCGCCGTTTCCAGGCGCCGTTTTTCACGTACGCGGCAGATCCGCGAGATAGCCGTCCACGTGCGCTCGAAGCTGCTTCAGCACTTGTGCGTGCTGTTCCCACGGAAGCCGGTCGACGCTCATCTTGGGTGTCGCGGCGAGGTCGATGCGGCTGTCGTCGACGGCCTGTCCGACGACTACCGCGGCAGTGAGGTAGGCCCGGTCGCGCTCCGGGTTGAAGTCGGCAAGAAGCCGTGCGGCCTCTTCCTTCGACGCGAGGATCGCCATCGCAGAGACAAGTCCCCAGCCACCCCAGTTCGAGACGCTGGACACGATCAGGAAATCCGCCGGTGTAGCCGCGCTGATGAGGCGCCCGTTGGGAATATCATCGCGGACGATCTCCTCGGGCAATATGCCCATGCCGATCTCATTACCGCCGTCGCCAATGCCGATCGTGACCCACGGGCGTTGCCACCCCGCGTCTTCGAATAGCAGGTGCAACGGCGCAGTATCATTCGACATGTCCGCGCCATATTCGCGATGCGGCTTGCCGTCGTTCGCCGGTGATACCCGCTCGATTGCGATCAGGTGCGTGAGCGGCCGCTCGCCCGCGCTCAGACGGTCCCGCAACAACCTGACCGACGCCTCGCTCAGCGAGGTGATCTCAAGCGACACCTCCTGGGGCAGTTCCGTGGTGACCGCCCAGACCGCCTTGCTGCATGGCGCGTCGGAAATTACGGTCACCGGAATGCCCAGGTTCACGAGCGCGGCGGCCATATGCGCCATGCCGCCGAGGCCGTCTGTCTCCGGCGACGGTGGAACGGCGTTACGTATGAAAAAGCCCGTCACGATACCGACGTGGGCGTTGGGCGTGCTGAGGATCGACCGCGCGGCCGCTTCGAGCTGCCCCTCGACAAACCGCTTCATGCGGCCAATATCACGCCGTACAGTCTGGCCAATGATGTTTTCGACTACTGCGATTCCCATTTTTCCAAATTTCCCATCTGAGTGACACGCATGGTCATGCAAGCCGCGAGGACCGCTCAGACCGGAATCTTTGTTTCGTAGTCGATCCAGACTGAGCAGAGCAAAAGCCCGACGCCCATCGCAGCAAAGCACATCAACGCGAGAAAATACGAGCCCGTGTACTGAACGATCGCACCGATCACGATCGGAATGACCATGCCGCCGATATTCCCGCCGAAGTTCAACAGACCGCCGAGTGCGCCCACCTTGTGGCGCGTAGCGAGCATCGCGGGAATCGACCAGTAGAGGCCGCCCCAGCGCAGAAAGAAAAGCGTGATGGACAGCAGGATGACGACGGTTGTCGGGCTTTTCGCGTGCGCGACTGAAAACACGGCGACCGTGGCAACCGCGCCGGCCACGCCAAAGATCGTGCGCATGACACGATTCGGCGACGCTCCACTTGCTAGCCACTTGTCGGCGGCATAACCGCCGACGAGCTCACCAATGAAGCCGCAGAAAAAAATCACGAAGCTGGCGTTTCCCATTTGCTGTATGTCAAGACCGTGCACCTTGTGCAGATAGGTGGGCATCCATGTCAGCAGACCGTAGTAGAGTGTCGTGCAACACATGAAACCTACGAACATCAGAAGCACCGAACGATGCTTGAAGAAATCGACCGTTCTGCCTGAAAGCTCTTTCGCCTCTCTCTCGTATTCCTGCTGCTGCGCTTTTTCGATGTGCTCGGCTTCAGCCTCATTGACGCCTGCGTGGTCCCGCGGGTGATTCTTGACGTAGAACCAGGTGGCGATGCCACAGACGATGGTTCCTATGCCCGCAATCGCGAAAGCTGCCCGCCACGAATGCGCAACCACGATCAACCACGCGATCAACAGCGATCCGAGTGCCGCGCCGAGAGGCGAACCGCCATCCATTAGCGAAGCGCCGCGCACCCGCTCATGCTGGGTGAGCCACATCGCATTGAGGGCACCGCCGGCCGATGCGACAGGCGCTTCCGCAACGCCGAGTCCGAGCCGCGTCACGAGCAGGGACACTGCGTTGGTCGTCACCGCGCCCAAGCCTTGGAACGCGCCCCACAGCAACGTGCACAGTGCAAGCACCAGCCGCGGCTTGAAGCGGTCGACGGCCATGCCGCCAGGAATCTGCATCAGCGTGTACGACCAGAAGAACGAACTCATGATGAGGCCCTGCATGACCGGCGTAAGCGTGAACTCGGCCGAGATCATAGGCATGGCGACCGACAGCGACGCACGATCGATATAGTTGACCGTCACGAGCAGCAACAGCATCAGGAAAATCCGCCAGCGAACCGAAGTCTTGACCTCTACGTTCGCCGCGACGGATGCGTATACCTTGCTCATACCGTTCACCCTATCTGTTGTTGAATGCCGTGTTCAGCCCCGACGCGTTTCGCGCCAGACGTACCATCCCCATGCCCTGAGCTCGGCGCCCACGTGCCGCGGATGCGTGCACCGGCGCCGGTTGGAACTGAGTATAGCGACGCAAAAATGAATGGCGCCAATCGAAAACGTCCGGAATTACCGATAGATACTCACGATCAGCAATCCGTCTCCCCGATTCGACTGCGATGTGCGCCCTACGATTTCGCACCGAGCCGGAATTTGTGCAACAACGGCTCGGCATATCCGCCAGGCTGCGCCCGCCCTCTCAATACCAATGCCTTCGCCGCCTTGAATGCCAGCGACGAGTCAAGGTGACCGGACATCGGCTGGTAATGCGGATCGTTGGCGTTCTGTGCATCCACCACCTTCGCCATGCGCGAGAACGTCTCGTTCACCTGCGCTTCCGATACCACTCCGTGATGCAGCCAGTTCGCAATGTGCTGACTCGAAATGCGCAGCGTCGCGCGGTCTTCCATCAGGCCGATATCGTGAATATCCGGCACCTTCGAACATCCGACGCCCTGATCGATCCAGCGCACCACGTAACCCAAGATCCCCTGCGCGTTGTTCTCGATCTCCTGACGGATTTCCTCCTCGGACCATTGCGCCTTTTCGACGACAGGTATCGTCAGCAAGTCGTCGAGCAGTTCGTCGCGTGCGCTGTCGTAGCTGGCTTTCTCGAGCTCCTGCTGCACGGCCTGAACGTCGACTTGATGGTAGTGCAGCGCGTGCAGCGTCGCGGCCGTGGGCGAGGGAACCCAAGCCGTGTTCGCGCCCGCTTTCGGATGCGCGATTTTCTGTTCGAGCATCGCGTACATCAGGTCGGGCATCGCCCACATGCCCTTGCCGATCTGCGCGCGCCCTCGCAATCCCGAGCTTAAGCCCGCCAGCACGTTATTGCGTTCGTAAGCCGCGATCCATGCCGACGATTTCATGTCGCCCTTGCGCATCATCGGACCCGCTTCCATCGTGCTGTGCATCTCGTCGCCGGTGCGATCCAGGAAGCCCGTATTGATAAACGCCACCCGCGCCGATGCCGCCGCAATGCACGCCTGCAGATTGACGCTCGTGCGGCGCTCCTCATCCATGATGCCCATCTTGATAGTGTGGCGGGGCAGCCCAAGCAGATCTTCGACACGGCCGAACAGTTCATCGGAGAACGCGACTTCCGCCGGGCGGTGCATCTTCGGCTTGACGATGTAGATCGAACCGGTGCGCGAATTGAGCTTGTTCTCCAGGTCGTGCAGCGCGCCCAGCGAGGTCATCACGGCATCCAGAATGCCTTCGGGAATCTCGTGACCGTCGCCATCGACGATCGCCGGATTCGTCATCAGATGCCCGACATTGCGGATGAACAGCAACGAACGGCCATGCAGCTTGCAGGTCGAGCCATCGGGCGTGGTGTATTCGCGGTCGGCATTCAGGCGGCGCGTGAAAGTCTTGCCGTTCTTCGTGACCTGCTCGGCCAGATCGCCTTTCATGAGGCCGGTCCAGTTGCGGTAGAGCTGGACTTTGTCGGCGGCATCGACGGCGGCAACCGAATCTTCGCAATCGATGATCGTGGAGACAGCCGCTTCCATCAGTACGTCCTTCACGCGCGCGGGGTCGGTTTTGCCGATGGAGTCCGTCGCGTCGATCTGGATCTCAAAGTGCAGGCCGTGATGCTTCAGGAGGACTGCGGAAGGGGAGCCCGCATCGCCCTGATAGCCGATGAACTGCGCGGGGACCTCCAACGCAGATGAGCCGTTCTCGAGCGTAACGGCGAGTTTGCCGCATTCCACGCGATACGCGATGGCGTCGAAGTGCGAGCCGTTGGCGAGCGGCGCGGCCTGATCGAGGAATGCGCGGGCACGGGCGACCACGCGCGCTCCACGGATCGGGTTGAAGTGCGCGGTGTGCTCGGCGCCATCGGTGCCGGGGATTGCATCGGTGCCGTAGAGTGCGTCGTACAAACTGCCCCAGCGTGCATTCGCGGCGTTGAGCGCGTAGCGCTGGTTCGAAAGCGGCACGACGAGTTGCGGGCCGGCTTGCACGGCGATTTCAGTATCGACATTCTGGGTCGTCGCCTTGACGGCTGCGCTCGCCGGCACGATATAACCAATGCCTTCGAGAAACGCACGATATACCTTCAGATCGCGCACCGGCCCCGGGTTTGCGCGGTGCCACTGGTCCAGCTCCGTCTGCAGACGATCGCGTTCGGCGAGCAGCGCGCGGTTCTTCGGGGCAAGGTCGTGGACCAACTGGGCGAAACCGCTCCAGAAGGACTCGCTGTCGATGCCGGTCTCGCGCAACGCCTCATCGTCGACAAATTTACTGAGTACAGCCGCGACGCGCAGCCCGTTTCGCTCGATCATTTCACCCATCATGTGCTCCAACAGTTTCAAATATTGGATCTTCGCGGAAAAGTGTGATGAAAAATCGCCATTTTTCAGATTCGAGGCAGCATGCAAGTGAGGATCTTCAGGCGCAGATATTCCTCATCTCGCAATCCGTACGCGCGTCGCTGGATAACCCGAACCTTGTTGTTGAGTCCCTCAACGAATCCGAGCGACACCTTGTTTTCTGGCTTGCAATAGGAAGCAATCCCGTCCCAATGACGCTCGACCATCGCGGCAAACTTCTCGTAGGGCTTCAAACGCTGCCACTTCAGGCTGGATTTCCAGTTCTCGAAGAAGCGACGTGCCCAGCCTTCGCGCTCGTAGTCCCACAACTGCCCGAACGACTCCTTGAGCAGGTACGCGGTATTCAGACGTCGGTTCGCTGCGAGAAGCGTCTTCAACGAGTTCCTGCCTTCCATCGACAGGTTCTCGCGATGACTGAGCAGAACGTACTTCTGGCCTTTGATGTAGCGCCGCTGCTCGCCTTGCAGGCGAGCGTATTCGCTCTTGCGTACTTCATCCAGGGCTTCGTTGAGCTGCTTTATGACGTGGAATTTGTCGTACAGGATGGCCGCATGCGGCACGCGTTCCTGTGCGACGTTGTAAAACGGCCGCCACATGTCCATCACGACAAGCCGGATTCCGCGGGCCTTTTTCTCGCCCAGCCAGTCATAGAACTGATGCATGCTGGCCTCCTTTCGATCTTCGCCACCGAACCAGATCGCACGGCCCCGTATCAGGTCGCTCACAACAATGCGGTACGTCTGTCCCTTGCCAATCGAAATCTCGTCGATGCCGATGACCTTCGGCCCGGGCGTGCCGAACCGCTGCACTTGTGCCCGCATGTACTGCATCTCGAGGTCCTTGACCGTATGCCAGTGCAATTTCAGTTCGTCAGCCACGTCCTTGATCGTGCTGTCGCGACAGCGGCGACCGACGTACCACGCGAAGCGCTTCGCGTAGTGAGGGTTGTCCGCCAGAAAGCTCAGTCGTTCGCCTTTCACGCTGCCATCGCATCGACAGCGGACCCGACGAGCTTCGAGTTCCAGGTAAATCCGTACATCGCCGTTCGGCAGATCTCGAACGCGACGCACCCTGCGATCGTGGATTGAGCACCGCCGACCACATCCCTTGCAGGCCGTTTTTTTGAGCGCCGAAACAGCGTGACGACGCGTGCCATGCGATCACCGAAGACACCGCGCAGCGCTTCGCAAGGACGGAACCCGTCGAACCGGTATGCGTCGGAAAGACGCTTGAGTTTGCGTGAAGTAGCCATCGCGAAATCATGCCCGATTTCGAGAGGCCATCAAGACGCGCAAACCCTTGCCCAGATTGGCTCTTCGACATTTTCATCATGAAAAACCATCACACTTTTCTGCGAAGACCCCAAATCAAATATTAATCAGTCAGCCATTGAGGCTGTTTGCGGCGGTTCTGGCCACTTGCGAATCCTGATCCGGCTTGACGCCCGACACGCCAACTGCGCCCACAACGTGCCCGTCGACGACGACAGGCACCCCGCCTTCAAGTGTCCCGGCCAGCGGTGCGCTCAGGAATGCGGTCCGGCCGGCGTTGATCATGTCTTCGTATTGCTTCGATTCACGTCGACCGAGTGCCGACGTACGTGCCTTTTCGGTCGCAATGTAAGCGCCTATCGGCGCACAGCCGTCGAGGCGGAGCAGGGCCAGCAGATGGCCCCCGTCGTCGACAACCGCGATCGTCACTGCCCACTGGTTTTTCTCTGCTTCCGCGCGCGCGGCTTCGAGGATCCGCGTAGCCTCTACAACGGTCAATACTGATTTGCTTTGCATGTCAGGGTTACCAAGTCTGTGTGTTGAAGTGAAGTGTCGCCACCGACAGATGCCGGTGGCCGGGATACGTTTCGCAATGCACCGGGTTATCCGCCGAGCGCGCCTTGCGTGTTGACGTGCACCGCATAAATGGACTGCGACGACGCCATGAACAACCGGTTACGTGCGCGCCCACCGAAACACAGATTCGCGCAGCGCTCGGGCAGGGCGATCCGGCCAACCATCTTTCCTTGCGGCGAAATGACCATGACGCCATCGAGTTCGTCGTTGCCCATGCCCCAGCCACACCACAAATTGCCGTCGATGTCCGCGCGCATGCCGTCAATCGTGCCGACCCCCGCGTCATAGAACAGCCGGCCTTTACCGATTCCGCGACCGTCCGCATCCATTTCATAAACGTGAATCAGCCGGTTCGGCACACCGCGTGACTCGATGATGTAGAGGTGCTTCTCGTCGGGTGAAAAGCACAGGCCGTTCGGGCCTTTCAAGTCGCGGGTGACCACGGACGCTTCGCCCGTCACGCCATCGATCCGATACACCGAATGCGGGAGTTCCTGTTCCGCCTTGATCCCTTCGTAGTGCCCGGCAATGCCCATCGGCGGATCGGTGAACCAGATAGAACCGTCCGATTTCACTACCAGATCGTTCGGAGAATTAAGCGGCTTGCCTTCGAAGGAATCGAGGAGGACCGTAATGGTGCCGTCGTACTCGGTGCGCGTGACGCGACGGCCGTGCTCGCATGTGACGAGCCGTCCCTGCCTGTCGCGAGTGTTGCCGTTCGCGTAGTTCGAAGGGTTCCGGAACACGCTGACCACGCCAGTTTCCTCCTCCCATTTCAGCATCCGGTTGTTCGGAATATCACTCCAGAGCAGGTAACGGCCATCGCCGAACCACACCGGCCCCTCGGTCCACCGGTAGCCGGTAGCCAACCGTTCGACAGCCGAAAAGGCGACGCGGTATTTATCGAAGGAAGGGTCCAGCGAGATCACACGGGGGTCGGGGTATCGCTCAGCTTGTTGCCACATCTCAATCTCCTGTTCGGGTACCGGCATCCCCCAATGCGGCGGCGCGGTCGATAGTAGTATAAGGGAAATAAGTAAGCGCTTTCTCTTGAGCTCGCGACTGAAGTACCATAAGATGCCATGAAACCCGGATGTTCTAGCAGTGGTGCCTCCGACCGTAACGGACATTCAGGAAAGCGATTACTCGCATCGTGTCCTTTTTTGACCCTTGTGGGTGCATTTTTTAGGAAGGCAATCCCTGATGACTGAGATGACGAGTAAGAACGTGACCGGACCGGTGATCCGATTGCACCCCGCTGACAACGTGGTGGTTGCGCGCATCGACGTCGCGATCGGTACGCCGGTTTCATCGGAGGATTTTGTTTGCCGCAGCCAGGTGGCCGCGGGTTACAAGATCGCGGCGACGTCGATCAAGAAGGGCGAGCCGGTTCGCAAGTACAACGTGGTGATCGGTTTCGCCACGACGGATATTTCGCCGGGCACGATGGTCCATAGCCATAACGTCGAGTTCCGTGAGTTCAACCGGGACTACGCGTTCAGCGCCGACTACCGGCCGGTCGAGATGCTGCCCGAAGGCGAGCGCGCCACGTTTCAGGGCATTGTGCGAGACAACGGTGAGGTTGCCACGCGCAACTATATCGGCGTGTTGTCGACAGTCAATTGTTCGGCCACGGTCGCGCACAGGATCGCCGAATGGTTCACGCCGGAACGGCTGGCGGACTACCCCAACGTAGACGGCGTGGTTGCGTTCACTCACTCAATCGGTTGCGGCATGGAGATGAGCGGTGAGCCGATGGCGCTGCTGCGTCGGACCATGGCGGGTTACGCGCGCCATCCCAATCTCGCGGCCGCACTGATTGTCGGGCTGGGATGCGAGCGCAATCAACTGGCCGGACTGATCGATCAGGAAGACCTGAAGGCTGATTCGCGGCTGCACACCTTCATCATGCAGGAGAGCGGCGGCACCCGCCGGACCATCGAGGCCGGCGTGGCTGCGGTAAAGGCGCTGCTGCCCGACGCTAATCGCGTGAAGCGCGCGACGGTTTCCGCCAGCCACCTGAAGATCGGCCTGCAATGCGGCGGTTCGGACGGCTTTTCGTCGATTACCGCAAATCCTTCGCTCGGCGCGGCGATGGACTTGCTGGTCCGTCATGGCGGCACGGCCATTCTCTCCGAAACACCCGAAATCTACGGCGTGGAACATACGCTCACGCGGCGTGCCGTCAGCCGCGAAGTCGGCGAGAAGCTCATCGAGCGGATCCGCTGGTGGAAAGACGAATATTCAGTCGGCCGAGACGTTCAGATCAATGGTCAGGTGAGCCCTGGCAATCAGGTGGGCGGCTTGGCGAACATCTTTGAAAAGTCGATTGGATCATCGATGAAAGGCGGCACTGGGCCGCTGATGGAGGTGTATCGGTACGCCGAGCGGGTCAAGCAAGCTGGACTCGTTTTCATGGACACGCCCGGTTTCGACCCGGTCTCGGCGACCGGTCAGATTGCCGGCGGCGCGAACCTCATTGCCTTCACCACAGGACGCGGTTCGATGTTCGGCGCCAAGCCCGTGCCATCGCTCAAGCTCGCCACCAACACGCCGATGTACAGCCGCCTCACTGAAGACATGGATCTGAACTGCGGCGGCATCTTGGATGGCGTTGCGTCGGTCCAGAGCACGGGTCAGAAAATCTTCGACGCCATTCTTGCCGCCGCGTCGGGCGAGCGCACAAAGAGCGAAATGCTCGGGCTGGGCGACCACGAATTCGTACCGTGGCAGATCGGCATCATGAGTTGAGTCGGCAGCAGTTCAGCGCATCGCGAGGGCGAACGGCCACTTATACCGATAAGTAAAGCCGCAGCCGATAGCCAGTCGAACAAAATAATGGAGACAACCCTTGAGTACCCAGACACCCGCAATACGGATACCTGACAGCGCAGCAAGCAACTCGATCTACACGCGGGTGACCTGGCGCTTCATGCCGTTGCTGTTCGTCTGCTACGTGGTGGCGTATCTGGATCGGGTTAACGTGGGCTTCGCCAAGCTCCAGATGCTCAGCGATCTGAACTTCAGCGAGGCGATGTACGGCTTCGGCGCCGGGATCTTTTTCATCGGGTATTTCTTCTTCGAGGTGCCGAGCAACTTGCTGCTGCACCGGCTCGGCGCGCGCCGCTGGATTGCCCGGATCATGCTGACGTGGGCCATACTCTCGGCCGCGACCGCATGGGTCACCACGCCCACGATGTTCTACGTATTGCGCTTCTTTCTGGGTGTGGCCGAAGCGGGTTTTTTCCCGGGGCTGGTGCTGTATCTCACGTATTGGTTTCCATCGCATCGTCGCGGCAAGATGATCGCTTTCCTGATGGCCGGCAATCCGGTGGCGGGCATTGTCGGCGGCCCGATATCGGGCTTCATCATGCAGCGCCTTGCGGGGAACGCGGGGCTTGCCGGCTGGAAGTGGCTGTTCATCCTGGAAGCCGCCCCCGCGGTAATTCTGGCAGCGGTCATTTTCTGGTTCCTCGACGACCGGGTGAAGGATGCAAAGTGGCTGCCGGTTCAGGACCGCGAATTCATCGCATCGGAAATCGATGCGGAAGCACGCACCAAAAGCCACGGCTCCGTGCGCGAGGTCTTTACGTCGCTCAAGGTCTGGACCTTGTGTGCGATTCTCTTCGGTATTGTGATGGGCTCTTATGCTGTTGGCTTCTGGCAGCCCACCATCATAAAGGGTTCGGGTGTCACGGACGCCTTCACCATCGGCCTGCTCGCTGTCGTGCCTTATCTTGCCGCCTTGATTTCGATGATCGTGGTCGGACGCCATGCAGACCGCACGCGTGAACGCCGCTGGCACGTCGTGTTGCCGCAATGCGTGGCGGCGGCTGGCTTCGTGATGTGCGCCTATGCGGGCAACAATACGTATATTGCGTTGCTTGGCCTGACGCTTGCCGCTTCGGGTGTGATTACCGCCTTACCCATGTTCTGGGCCTTGCCCACATCTTTTCTCGGTGGCACCGGTGCGGCCGCCGGCATTGCATTGATCAATTCGACGGGCAATCTCGCGGGATTCGTAAGCCCTGCGCTTGTCGGGTGGCTGAAGACGGTTTCGCATTCACTTGATTCGAGCCTGTTCCTGATCGCGGGGTCGCTGATCGTGTCTGCCTGTCTCATCTTGACGCAGCTTCCGGCCAGGCTTGTCAACAAGTAGTACCTTCATGGCATTCGCGAGAAGTGTCAGACAATAAAATTCGGCATCCTTACCTATACGGAACGGAGACAACATGAAGACTGGGAAGTATCGCTACGTCGTCGCCGTGCTACTGTTTATTGCGGGCGCGATCAATTACATGGACCGCGCGGCGCTTGGCGTGGTCGCACCTATCATCAACAAGGAGCTGAGTCTTTCTCCGTCGCAACTCGGCGTGGTGTTCAGCAGCTTCTTCTTCGGCTATTCCATCTTCGCATTCGTCGGCGGCCAACTCGCCGACAAGTACGGACCGCGCCGGGTGTTCTCCTGGGCGATGGGGGCGTGGTCCATTCTCTGCGGCCTGACTGCGGCCGTGACCGGATTCGGCACGCTGCTGATTTCCCGGGCGCTGTTCGGCTTCGGCGAAGGTCCGATGAATTCGACGACCAACCGGACCATCACGAACTGGTTTCCCCGGCATGAAACCGCGACCATGGTCGGCTTTACGTTTTCGGGGCAGACGGTAGGCAGCGCAATCGCCGGGCCGGTCGTCGGACTGATTGCGATTTCTTATGGCTGGCGTACGTCGTTCGTGATCATCGCGGCGTTCGGGCTGGTGTGGATCGTCGTCTGGCGCCTGTTCGTGACCGACAAGCCCGCCCAAAGCGCCCGGGTCGGCGCGGCCGAACGCAAAATGGTCGAAGTGAGCCGCGGCGCGGCGCACCCGGCCGAAGGTGGCGACGAAGCCACGCCGCTGCGTAGCTACCTGTTTCGTCCGAGTACGCTTGCGCTCGGGGTCGGCCTGTTCGCGGTGAACTACACGCTGTTCGTGTTCATCTCCTGGATGCCGAGCTATTTCACCAACGCGCTGCATCTGGACATGAAACACATGAGTATTCTGAGCGCGGTGCCATGGGCATGCGGCGGGATCGGATACTTCGGCGGTGGCCTGCTCGCCGACGCGTGTTTCAAGCGCATGAGCAACAAGCTGATGGCGCGCAAGCTCTCGGCGATCGTGCCGCTCGCGCTCTCGGGTCTCGCGCTGGTGGGCGTCAGCATGGTCGATTCCGTAGCGCCGGCGGTAATTCTTGTTGCGTGCGCCGTGCTGTTCCTGACGGCTTCGTCGCAAGCGTGCTGGGCCACCATGCACGAGCTTGTGCCAGGCAGGCACCTTGGCGGCGTAAGCGGCTTTGTTCACCTGATGAGCAACATTTCGGGCATCGTCGGTCCGACCATGATGGGTCTAGCGGTCCAGTACCTGGGCGGTTACAGCAGCGGCTTCATGCTCGGCGCGGCGGTCGATTTGGCCGGCGTGCTGGCCATGCTGCTGGTCATCGGCCGGCGCACCACGGCAGGCGAGGCAACGGGGACGGCTACCGCCGCCGAAAAATCAGCTACGTGAATATCGTTCTTTTTTCGAGTCGATTGACTGCCATGAAACCCGTCATCGTTGACCCTGAGCAAACCGATTACCAGACATGTTCGCGGATCGTTTCTGTGGAGGCACGCACCATTCGCGTGCCGCTCGACCGCCACACTGCATTCTCGACCCGTCTCGTGACTGCCCGCGACTACACGGTCGTGCGCGTCACGACAGCCGATGACCGTTACGGCATCGGCTTTTGCTACGGCGGCAGCCGCGCCGGCATGCTGGTCACGTATGCCGTGCGCGAATTGTTCGCGCCGCTGTTCCGCGGGCGCTCCGCGCTCGATGTCGAAGGCTCGTGGCGCGCCATGTACGACGAGTCGCTGCTGCAAGGGCGTGCCGGCTCGGTCATGCGGGCGTTGTCCATCCTCGACATCGCCTTGTGGGACCGGAACGCACGTGCCGCCGGCCTACCGCTAAGCCGTTACCTCGGCGGTACGTCCGCCGCCACCGTGCCGGCCTATGCCAGCGGCGGCTACTACCTCGAAGGCAAGACGCCGGAGCATCTCGGCGAGGAAATGGCGGGCTATGTGGCGCTAGGTTTCCGCGCCGTGAAGATGAAGGTAGGGCGGCTCGATCCGCGCAGCGAGGAAGCGCGGATCAGGGCTGCACGGCAGGCCATCGGCGACGATGTGCTGCTGATGCTCGATGCCAACAACGCCTGGTCCGATGTGCCAACCGCGCTCGAATACTTGCGCCGATACGAGCCGTTCAACCCGTACTGGATAGAAGAGCCGTTCAGTCCCGACGACATCGAAAGCCACGCGCAACTGAGCCGGCGCACACCGGTGACCGTTGCGACCGGCGAGATAGAAGCAGGGCGCTGGCGGCATCAGGAACTGCTCGATAAGCGCGCGGCCATGATCCTTCAGTCGGACGCGGCGGTATGCGGCGGAATCAGCGAATGGCGGCGGATCGCGGCGTCGGCCGCGGCGGTCGGTGTGACGATGTGCCCGCACTGGTTCCACGATCTGCACGTGCATCTGGTGGCGTCGACGACCAATGCGCGCTATGTCGAATTTTTTCCGGACGATCAGGTGCTGAATTTCCGCCGGCTGGTGGATACGCAGTTGTCGTTCGCAGACGGCATGCTGATCGTGCCGACTCGTCCAGGCCTCGGATTCGATTTCGATGAAGCCGCGCTGAACGAATACGCGCTGGACGACTGGGCATAAATGGAGAAGCAGTGATTGGCTCGACAAGTCCGCCGGTTGCGCATGCAACCGGCGGATGTTTCATTCACGGCATCAGGCGGTGACTTCGATTCTCGGCATGGAGAAGCCGATCTCGCGCAGTGCGGCGGCGAGCGCATCGCATTGCGCCGGCGTCAGATCGACGAGAGGAGGGCGTACGACGCCCCACTCGGAATCGTTCGAATACACGCCGATCGCTGCTTTGAGCGCAGGGATCATCGGGAACTTGGCGAACACCGCCCGCGTGGCATCGAGTTCTGCCTGACAGGCATCGGCGTCGGCCGATTGCCAGTGACGATACAACTCGACGATAGCCCCCGGGTTGACGTTCCCGGTCGCGGTGATGCAGCCGACGCCGCCCGCACGCATCGTGGCCAGCAGGAAAGTTTCGCTGCCAGCGAATACATCGAAGCCTTGCGGCTGAAAGCGCTCGAGCATGGCCTGTGTGTTACTCCAGTCGCCCGAGCTGTCCTTCACGCCGGCGATCACGCCCGGGAAAGCAGCCAGCAGCCGCTCGATCAGCGCGAGGCTCAGCGGTACCTGAGACACGGGCGGGATGTGATACAGATAAATGCGCAGGGCATCGGAACCCACGCGCTCAATGATCTGCGCATAACTGCGGAACAGGCCTTCGTCGGTGACGCCCTTGTAGTAGAACGGCGGCAGCATCAGCACATTATTCACGCCGAGCGACAGCGCATGGCGTGTCAGTTCAACAGTGTCGGTGAGGGCCGAGCAGCCGGTGCCCGGCATCAGGCGATCGACCGGAATGTCCGCGTCAACCAACGTTTCGAGCAGCTTGATTTTCTCGCCGACTGCGAGCGAATTCGCTTCTGAGTTGGTGCCGAACACAGCGAGTCCGACGTCCTGTTCGATAAGCCACCGGCAATGACGGACATAGCGGTCGTGGTCCGGAAGAAGGTCTTTTGTGAAGGGCGTGACCACGGGCGAGTAGACGCCGCGGGGCCGGTTGACTGAGGTCATCGCGTGTTCCTTTGGGTTTAAGTGAGGGTGTTTCGCGCCATTCAGACGGTGTTCTGTCGCGCGGACGAGCGGGCCTCGAGCGCTTCGGGATTGACACAGGTCGACGAGAGCTTGCCGTCGAGCGCGTCGACGAGATTGCGTACCGCGCGCATGGCCATGTTCTCGCGCGTCTGTTGCGTAGCGGAGCCGATATGCGGCACCGCTACCACATTGGGGAGCTGGAGCAGCGGCGAGTCCGGCGACACGGGTTCGCGTTCGAACACATCGAGGCCGGCGGCGAGAATGCGGCCTTCACGCAGATGCGCAATGAGGGCGGCTTCGTCGACGACCTGTCCGCGAGCACAGTTGATGAGAATGGCCGACGGCTTCATGGTCCCGAGCTCGGCGCTGCCGATCAGGCGCTCCGTGGCGGGAGATAGCGGCACGAGCACGCAGACGAAATCCGCAGTCGCGAGTAGTTCGGGCAGCGGGCGCCATTGCGCGCCGTAGCGCTCCTCGGCTTCGGGGTTGCGGGAGCGGTTGGAATAGATCACGTCCATGCCGAAGCCGAGGGCGGCGCGCCTCGCGACCGCGTTGCCAATGCGCCCAAGGCCGACGATTCCAAGCGTTTTGTGATGCACGTCGACACCGAATTGCGCCTCGCTGACCGTTCGCTTCCACTGGCCGCGACGCGTCCAGTCGGCAAGTTCGGAAATACGCCGGGCGGTCGCGAGGATCAGGCTGAACACGAGATCGGCGGTGGTTTCGGTGACTTCTTCCGGCGTGTTGGTCAGAACGATGCCGCGACGCGAGAGTTCGGGGACATCGAAGGCATCGAAGCCGGCCGAAATGGTGGAGGCGACCTGAAGTAAGGGCGCCGCATCAAGGATCTCGGGCGTTATCTTGAGATTGTTGCCGACCATCCCGTGAGCCGTGCCCAAGGCGCACCTGAACGGCGCGAGGTCACCGGACGAAACGTCGACCAGATCGACGGAGCAGTGCTCACGAAGAAGCCCCAGCACAGCAGGAGGCAACGAACGATAAGCCACGACATGCTTCATGAAGACCTCGAGGGAATGCTGTTTGAGAGGGTGGCTATGCGGCATCGAACGCCACCGAAAAGAACCGCTTGCCGAAGCACTATAAATATCGTTAAGATTAACGTCAAGATTATTGATAATGTCATCGACGATTAAGGGGCAAGGATGAGCGAGAAGAAAAGCGGTTTGCGGCAGGGCCTGACGAACTACGGCGATGAGGGTTTCTCGCTGTTCCTGCGCAAGGCGTTCATCAAGGGCGCGGGCTATACCGACGACGCGTTATCGCGTCCGATCGTGGCGATCGCGAACACCGGCAGTGCCTACAACCCGTGCCACGGCAACGCGCCGCAATTGATCGAGGCGGTAAAACGCGGCGTGATGCTGGCTGGCGGGCTGCCGGTCGAATTTCCGACGATCTCGATCGCCGAGAGCTTTTCGCATCCGACCAGCATGTACCTGCGCAATCTGATGTCGATGGACACGGAGGAGATGATCCGCGCCCAGCCGATGGATGCGGTGGTGCTGATCGGCGGCTGCGACAAAACCGTCCCGGCCCAGTTGATGGGGGCGGCGGCGGCGGGCGTTCCCGCCATTCAACTGGTGACGGGCGCCATGCTTACGGGCTCGCATCGGGGCGAGCGGGTTGGGGCGTGTACGGACTGCCGTCGCTTCTGGGCGAGCTTTCGCGGCGACCAGATCGACGCGGCCGAGATCGAAGCGGTCAACAACCAGCTCGTCGCGACGGTCGGGACCTGTTCGGTGATGGGAACGGCCAGCACAATGGCCTGCATTGCGGAAGCCTTGGGCATCATGCTGCCCGGCGGCGCGTCCGCGCCTGCCGTAACCGCCGATCGCATCCGCATTGCGGAGCGCACCGGCGCTCAGGCCGTGGCGATGATCGGGCGGGACCTCAGCCCAACGGCGATCCTGACGCCCAAGGCAATCGAAAACGCGTTGCGGGTGCTGCTCGCGATTGGCGGCTCGACCAACGGCATCATTCACCTCACGGCAATTGCGGGCCGACTCGGGATTCGCATCGACCTTGCGCAGCTTGACCAGATGGCGCGCGAGACGCCTGTGCTGGTCGATCTGAAGCCGTCGGGTCAGCACTATATGGAAGACCTGCATCGCGCCGGCGGTTTGACGACCGTCATGCGCGAGATCAAGGGCCTGTTGCATCTCGATGCGCTCACCGTGACCGGCCGCACGCTCGGCGAAGAGCTCGATGCCGCGCCCGCCAGCTTCCCGCAAGACGTGGTCCGTCCGTTCGAGCGCCCGATTTACCCGCAAGGCGGGATTGCCGTGTTGCGTGGCAATCTTGCGCCAGGCGGCGCGATCATCAAGCAGTCGGCCGCAACCGCCTGCCTGATGGAACACGAAGGCCGCGCCGTCGTCTTTGAGGATGCGGAAGATCTGGCCCGCCGTATCGACGACCCTGATCTGGAGGTGGAAGCGCACGACGTACTCGTGCTCAAGCGGATCGGACCGGTGGGTGCGCCGGGCATGCCGGAAGCGGGCTACATTCCCATTCCGCGCAAACTCGGCCGCCAGGGAGTCAAGGATATGGTGCGCATTTCGGACGGCCGCATGAGCGGCACGGCGTCCGGTACGGTGGTGCTGCACGTCACGCCGGAAGCCGCGATCGGCGGTCCGCTTGCAATCGTGCGGACCGGCGACCGGATTCGCCTGAGCGTGGCAGACCGTTCGATCGAACTGGCGCTTAGCGACGAGGAAATTGCCGCGCGTCTAGCCGCCTTGCCGGCGCGCCAGGCCGATCCCGACGAGCGGGGGTATCGCAAGCTTTTCCTGACCACGATCACTCAGGCCGACGAGGGCTGCGACTTCGACTTTCTACAGGCGACCCGCGTCACCGCGACGGTTCCAGGCGATGGAAGCAAGATTTAAAGGCCTCGCTTTTTCGTATAGGCTCGCGGCTTGGATCAATTTGCGGACCCTCGTATGACCATCACTGCCAAGTCCAGACGCTCCGATGCCCCCGCAGCCAGGACGGTCGAGCGCGACCGTAATGTCGACCAGACCTTGCGCAGCGTCGCGGACGAACTCGAGGAACAGATCGTCCTCGGCGTTCTGCATCCGCGAGAACGGCTCGTGGAAGACGATTTGTGCGAGCGCTTCAACCTGAAGCGCCACGTGGCGCGGCAGGTGCTGGCGGAGGTGGAGCGGCGCGGGCTGGTCGAGCGCCGCAAGAATGTGGGCGCGCTGGTCAAGTCATACACGCCGCGCGAGGTCGCCGAGCTGTATGCGCTGCGCGAGCTGCTCGAGGTCGACGCGGCCAGGCGCATCGTGTTTCCGGTCAGCCGCGAGGCGCTCGATTCGTTGGCGGCCATCCAGGCGGAGCACGACGCAGCGGCCGACGTCGGCGATCTGCGGCGCGTGTTCCGCGCGAACATGGCGTTCCACCATGCGTTCTTTGCGTTGTCGGAAAGCCAGGTCCTGACCGAGGCCATTCGGGAGTATGAGCGCAGGACGCATGCCATCCGCTCGGTATCGATCGTGTTTCCGCAGTATCTGGAGAAGGCGCGCGCGCAGCATCACCAGATGATCGAGGCGCTGCGCACCGGCGACCGCGAATCGTTGATCGGGTTGTGCCGGGAGCATCTGGTGCCGTCCCGCGACGCTTATCTCGAAGCGCAACACCGCCGCTCGTTCGGCTACGCCGCACAGAAAAGCGAAACCGGTTAACTGCTTTACCGAATGACACGGAGAGTATGAATGACTCGAGTACTGATTACCGGCGCGGCCGGTCACATCGGACGCGTACTGCGCGCCGGTTTCCAGGGCCACTATGCGTTGCGCCTCGCCGATATTGCGCCGCAAGCCGAGGCGCAGGCGGGCGAGGATATCGTGACCGCGGACATCACGCGGCTGGAAGATCTTCTGCCAATTATGGAAGGCGTGGACGTCGTCGTGCATCTGGCCGGCATTCCGGACGAGGCGCCCTGGGAGCGCATCCGCGACATGAACATCGAAGGCTGCTACAACGTTTTCGAAGCGGCGCGTCGAGCGGGCGTCAAGCGCGTGGTGTTCGCAAGCTCGAACCACGCGGTGGGTTTTCATCGTCGCGACCGGATGATCGATAACACCGTCGAGCCGCGCCCGGATAGCCGCTACGGCATCTCGAAGGTGTTCGGCGAGGCGCTTGGCCGGATGTACGCCGACAAGCATGGCATGTCCGTTGCGTGCATCCGTATTGGCTCGTTCCGCCCGGATGACCGGCCTACCGCACCGCGGCACCTCTTCACATGGATCAGCCATCGCGATATGGTGCAGGTGGCGCGCCGTTGTATCGACTACCCGGACTACCATTTCGCAGTCGTGTATGGCGTCTCCGCTAACGCGCGCAATCGCTGGGACAACGCCAACGTGCGTTTTCTCGGGTTCGAGCCGGAAGACGACGCCGAACTGCACACGGCGGAGATCGCCGCAACAGGACAGGTGGAAGATACGCGCGAGACGCTTTTTCATGGCGGCTTTGGCTGTCTCGTTGAATTCGACGGCGATCCGCAGCAGATCGACTAAGCGTGACGGGTCCATCGTCGCAAGGTGTGCGTCGCGTTATAGTATGCGGTCGTGAATTGACATCCTTCATGACCCTACGACGAGAAGCAGGTGGACGTTGAACACAGAACTAAAGAAGAGGGCGTCGCGCCGAAAGTCCAATGCGATTTCCGTCATGGACGTCGCGCGTGCCGCCGGGGTATCCACGGCGACCGTGTCGCGTGTCCTTAATGGCAACGGCACGGTCGCTCCGGCATTGCAGGACCGGGTGCGCGAGATCGCGCAAAAACTTGGCTACACACCGCACGCTGCTGCGCGGGCGCTCGCCTCGCAGCGCTCGAAGACCATCGGCGCGGTGATTCCCTCGCTCGAGAACCAGAACTTCGCGCTGGGCGTATTCGCCCTTCAAAAACGTATCGGCGAAGCAGGTTATACGCTGCTTCTGGCGTGCTCGTACTACGACCAGGAGGACGAACTCAAACAGGTCCGTGCGCTGATCGCCGATGGCGTTGCCGGACTGATGCTGGTCGGCCGCAGTCATTCGCCCGCGTTGTACGAACTGCTCGCGAAGGAGCAGATTCCGCTGGTCAACGGCTGGACCGTCGATCAGCATCATCCGTACGTTGGGTTCGACAATATCGCGGTGGGGCGGCGGATCGCGGAATATCTGCTCGATCTCGGGCACGTGCATTTCGGCATGATCACCCAGATGACCCAGCACAGCGATCGCGCAGCCGATCGGATCATCGGCGTGCGCAGTGCCTTGCAGGCGCGCGGACTTGAGTTGCGTCACGAGCATCTGATCGAGATGCCGCACAAGATCATTGAAGGGCAGATGGCCATGCGTGCGCTGATGCAGGGGCCGGTCCGGCCGACTGCCGTCATTTGCGGCACCGACCTGCTTGCCGTGGGAGCGCTTGCCGAAGCGCACGAGGCGGGCATAGACATCCCGGGCGAACTGTCGATTGCCGGTATCAACGACATCGAGTTCGCCAGTTTCACGACGCCGCCGCTCACCACCATGCGCCTGCCCGCGGAAGAAATCGGCGCGCGCAGCGCCGAATACCTGCTCGCCCATATAGAAGGACGGCCGGTCAGCTCGCAGAACATCGTGCCCACCGACCTGATCGTGCGTGGCACGACGGGCCGTGCGCCGGCCAAGGGTTAAGCCGGACTCGCGCTTACTTGGCGAACAGCGACGCCATGTCGGCGAACGCCTTGAACTCCACCGCATTGCCCGACGGATCCAGGAAGAACATGGTCGCCTGTTCGCCGACTTCGCCCTTGAAGCGGATGTGCGGCTCGATGATGAACTTTGTGCCGGCGGCGCGAAGCTTGCCCGCGGCCGCTTCCCACTGTTCCATGGAAAGCACTGCGCCGAAGTGGCGAACCGGAACGTTGTCGCCATCTACTGCGCTCGTGTTTCGGTGTCCCGCTTCGTCCGGCGACAAATGCGCAACGATCTGGTGGCCATAGAAATTGAAGTCGACCCATTCCGGCGAACTGCGGCCTTCGGAGCAACCGAGGAGGTCGCCATAGAAGCTGCGCGCCGCTTCGAGGCTATGGACAGGAAACGCGAGATGAAACGGGGGCATGGCTGCGCTGGCTGGATGACTCATGGTGGCTCCTGGAAAGGGTTTGTCCGGTTTTGCCAAGACCGATACGTTATTTTAAGATTCGATTCTTCGATTAAAAAACAAATTCTTTTGGCGGTGAGTACAAGTTTTATCGATATATCATGCTTGCATGATCCGAGAACTCAAGACCTTTATCGCGATTGCCCGGGACGGTACGTTCTCGGCCGCGGGAGATAGCCTGGGGCTTACCCAGTCGGCAGTCAGTGCGCAGATCCAGAAGCTGGAACAGGTGCTGGGGACGCAGCTTTTCGAGCGAACAAAGCGCACGGCCATTCTTAACGATGACGGCCAGAACGCGCTCCCGGTCGCTCAGGAGATCGTCGCGCTGTTCGATTCGCTCGTGAACCGTCCTGGCCTGCAGGCCACGGCGCCGTTGCTGCTCGTGGGTGCTATCGCGTCTGCGCAGCCGGTGTTGCTCACGCGCGCGCTGGCGTCGCTGCGCCAGCGCATTCCCAACGCGCGTGTGCGGGTGTTGCCCGGCGTCTCCCTAAGCCTGCTCGGCGATGTCGGCGCAGGCAATATCGACCTGGCTCTGATGATCAAGCCGCCGTTCGCACTGCCGCCCGAACTTGTCTGGCAGCCGCTTCTGAACGAGCCGTTTCTTCTCGCGCTGCCGCCCGGCAGCAAGTATTCCGACTGGCGAGAAGCACTGCGCCACGAGCCCTTCGTGCGTTACGATCGCGCGTCGTTTGGCGGCCGGTTAGTCGAGCAGTTCTTGCGCCGCAAGCGCATTGCAGTCAACGAAAGCCTCGAACTCGACGAACTCGACGCAATTGCCGGGGCAGTGGAGGCGGGCATCGGCGTGGCGCTAATACCGCACACCCATACCCACGGAGGCGGTCGGTTCAATTTCAGGGTATTGCCGATCGATGAGCCCCGCTTCGTGCGCGAAGTCGGGCTTGTCCGTCTGAGAAAGCGCGAAGGCGATGCAAGCGTACTGGCGCTTGCCGAAGCGCTGGAAGCAGTGGCTCAGGAACTGGGCTGAGTGGTTATCTGATGCTGCGCGCGTGAGACGGGTGCTCATGAGTGTGGGAATAAGTGCATCCGTGCGTGAACCTTTTGGCTGTAATCGCTTACCTTATGAGCGAATGATAATGATTTGACCGTCTAAGCTCCATGTCCTGTATAGCAATAGACGCATGCAAGTGGCAACTTAAGTGATTGTTTTAATGATAAATGATTTGCCGGTAGTCGGCGTTTTCCTTAACCGCGGTCGTTGACAGTATGGAAGAATGTCTCTACATTCTGTGTAATCGCTTACTGCAGGTGAAAAAGCCGGTCGATGTGACGCATGCATTCCACTGCCGGCCAGAGCAGTGCTTAGTGAGGGCGCCAACGACTACCGAGCGATCAGGAGACGCCCATGATCGAATCCACCAAACGTCTGCCTGAGCAGGTAAACGAATTTACGATCCACCCGCTTTATTGCGGCACTATCCGCAATCACGAACGGTCGGGCTTCTTGTATCGCACGGATTGCGGCGGCGCGCGGCTGAATGCTCCGTGTATCGCGTGGTTGCTGCGCGGTCAGACCGAAATACTGCTTGTGGACACAGGACCGGGCACCCGGACCCGGGCAGGACGCTTCTATACCGACGATGAGAACCGCGAGGATCTTCTGCTCGACGAGCTTCTCCGTCTGGACGTAGATCCGTCCAGCTTGACGCGCGTGATACTGACGCATCTGCACAACGACCATGTAGGGGGCGCGCCGCTCCTGCAGAACGCTCGTTTTTATGTGCAGAAGGCGGAGCTCACGGAAGCGGTGTGGCCTGTCCCTTTTCAACGGCCCATTTACGAGACTAACCAGCGCGGCAAGGTGCCTGCCTGGATCGCAATCCTGGACCGCATGGAAGTGCTCGAAGGGGACACGGAGATCGTGCCCGGCGTGCGCGCTTTGCTTCTTCCGGGGCATACCGCGGGTTCACAGGGCGTCCTCATCAATACCCTTCAAACGCCTGGCTGCGCTTGGCGCTACGGTATTGCCGGCGCATGAGCCACGCGTATTTGATTTCGCGCAATATCCTTCTTGCCGTTGTCTTTAGCGTGCGACGTACCCAAGCATCCGTATAAGCCGTGGGCTTACTCGCATGATAATCGAACAGCGCCTGGCAAGTCCTGCATCAGCGGGCCTCGCTTCAAAAACAGAATCCCGGAGACGAATGATGAACCAGCGTTGGTTTCGCTTACTGCCTGTGATGATGATCACGTTCATCATTGCATTCATGGACCGCACGAACATCGGTTTCGCAATACCGATGATGGGCAAGGAGCTGAGCATAACGGCCTCGGTCCTTGGGTTCGCCTCCGGGGTGCTGTTCTTCGGCTATGGCATGTCGCAGACGCTATGCGGCTGGCTCGCGGACAAAGGGCATGGCCGGGCGCTGGTCGCCGTCCTCATGGTGCTCTGGGGCCTGACCGAGATGTCGCAGGGCTTCGTTCATTCCGCAAGCCAACTTGTCATCGTGCGCTTCGCCATCGGTTTGTTCGAAGGCGGCGTGTTCCCGACTTTCCTGCTGTTCGTGAAGAACTGGTTTGCCCCCTCCGAGCGGGCGCGCGCGAATGGTATCTGGCAGCTTTGCTATCCGCTGGCCGCGGTCATAAGCGGTCCTATCGCCGGCTATATCCTGGGTGCGCACGACTGGCGCTCGCTGTTTGTTATCGAAGGCATCTTCCCGCTCGTCTGGGTGTTTGTCTGGTTGTGGGGCGTGGCCGACTCCCCGCGCCATGCGAAGTGGCTGAGTCAGGCCGACCGCGAGCAGCTCATCGAAAAGATCGATACCGAAAACAGGCTGCACGTCGAAAGAGGAGCCCCGACCGTCCCTGCCTCATTCGGTTCGCAGATGCGGCGTTTGCCCGTGCTGCTATTCACCGCATCGATCCTTTGTGGAACGTAGGTTTCCTCGGCTTCGTCATCTGGCTGCCGAGCGTGATCCATCAGCAGCAGGGCTTGACGCAAACCGACATCGGCTGGCTCAGCGCGATTCCTTATGCATGCGCGATTGTCGTCATGCAGGTCCTGACTTACTGGTCAGACCGTACGCTGGATCGTCGGCTTTTCTCCGCGCTTCCGCTCGCCGTGTCAGGCGCGGCGCTAATAATCGGAGGGTTGAGCTATGGCAGTAATACGTTCGTCGTTAACATGGGACTGCTGGTGATCGCAGGCGCGACGCTATACGGTTCACAACCGGTACTGTGGTCGATCGCCACTGAGATCCTGCCGAGCAGCGTGACTGGCTCAGTCAGCGGAACAATCAATGCGGTTGGCGTTCTGGGTGCGTTTGCCGGTCCCTATCTAATTGGCTATGTCCGCGCAGTCACGCAGTCGTTTTCCGCAGGTTTGCTGGTCATGGGCGGTAGCCTGATCGGGACGTGCGTTTTAGTGATTGCTAATCAAGGAAGCCGGCAGGCCCCGAACGCCAGCCGTCAATTCGGGGATGCTTAACGAAAGGGGCGACAAACGGCTCTGGTGCAAATAGACGGTCTGGAAGAGATAGTTCGTATCCTGCCGCATCGCTTGCATCTAATCCCGCACCCGGCACACTCGCGCTTCATGGTCATCAACTTCACGCAGAATTTTCTCCGCGCGAATACGGACGGAATCGCGGATGTCCTGGACTTCGAAGACGTGCCGATCATGCAGGCGCCTGAGCTCGCTCCTTTCCGGTTTCAGGAGCACATGGACTTCTTCTGGAAGACGCCGATCTTGCCAACATCGAGATGCTCTCGTCGCGCATGCTGGAGGTCAATGAGACACGACGCTTCGGTGCGACCACACTTCTGCGCGGGCACCTTCTTCAGTTCATCGGGATCGTATGCCAGCGACACAAGGAGCAGCTTCTTCAGCTTTCCTCCCATAACGTCCAGCGACGCGGCCGAAGAGAAGCCCTTGTCCGCGTGAACCGTCACGTCAATGCACATCTCGCTAGCGACACACTGTCTCTGACCTCTGCGGCCGCCGCTGCTTTTTTGTCGCCAAACTATCTTGCGGATCTGATCAAAAAGCAGACAGGCCAGACTTTCGTCGAGTGGGTGACCGAGCGACGCATCACGCGAGCAAAGTTCCTGCTAGCGAATGACAGCCGGCGCATCAAGGACGTTGCGTTTCTGGTCGGCTATCGCGATGACGCCTATTTTGCGAGGCGGTCTCGTCAGTCGGTTGGACAGTCTCCGAGCGACTTTCGCGACATGCATCGGGTCGCGGGTCAACGCGGCGATGGTTCTGCCATGCGAAGGAGCGCCGTAAGATCGTCCCGGTGTTCAGCGGATTTGTCCTGCATGACACATTCGCAGGGCGATATCGTAGGTAGGCCAACGTTTCCTTGCGAGGCCCGCCATGATTGAATACGCTGTAGCACCATCCCCAATTACCTCCGTTGCTGTCGGCGGCTCCACGAGCCGCTTCCCCGTGCGCCGCGTGTTCTGCGTGGGACGAAACTATGCCGAGCATGCGCGCGAAATGGGTGCCAACCCGGATCGCGATCCTCCTTTCTTTTTTTCCAAGCCTGCCGATGCGGTTGTGCCGGCATCCGGCATGCTTCCATACCCGCCACTTACCTCCGACCTCCACCATGAGGTCGAACTCGTGATCGCGGTCGGCAAGCAAGGACGAGCAATTTCCGTTGAACACGCGCTCGACTTTGTGTGGGGCGACGGCGTCGGTGTCGATCTGACTCGGCGCGATCTGCAGGCGACGGCAAAGAAACTAAGCCGCCCGTGGGACTGCGCAATGAGCTTCGACGCGTCCGCGCCCGTGAGCGAGATCAAGCCGGCGTCCGACATCGGTCACCCGGCCAGCGGCAGAATCTGGTTGGCAGTTAATGGCGAGGCCCATCAGCAAGGCGATCTCGCCGATATGATCTGGCCTGTTGCAGATATCATCAGTTACGTGTCGCAAGGCGTGACTGTCAAGCCGGGAGATCTGATCTTCAGCGGAACGCCCGCGGGCGTTGGCGCGCTGCAGCCAGGCGACAAGGTCACCGTTGGAGTGGAGGGCGTCGCAGAGTTCAGTTTCGAAGTGGGCCTGCGAGGCGAATGATCCAGGCCCGGGATCATCGCGCACGGCGTTTGCCGACTCTCTAGTTTGTTATGCCGGCATACCTGTTTCCGGACGGGCACGCCTCAAGCTCACTACTAAACGTTCGCGGTGAACGCATTACGGCTAAGAGTCACTGAATTGCCCGCCGCCTCATCGATATTCAGCTCGGCTATGAACTCGCGCTTCAAAATTGTGGGTAATTGCAAGCCACGCGAGGCGCTTACTCAGCAGAAGCGCTTAGGTGTAGTGCTACACGAGCAATCAAGCAGCGTCATGCACGCGCCAGTACCAAGATGACATTTTTTGACACACCTTTCCAACAGATTTGAGGTCGGGATCTCTGTACATTCCTTCTCGGCGCGCGATACACCTCGTGCCCCTTGTTAAGGAGGATGCTCGTGAAAACTCGAACGTTCGCCATGCTGGTGGGTGGGGCTTTGCTCACATCCATGACTGCTTCCGCATTCGCCGGCGTGGTCGTCGGTGTCGCCGTGCCAGCTCCCGTCGCGGTCGTTCCGGCGACACCTGTCTATGCGCCGCCGACCGTGGTCGTGCAAAATGGTTACGCAGCCGCCGCCGCAGCCGCAGCCGCCGCCGTGCCAGCGGCAGTCGCGCCGGTTGTGACGGTTGCGCCAGCGCCCCCACCTCCCACGGCGGTCGTGGTAATGCCGCGTCGTCCTATGATCGTCGTCATGCCGCGTCGTCCTGTGATGTATGTAGTTAGGGTGCCGCGTCGCGTCTGGATGCCGGGTCACTGGGTAGGTGGGGTTTGGGTGGCCGGTCACTGGTCGTGAAATGTCTGCGCCGAACCCCTCTCGTGCGACACGTCACCCAGTCCATCAAGGCAGCAAAGCCATGTTGCACATCGCTTCGACGCGAGGGCTGCTCGCCGCGGTCTGCGCGGCGCCGACTTTGTGCTGCTGGGCGGTCCTCGGTGCACTTACGGTTGGAGGGTGGATGAGGCTGAATGGACGTGCACCCAAACGATTGTCCCCGCAGCGATACCTTCACCATCGTTTAATAGCGTGGCATCGCAGTGCACAGTGCCGTATGCGGCGCTAATGAACCTGGCGGAGCTCGCGCGACGCTATGGCAATTCGTCCGCCATCTTTTTGGACGCGCTGTACGGCACGACCGCGCAAGTGGATGAGTGCCTTTCCCGGGCAAGGATGCAGAGGACCCGCTGCGATCCCGGGACTGGTCAATCGAATGCAAAAGGCATCTGACTGTTTTATGTATACCTGCGTAGCAGGTCATCGAGAGAGCGAGATGAATGGAAGCGGTATGTCGGTATGGCGGGGTTCCCTTTTCGCGCGCAACGTATTGCTGTTGATTTTACTGATGCTGACAAGTCAGATCCTGGTCTTTGCCGTCTATCTGAACTTTATCCAGAAGCCAAGAGTTGACGATGGGGCAGCGCTCGTGGCATCGCAGATCCGGATCCTGGACCGGCTGTTGTCAGTCCTGCCGGACGACCAGCGAAACCGGCAACTGCTCGAAATGAACGGAGCGCCCCAGGGTGAACTGCCGCCGCCACAGGCTCACGACGGGTTGCCTCCCGACTACATGGCGCACCGCTTCTTCGCTCGGCTGGCATCGGAACTTGCCCTGGACGAACAGCTTCGCTGGGAGCGCGACGGGCACCGGATCTGGGTGCGTCTGCATGTGCAGGACATGCACTACTGGGTGGGGCTGCGTGGAACCTCGGCCATGAGCAGTACGCTGCCTTGGGCGCTGATCGGCCTGTTGTTAAGTGCGGCTACCCTTCCTGCTCTTGGGGCCTATCTGATCCACCGGCCGGTCGAACAGGCGCTGCGCCGGCTGGCGCGCGCTGCCGGCACCATCGAGCGCGGCGTTTGGCCCGAAGCGGTTCCCGTGAGCGGCCCGCGCGAGCTGGCAACAGTAGCGGAGGCGTTCAACCGGATGGCGTCGACGCTTGAAGATCTCGAAGCGACGCGCGCCGAAATGCTTGCGGGCATATCGCATGATATCCGCACGCCGCTGACCAAGCTGCGCATGGCCATCTTCGCGCCGGAGTCATTCGAGGCCCCGGCCGCCAGTGCGGAACGCTTTGTCGAGGAGATCGACACGATCGTCCAGCAGTTTATCGATTTCGCCCGTGGGTGGGATAGCGAACCGGCGACGCACGGCGATCTGAACGCGCTGATCGAACAGCTCGCCGCCGACTATGCAGGTCTCGGTCGCACGTTCGAACTGTCGCTCGCGGAATTGCCACCTGTTGCGTTCCGACCGGTCGGCATGCAGCGCCTGTTGATGAATCTGATGCAGAACGCGGTCGTGTACGGTCAGGTCGGGCTCGCAGTCCGGACTACCATGGACGCGCGAAGTGTCACGATTGCGGTTGAGGATCGGGGACCCGGCGTGCCTCAAGAGCTTCTGTCGTTGATAAAGCAACCATTCCGGCGCGGCTCTGAGGCGGATCGAAAGGGCGGGAGCGGCCTCGGCCTCGCGATAGCGGAGCACGTCGCACAGCAGCATGGCGGCACGCTCGATCTCTTCCAGAATGCGCCGTCCGGACTCAAGGCCGTGGTGCAAATTCCCATTCCTTAACGGGCGCTTGTCGGCGCGATGAGTGCGCCGTCGTCGTAGTGTCGCAGGGACTACGACTTAAATGTGATGCTCGAGCCCCGCCCAAAGGTCCGGCAGGGCAGCGTGAGCATTTGATGAGATGGCCATTTTCAGGTTGTGTGATGAAAAACCTTACAAAATACTTTGTAATACTAAGTATATTCATGGCCGCCGTCGTGGCTGTTGGGTGGTTCCACCAGGCTCACGGTCACCGTCAGACGGCTGTCGCACCAGATCCGATCCCCGTGAGCGCGGTTGTGGCTTCGGTTACCGATGTTCCTGTCTACATCGATTCGCTCGGCACCGTGACACCGACACGTACCGTCACGGCCATCACGCAGGTCAACGGGATACTGCGTTCCGTCGATTTCAGCGAGGGGCAGACGGTCAGGAAAGGACAGGTGATTGCACGCATCGATTCGCGGGCGCTCGAAGCGCAGTTGCTGCAGGCACAGGGTACGCTGCGCCATGACCAGGCTGTACTCGCAAACGCGAAACTGGACCTGCAACGTTATCAGCAGCTGATCAAAGCGGGCTCGATTACGCAGCAGACGCTCGATACGCAAGTTGCTACCGTCCAGGAGGACGAAGGCACCGTGCTGGCGGACACGGGCAACGTGAACAATCTGCAGGTTCAGGTCGGCTATTGCACCATCACGTCTCCCGTGGACGGCGTGGTGGGTCTGCGCCTGGTCGACCCCGGCAACTACGTGAGCAGCACCAGCACGACCGGTATCGCGGTCATCACGCAGATGCAGCCGGCGACCGTGATCTACTCGGTGCCGGAAGACTACCTGGGACGGATCCGGCGGGCGATGTCGCACGGGGAGGTTCAGGTGCTGGCCTACGACCGTGACGGCAAATCGTTGCTCGCGAAGGGTTCGCTGCTTGCGGTCGACAACCTCGTCAATACGAGCGCCGGCACGATCAACGTCAAGGCCGTCTTCCCTGATTCCGGCAGCGCGCTGTTCCCAAACGAATTCGTGAATGTCCGGATGCAGGTCGACACGCTGCGCCGGATTCCGGTTGTGCCGACTACGGCAATCCAGCATGGCGCGGACGGCGATTTCGTTTTCGTGATCGGCGGCGCAGGCTCAGTGGTATTGCGCAACGTGAAGACCGGGCCGGTAAAAGGCGACGACACGGCGATTCTCGATGGCGGTGTCAAGGCAGGAGAGCGGGTCGCGACCGACGGTGCAGACAGGCTTGATACCGGCTCGCTCGTGAAAGTCGTGGCGCACTGAGCGGAGCTGACGATGAACGCTTCACGAATCTTTATCGAGCGGCCCATTGCGACCGCGCTGTTGATGATCGCGTTGTTTCTAGCCGGGGTGCTGGGATACATCCTGCTTCCTGTTTCGGCGCTACCGGAAGTCGATTATCCGACGATCCAGGTCTACACGCAGTATCCCGGCGCAAGCCCGGATGTGGTCAGTTCGTCGATCACCTCGCCGCTCGAAAGACAGCTCGGCCAGATGTCGGGGCTGAAGGCGATGAACTCGACGAGCTCGAACGGCACGTCGGTGATCACGTTGCAGTTCGATCTGTCGTTTTCGCTCGACGTCGCCGAGCAGGAAGTGCAGGCCGCGATCAATGCGTCCTCGAGCTTTCTGCCGGCTAATCTGCCGTATCCGCCTGTCTACAGCAAGGTCAACCCTGCCGACGCCCCGGTGCTCACGCTGTCGCTGACATCCGACGTGCTGCCGCTGACGAAGATCGAGGACCTGGCCGATAGCCGGCTTGCGCAGAAGATCTCGCAGATTTCAGGCGTGGGGCTGGTCACGATCAGCGGCGGTCAGCGGCCGGCCGTGCGGGTGCAGACCGATACCGGCGCGCTCAACGCACTCGGCATGTCGATCGACGACGTGCGCGCCGCGCTCGGCAATGCCAACGTTGACCAGGCGAAGGGCAGTCTCGACGGAAAATACCAGTCGTATTCGATCGGCGCGAACGACCAGCTGCAATCGGCGGCGGACTATCGCGACTTGATCATCGCGTACCGGCAGGGCGCACCGGTTCGGCTGGCGCAGATCGCCAAATCGATCGACAGCGCCGAGAATTTGCAACAGGCGGCGTGGACCAACAGCACGCCGTCAATTGTGCTGAACATCCAGCGGCAGCCGGGTGCCAACGTGATCGATGTAGTCGATAGCGTGCAGAAGCTGTTGCCGCAACTGCGGGCGAGCTTGCCCGCATCGGTGAAGGTCGCCGTGCTGACGGATCGCACGAAGACGATCCGCGCGTCGGTTGCCGACGTCGAAACGGAGCTCGCAATCGCCGTGGCGCTCGTCGTGATGGTGATATTCGTATTCCTGCGCAATGTGCCCGCTACCGTGATTCCCGCAGTCACCGTGCCGCTTTCGCTGGCCGGCACACTCGCCGTCGCGTACGGGCTCGGCTTTTCGCTGAATAACCTCACGTTGATGTCGCTGACCGTCGCGACAGGCTTTGTCGTCGACGACGCGATCGTAATGATCGAGAACATTACGCGCTACATCGAGGCCGGGGAAACGCCTCTGAGCGCCGCGATCAAGGGTGCGAAGGAGATCGGCTTTACGATCGTCTCGTTGTCCGTGTCGCTGATTGCGGTCATGATCCCGTTGCTGTTCATGGGCGACGTGGTCGGGCGCCTGTTCCGTGAGTTCGCGCTGACGCTGTCGGTTGCGATCGTCCTGTCGGCGTTCGTGTCGCTGACGCTTACGCCGATGATGTGCTCGCGCATGTTAAAAGCGCAGCCACACTCGCATCGGGTCGATTTCTTCGACCGGCTCAACAGTAGGTACATACGCGGTCTCGACTGGGTGTTGTCGCATCGGCGCCTGACGATCGCATCGGTGGTGTTGACGGCCACGCTGACGTTCGTCGTGCTGACGCTGATGCCGAAGGGCTTCTTTCCCGAGCAGGACACAGGTCTGATCGAAGGTGTCGTGCAGGCCGCACCGACCATTTCGTTCCAGCGCATGATCGGCCAACAGCAGCGGGTTGTCGACCGGGTCGCACGGGATCCGGCAGTCGCAAGTCTCTCGTCGTTCGTCGGCATCGACCAGACGAGACCGACGATCAATCAGGGCACGCTGTTGATCAATCTGAAGGACAAGGGCGAACGAGCGCGCATCGACGAGGTGATCCGCCGTCTGACCGATGACACCGCAGGCCTCGCGGGCGTGCGCCTGTTTCTGCATCCGGTGCAGGATCTGACGCTCGACGACACCGTCTCGACGACGAGCTACCGGCTCGGCGTGCAGTCGACCGATCCGGCGCTGCTCTCGCGCTGGACGGGCGTGCTGGTTGGCGCGTTGCGCGGCGACCCGGCGTTTGCCGACGTGCAGAGCGAGGCGATGCAGTCAGGCAATCAGGTGCAACTCACGTTCGACCGCGATACCGCGTCGCGGCTTGGCATCACGCCACAGGCGATCGACGACGTGCTGTACGACGCGTTTGGTCAGCGCCAGGTGTCGACGATCTACACGCAGTTGAACCAGTATCACGTGGTGCTGGTCGCGAGAAACAACGCCGACGACCTTGCGCATCTGCTTTCAGGACTCTATGTCGATACGTCGTCGGGCAGCCTCGCGCCGCTCGCGTCGATGGCGACGATGAAGGTGATGCCCGTGCCGTTGCGGATTGATCGCAAGGGCCAGTTCCCGTATGCGGACGTGTCGTTCAATCTCGCTCCCGGATACAGCCTCGGCACTGCGATCGCCCGTCTTGACCGGGTCAAGGAACAGATAGGGTTGCCGCAGTCCGTCCAGGTGTCGCTGGAAGGATCGGCTGCGACCTTTCAGTCGTCGCTGGCGAGTGAAGGGTACCTGGTCGCCGCTGCCGTGATCGTGGTCTATCTGATGCTCGGCATCCTGTATGAGAGCTTCATTCATCCGGTCACGATCCTGTCCACGCTCCCTTCGGCGGCGCTTGGCGCACTGCTGGCGCTGCTGATGACCGGAACCCAGTTCGACATCATGGGCCTGATCGGTATCGTGCTGCTGATCGGCATCGTGATGAAAAACGCGATCATGATGATCGACTTCGCGCTGGACGGGCAGCGCAACCACGGCCTGTCCGCACACGATGCGATCCGGCGTGCGGCTGAACAGCGCTTCCGTCCCATCCTGATGACGACGATGGCGTCGCTGTTCGGCGCACTGCCGCTCGCGTTCGGCTCCGGCATGGGCTCCGAGTTGAGGCATCCACTTGGCATCGCGATTATCGGCGGCCTGTGCGTCAGCCAGTTGCTGACCTTGTTCTCGACGCCGGTGATCTATCTGGCAATGCATCGTCTGGAAAGACGCTTTGCCGCGGACGAGCCGATCGCAACGGAGTATGTGCAATGAACCTGTCTGGCCCATTCGTCAGGCGGCCCATCGCGACGACGTTGCTGGCGGTCGCCCTTGCATTGTTCGGTATCCTGGCATTCAGGCTGCTGCCGGTTGCGCCGCTGCCCGAAATCGACTTTCCTACGATCCTGGTGCAGGGGCAACTGCCCGGTGCCGATCCGACGACGGTGGCCTCCTCGGTCACGACGCCGCTCGAGCGGCAGTTCGGCCATATTGCGGGCCTGGCACAGATGACGTCGGTCAGCTCGCGCGGGCAGACGCAGATCACGTTGCAGTTCGACCTGAGCCGGAATATCGACGGCGCGGCACGCGACGTGCAGGCCGCGATCAACGCGGCGAAAACCAACCTGTCGCCCAATATGGACGGCAGCCCGACGTATCGCAAGGACAATCCCGCGGATTCGCCCATCCTCGTGATCAGTCTGACCTCCGACACGGCCACGCCAGCCCAGCTTTACGACGCGGCGTCGACGGTGCTGCAACAGAAGCTGATGCAGACAACCGGTGTGGGCAACGTGGTGGTGGGCGGCGCCGCGCTGCCGGCGGTGCGGGTTGAACTGAATCCAGACCGGGTGAGCCACTACGGCATCAGTCTGGAGCAGATCCGCAGCACGATCGGGAATGCGAATGTCGATTTGCCCAAGGGATCGATGTCGGCGAGCGGGCAGAACTATTCGATCGGCGCGAACGACATGTTGTATTCACCCGGCGACTACGGACGACTGATCGTCAGGCAGAACAACGGCAACATCGTGCGTGTGTCGGACCTCGGCTATGTACGTCAGGATGTCGAGCAGCTTGAAGACTACGGCCTGTCGAACGGCAAGCCGGCCGTGTTGCTGGTCCTCTATAAGGAACCGGGCGCGAACGTGATCGACGCCGTCGACAACGTGAAGGCCCAACTCCCGGCGCTCGAAGCGGCGATCCCGTCGTCCATCAAGCTGGCGATTTCGGTGGACCGTACGAAGACGATCCGTGGCTCGCTGCTCGACGTCGAAATGACGCTGCTTGTATCCATCGTGCTCGTGACGGCGGTCACGTTCGCGTTCTTCCGCAGCTGGCGCGCGACGCTCATTCCGGCGATCGTCGTACCGCTGTCGCTGCTGGGTACATTCGGGGTCATGTATTTTCTTGGCTACAGCTTGAACAACCTCTCGCTGATGGCCTTGACCATTTCGACCGGTTTCGTGGTCGACGATGCAATCGTCGTCGTCGAAAACATCATGCGGCATCTGGCGCGCGGCAAGAACCCCATCGAGGCGGCACTCGCAGGGGCGCAGGAAGTGGGCTTCACGGTGTTTTCGATCAGCGTTTCGCTGATCGCGGTATTCGTGCCGCTGCTGTTCATGGGTGGCCTGATTGGCCGGCTGCTGCGTGAATTCTCGGTGTCGCTTTCCGTTGCGATCGTGATGTCGATGCTGATTTCGCTCACGGTCACGCCGATGCTGACGAGCATTTTCCTGCGCGGAGGACAGCAAGCCGGGAACGGCGACGACCATCACGAGAGCGGAATTTCTCGCCTGTACGGCACGTCGTTGCGCTGGGTCATCCGGCATCCGCTATTGATGGGTGGCGTGACGGTGCTGGTGTTCGTGCTGAACCTCTGGCTGTTCACCGTGGTTCCGAAAGGCTTCTTCCCGGAGGAAGACACGGGGCTGCTGCTTGGCACGCTGCAGGCGTCGCAAAGCATCTCCTGGCACGAGATGCAGCACCAGTTCCAGATGGTCAACAAGGCGGTGCAGGAGAATCCGAACGTCGCGTTCGTGGGTGGCTTCGTGGGGGGAGCGAACGCGCTCAACAACGCACTGCTGTTCGTCACGCTAAAGCCCCTGGGTGAGCGTCGCGCGACGGCCGATCAGGTGATCGCTCAGGTGCGCCGACGGCTTGCCGATATGCCGGGGGCACAGCTCTATCTGCAGTCGTTGCAGGACCTCGCGGCCGGTGGCCGACAGAGCGCCGCGCAGTACCAGTACACGCTGACCGCGGACGACCAGGCGACACTCGATCAATGGGTGCCGAAGTTAGTTGCGCAGATGCGCAAGATGCCGGCGCTGGCCGACATCAACACCGACCAGCAGGACAAGAGCATGCAGGTCGGCATCGACGTCGACCGCGACTCCGCCGCGCGAATGGGCGTGAGCTTCAAAGATATCGACGAGGCGCTTTATGACGCGTTCGGCGAACGGCAGGTCTCGGCCATCTACGGGAGCGCGAATCAATATCACGTCGTGATGGAGGTGGCACCCGAGTACTGGACAAGTCCTTCGGTACTGAAGGACATCCATGTTCCAGCGAGCCCGGCGCTCGCCACGAGCGGCGCGTCGACGATCGTCGCCGGGGGGGCAACCGGCGCAAGCGCCGCTACGCCGTCGGCCGCGGCCCAGGCGAACGGTTCAGCGCTGGTGCCGCTCGCCGCGATGGCCCGGTTCTCGACCGACCCCAGCGCTATTTCGATCAATCACCAGGCTACGTTCCCCGCCATTACCGTATCGTTCAACCTGCGCCCCGGTGCATCGATCGGACCCGTGACGCAGCAGATCAGTCAGGCCGTCGCTGCGCTCAGAATGCCGGCGAGTATCTCCGGCGCGTTCGCCGGCACGGCAGCAGCGTTTCGTGAGTCGATGGCGAGCGAGCCGCTGCTGATCCTCGCCGCGCTGTTGTCGGTGTACGTCGTGCTCGGCATGCTGTACGAGAACCTGGTTCATCCTTTGACGATTCTCTCGACGCTGCCTTCTGCGGGCGTCGGCGCTTTGATCGCGCTGCTGCTCACTCACACGGAGCTGTCGATTATCGCGTTGATCGGCGTGCTGATGCTGATCGGCATCGTGAAGAAGAACGCGATCATGATGATCGACTTCGCGATTGCCGAAGGGCGTCAGCATGCACTGCCGTCGGAGGAGGCGATCGTGCGCGCGGGCCTGATCCGTTTCCGTCCGATCATGATGACGACGGTCGCCGCAATTTTCGGTGCACTGCCGCTCGTGCTGGGCTCGGGCTATGGGTCCGAATTCCGCAAGCCGCTTGGCATCTCGATCATCGGCGGTCTGGTGTTCAGCCAGGTCATCACGCTCTATACCACCCCTGTCATCTATCTCTGGCTCGATCGGGCGTCGCAGCGGTTGCGGCGCCGAAGGAAACACGCATGAAATCGCCCATCGGATTCCTGTCGGTCGTGTCGGTCGGCATGTGCTGCTGCGTCTGTGCGCTCGGTGCCACGCTTTGGCTTTCGGGCTGCGCGGTCGGCCCGGACTATCACCAGCCGGCCGTAGCGATTCCAACGCAGTTCAAGGAAGCGGGCACACAGTGGCGACTTGCGGCGCCCAACCCGCAGGCATCGCTCTCAACCCGGTGGTGGGACGCGTACGACGATCCCGAGCTGTCCCGGCTCGTCGACGCAGCGCTGCAGTCGAATCAGTCGATTGCAGGCGCGGCGGCCGCCTATCGGCTCGCGCAGGCCACCGTCGCTGCAGACCGGGCGAGCCTGTTTCCGACGCTCGGTGTCGACGCGTCGGCCTCGCACAGTTCGGGCACGACGACGGAATACGCGAAGGCCGACGCGACTTGGGAAGTCGATCTGTGGGGCGCCGTGCGCCGGCAGATCGAGTCGGGCAAGGCGAACGCGCAGGGCGCGGATGCGACGCTTGCCGGCGAGCGCTTATCGATTGCCGCGACGCTGGCGACCGACTATTTCGAAATCCGCCAGCTCGATATCGACATCGACCTGTTGCGGCAGCAGGAGGCGGTCAACGGGCGGATTCTCGCGATCACGCGCACAGCGCTGGCACAGGGGACTGCGTCGCAAGTCGATCTGCTGAATGCGCAGGACACGCAGGAGGCGGTTGTCGCGAACCTGCAAATTTCACTGACCTCGCGCGAGCAGGACGAGCACGCAATCGCGGCGCTCACGGGTGTGCCGCCGGCTTCGTTGTCGATTGCACCGCGGCTCGACTATGTGTTTCGCCAGCCCGAGGTGCCATCCGTGCTGCCGTCTGCGTTGCTGGAAAGACGGCCTGACGTGGTCAGCGCGGAACGCACCGCTGCTGCTGCGAACGCGCTCATCGGGGTCGAGAAGGCCGCATTCTTTCCCGACCTCGATCTATCGGCACAGGGTCTCGTGCAACACAACACCTTCGCGACGCTGTTCTCATTGCCGACCCGGATGTGGTCGCTCGGTCCGTCACTTGCCGCCACGCTGTTTGACGGTGGTGCCCGCGTGGCCGCCGTGCACAAGGCGCAGGCGACCTATGACGAAGACGTCGCATCTTACCGCGAAGCCGTGCTCACGGCGTTCCAGAACGTGGAAGACAGCCTGTCGTCGCTGAACCATCTGCGCCAGCAGGAGCACGCGTTTGCCGACATTTACCAGCGCAACCGGCAGTTGCTGGAGAGCGTCGCCGCGCAACTGACGGCCGGAACCGCGAGCGAGCAGTCCGATTTGACTCAGCAAGTGACGCTACTGACGGCCAGACAGAACCTGAACGACACGCAGGGGGCACTGGCGAAAAGCGGCGTTGGGCTGGTGAAGAACCTTGGCGGCGGCTGGACGTCGTCGAAGAGCTAGGCCCGATCCCATGATGGCGGGCGCGCCGTTGTGACGTCGTCTGCCGATCTGCGTGGTCCAGAGCGCGCTAGCGCCCACGACTGTTTTTCAAAGTCCGCGTCTCGAACTGCGTGCAAGGCCCCGTTACGTCCACTCGTGCGGTATCGCTTCGTCGCGACGTGACTTGACATGGCATGCAACACATTTCTAACAACATGTAGCGCACAGGTTCTCTACATTGGCGGCTGTGTCATGCGGGGTTCGCCAGTGGGGCGAATCCATCACATGGAGAGTGTGCAGTGAAATTTCAAATCGTTCTCGTGTCTGCTGCCAGTGCGGCGATTTCTATGGCTGTCGGCAAGGCGCCTGCGGGGTCCCTGGCGATTGATATCAGCGTGGGCGTTGCGGTTCGCCCGGCAACCATCGATGGATGGGCTTGAACATGCATGACTATCGCTTTGTCACCGCAGTTTTCAAGCGAGGCCGCGCACGACGGTGGCTGGGCGCGCTCGCTGTCATCGCCAGCGCGTGCCTGCATAAGTCACCGGCGTTGGCGCAGTCGTCGCCGGCCAACACCGTGGGCATCGACGTGACCGCATTGCCCCACTACGAAGGCGGCAAGTCCTATCGTGTGCTGCCGTTGCCCATGCTGTCGCTGTCGGAGGGGGCAATCTTCGTGCAGGGGCTCACGGGCGGCATCGCCTACCCGTTGGGGCCGAGTGTTGCGGTGGGCCCGCTGATCGGCGTTCAGCTGGGCCGCAACCAGGACGATGCGGCGGTGCTCAACGGCATCGGAGATATCGCAACGTCCTTCGACTTCGGTGCGTTCGCGCGCTGGCATTATGGTCCAGCGAGCGCCGGTCTCCGCTTCCTTCAGTCCGCGCATGCCGGCTATGGCAATCGTGTCACGCTGAGCGCGTCTTATGCGCTGGTCCAGAAGCCCGTTGACCGGGTGAAGGTGTCCGCCGACACCGTGTGGTCCAACGGACCTTCGCAGCAGACGCGGTTCGGAATCGACAGCGAGCAGGCTGCGTCCAGCACGGCCGGCCTCTCGCCGTATCACCCCTCAGCTGGCTTTTCGCGAGTCGACCTCAAGGTCGACTGGGATCATCGGCTGAACCAGCAGTGGTCACTGCAAAGCGCCTTCGGCGTCGGTTCCTTGCTCGGCGATGCTGCGAACAGTCCGATCGTTGAACGACGCGCGGCTGTATTTGGATCGGTGGGCGCTGCTTACCACTTCTGAGCGCTTACTTCGCGCTGCATCATCGTGAGAGGATTATCAATGAACCGGAATCTGACATGGACTCGTACCGCGCCACTGCTTGTCAGCCTCGCTGTTGGGTTGGGCATGGCGGGGTGTGCGGTTACGCCGCCGAGTGCTCCTACCGTCATGGCGGTCCCAGCGAACGGCAAGACCCTCAACCAGTTCCAGCAGGACGACTATAGCTGCCGCTCGTACGCGACCCAGGTCGTGAATCCGGCGGCGGCCTCGCATCAGGCGGCAACCTCCGGACTTGCAGCTACCGCTGTCGGCACGGCTGGAGGCGCCGCGGCCGGGGCTCTGATCGGCGCCGGGGCGGGCAACGCTGGTGCCGGCGCCGCAATCGGTGCGGGTGCCGGACTGCTGCTCGGCAGCATGATGGGCTCGGCGCAGCACAATCAGACCGAAGCGTCGTCGCAGCAGCAATACGATAACGCGTACGCGCAATGCATTACGGCGAAGGGAGATACGATCGAAACACCTCCTTCGGCAGCGATCATCGTGCCCGTACGCCCCGTGCCGCCCCGCGCCGTAATCTATGGCGCGCCCCCACCTTACTACTACGCGCCGTACTGATTTCTCTCATATGGTCGTGCCATGGCTTGACCTGGAATTCTGCCGGCTGGAAATCCTGGGTCGAGCTTTGTCCCCTTAGCTATTCCGTGCACGTCATTCATTTTCTTAAAGGAGTCTTTGATGAAACGTTTATTCATTATTCTGGCTGCAATGTTCGCTGTGTCGTCTGCGTTCGCGCAGAGCAGCATGCAGCAGATGTTGGAAGCGCGCTTTACTGCCGCGAACGCAACTCATGACGGCAAGCTCACGAAAGAACAGGCGGAGGCAGGTATGCCGCGCGTCGCAGCCCATTTCGATGAGATCGATACGACGCATCAAGGGTACGTGACGCTTGAGCAGATTGAACAGTTCGCCGCGCAGCATCAGCAGTAAGCGCTTGTAAGGCAAGCTTCAATACCCTCGGCTGGTTTAACCGTGTATTGAATATGTCCCATCGGGTCGCCTCATCACGTCGAATGATGGGGCTGCTGCGCGCTCCGGCAACCCCGACGCTAACAACCCGCCCGTGCGCAAGCCGATAGCTAGAAGTTCTGCGCGCCAGGCGCACCGAAATCAATCCCCGCGTGCTCGTCGCGCCCGGCGCTCCGGTCGAGGGCGACCTGGACAGGGAGACCACCACCGCGAATCTTGGCCCCCAAAAAAGCGGACTACGGTCTGGGACACGAGCGGCGCGTCGCACCCCGCGGTAACCCCTGAGCGCATCCCTACTGCCAGTCGCTAGTCTCATTTGAAAGGAGTTGAAATAATGCTTAATGCGCGTGTTCTTTGTCGCTTTGCGCTTGCTGCCGGTTTTTGCATGAGTGCCGCGGTGCTTAGCGGCTGTGTAGTCGTTCCGGTGGGTCGTCCAATAGTGGCCCGGCCATTGGTTGTAGTCCCTCGACCGCCACTGATCGTCGCTCCCGCGTACTATTGACCTGAGTCTATGCGTGTCCGCCCCGCGGGCGGGCGGGTTGCATAGCGGCCACTTTGCATCCTATCCGAAGCTCGCCGCATGGACGATGCGCAACTGCGTCCAGTTCACGGATAGCGGCCATGACAACAGCCGCTCAAAAATCGTGTATATCTGTGTGAGGCAGTTAGCCGACGCTCGACGTATGGTCGATTACCACGTGGAGTGGCGTTCGCGGTGTTCGCCACTTGGCCGCTGCCACCGAATAGCAATTTTGTAACTGGTCGCCTCGAAACAATCAGCGCATATTCCGCGAAAGGCGCAACAGCAGCATGAGGGCAACCAGAGACCTCAGTTATGCGAATAGTGCGCCGCTGTGCCGGCAGCACGCTCTTCGAGGTCCGGCACGAAGACGTATCCGCAGCCGCGAACGGTCTGGATGAATCGTGGTGTCGACGGGTCAGTTTCCACGATGCGGCGCAGACGCCAGACCTGAACGTCGATGCCGCGATCGGCGGTCTCGGAGTCCGGGCCGTGAAGTGACTTGAGCAGACGCCGGCGGGTGAGTGTGCACATGGGAGAATTAACGAAAATCTGCAGCAGCGCAAACTCGCTGGCAGATAAGGTAAGAGACGTCTCTCCGCTATTCAGAGTGCGCGACTGAAAGTCCAGCGTGAACGCGCCGAATGTGTAAGGTTGCCGCCGTTGGGGAATGCCCGCATCGGGTACGGCGCGCTGGCGCCGCAGCACTGACTGAATCCGTGCTACCAGCTCACGCGGGTTAAACGGTTTGCGGAGATAGTCATCGGCACCCAATTCAAGGCCAGCGATGCGGTCCTCTTCGTTGGCGCGGGCGGTGAGCATCAAGACTGGCATGTCGTCGCCTGATGCGCGCAACCTACGTAGTGCCGTCATGCCGTCGACGCCCGGCATCATAAGATCGAGCACTATCAGGTCCGGGCGTTCGTGTTTGAGCCGCTGTTCGAGCGAACGCGCGTCATGTAGCACTGACACGTCGAAACCCCACCTTACCAGGTAGCGGCGAGTCGCATCACACAATTCGGCGTCGTCGTCGATGAGAAGAATCTGAGCTGACATAGGAAGAGAATAACGCTCACAAACGAGTGATGATCGGGGCCGCGACTAACCGCAATGCGAGCGCACCGCAGAAGCAGCAGCAGACGATCGATCGAAGAAATGTAGGCGAATTTCATAACGTCAGGTGTTAGCAAATGATGTCAGGAAATGTCATCGACGGGCTCGTTCCGCTACCCAGAGCGGTGCCGCGCCTATTTTTCTGTCCGCAAACGCACGGGTGCACGCGTTTCCTGGCTGACCACGAGCGACAGATGTAATATGAGCAGCCAGGATGGCATGCCCGTACGTACGAGTGGCGCCGGGCAGTCGTGGGCTTTCGCCAGTCAGTGTTGTGGCCAGCACAAACGGTGACATCTTTTGACATACCTTTCCAACACATCCAGTGCGGAGATCCTTGTATATTCCGTTCGTCGAACCATACGGAACTTCTTGTGGCATGCAGATGCACGTGTCGCCGCCCACCGAGGCACGTGACGGCTGTAGCAAAGCCAGGCGGTTCGCCGCGTAGCATCGCAAACAGGAACTAAAAGACAGGCTTTATTAGAGGTGTCTGCTTAATCATATGTCAGATGATCTGCCAACCGGTCGCATCATCGTGCTTGACGATGATGTTGAAATCCGCAATATGCTGCAACGCTTTCTGACGGCACAAGGTTTCTCGGTGCGCGCGGTGAAGACAGGCATTGAGTTGGACGTCTTGATCGAGCGCTACCCGTTCGACCTGTTGATTCTCGATATCATGATGCCAGGCGAAGACGGCCTGTCCATCTGCCGTCGGTTGCGTGCTCGGAGAGAGACAATCCCCATCCTCATGCTAACAGCGCGTGGCGATCCCGCGGACAAGGTCGTAGGTTTGGAGATTGGCGCCGACGACTATCTCGCGAAACCGTTTCTGCCGAGCGAGCTGATAGCGCGGGTTCGGGCGATGTTACGTCGGCAGCAGTTTCAGGTGCGCCTGCAAAACGTGCGGGGCGAGATGCTGCTCGCAGGCGAGTCGCAATGCTTGCGGTTCGGCGCCTTCAGGCTGGACGTTCGGCGTAGAGAATTGATGTCGGACGAAGCGGGCATCGTCGAACTCGGCGCAGCTGAAATGCGTCTCCTGTGTGCGCTTGCGGAGACGCCAAACCGTCCTGTAAGCCGCGCAAATCTGATAGAGCGCGCGCGCGGGTCGCAATATGAGGCGAGCGCCCGCAGCGTTGACGTGCAAGTTCTTCGGTTACGACAGGTGATTGAGACAGAGGCAACCTCGCCGCGACATATCCGCACTGTGTGGGGCCTCGGCTACATGCTCGTTGCAACCCGAAACTAAAGTGTTACCTGTTGGACGCTGGAGTGTGACATTCAAGCCGCTTCCTCTGCTTTCCGTGTACTCCGTGAGCAAGGCCTCGGTCACAGCGTTCACCCGGTCTCTTGCGCTGGAACTCCCGCAACTCAATGTGAACTGAACCTGGGGTCATTCGAGCCTGGCCAATGTGCTGGCGCGTTCGGGACATGCCGTCACGCATAAGCCACACGCCCCGGCACGCATCGGCGTTTGGTGGCTACGCAACCTTCATTTCATGCACGCGCAGCTTGAGTTTCTGCGGTGTCCCTAGCCGCTGATAGTCTGCTGTATCGATCAGGCGGATTTCGAAAACGGATTCAGGGCATTTGACGGCACAATCGGCTTTACCCTCGCACGTTTTAAATTGACCACGGGGGCAATGACACCAGGGGCTTTCTTGCCAGTGGATTTCGACGCGTCGCTCATGCGCAGTCTCCTGGGTGCTTGTCGCGAACGGAAAACATGCCTTTCTGAAGTTTTCGCGCTCTTCTGGTGTCGTCTGTACCCACCGACGCCAATGCCGGCGTCCGCCACAACCGCCATGACCTCGAAATCCACCAAACAGGATCCGGCTCAGGATCAACAGACCCATGGCGTGCGCGTAGTCAATCGGGCGGCCGCCAACGAATAGTGCCGGGATAACCCAATTCCACAACGCCATCACCATCCATCCCAGCGTAAGCGGCTCGCGCCGACCATCGTAGGCGGTGACTGGGATAAACACCAAAGTAATGTCCATCATTCCGATTTGATGGGCACCACTTTGTCACAGTCTGAAGAGAAGAAGCCGGGTACTCGAACGGGGCGCCCGAACTACGCCCGGGAGCTTCGTGATCGACTGGCGGCTGCGGCTTGCGAGCCTGGCCCGCGAGAACGCCGGCTTTGAATACATCCTGGCCAAACATGAGAAGGCTGCGGCAGTACTCCAGCCAACGCTTGCCGCGAAACGCATCTCGCCACATGTGCTGCGGCATTCCTGCGCGATGCATACCCGGCAGGCAACATACGATGTCCGAAGGGTTGCTCTGTGGCTCGGGCACGCCAGAGTTCAGAGCACGGAGATTTATCTACGCGCAGACCCGACAGAGAAACTGGAAGCGCTCGCCGCGACTGGAATCCCGAATCTTCGGCGAGGCCGTTTCCGGCCGCCTGATGCTCTGATCGAGATGCTGAGATCAACGAAGCACTAGCCCTTGATGCGCAGCGTCATCAGGCCCACGGCCGCTGCCGATCTGTCGTGTACTGCCGGCCAACTGCGCATAATCGGCAACTCCACATAACATCGCATGTCGGTCACGCCCGCAGCGATCCAGATGCGCGTACCGACCGGCAGAGAGATCACGATCGCAGACTGCCCAGCACGGTACGCAGCATGTCAGCGTCGACCAGGCCGTCTACCTTAACCACCGCACGGCCGATGCGGATCTCGATCGTGCCCCCGGGCGAGGCCGGCTTCATATCTAGCGCTTGCGGATCGCCCGAAGATGACGCAAGGACCTGCGTCGGCGCGTCACTCGGCAGTACGACCGGGAGGAGGCCGGTAGATGGAGCTTGCTGCTCGGCAAGATATCGCCGTCGCCAGGTGTACAGCATGTTCGCGTTGATGCCATTCTCACGGGCCAGTCTCGCGACCGAGACGCCCGGCTCGCACGCTGCTGCCGCCAGCCGGTCCCGAAGCTCCCGTGGGTAATTCGGACGGCCTGCTCGACTACCCAGCTTCTTCTCTGGAGACTCTGACAGGGGTGGTGTCCATGGACATCACTTTGCTGTTTATCGCAGTCACCGCCTACGACGGTCGGGACGAGCCGCTTACGCTGAAGTCGAACTGGTCCCGTTTTGTGCTTGCTCTCGGATTTTAGTCGGGGCTAATAGCGGTAAGGGGACGACGACATGACGAACTGGTTACGATCGCTATCCACCAGCCGCAACAACGCCCTTAAGGCGCGCAAATTGTTGGCCGCGGTCTTCGACACGAAATCGTGGCGGCCAACTGGCGTAGGGATCCTGTTATGTCGCAGCAGCGGAGAGTTCCTCGGCGGATTGAATACATGTCGCGATTTTCCCATTGATCTGCTCAATGGCATTGCCAGGATCCGCAACGAGATCTTGGCTAGACGGGAGAGGATTTGGGTGACAAGCCCGGGCCACTGATGCTGCGAGCGGGTGCGGCGTGTCGGAGTGGGTGCCCATGGCGCCTAAAACCGGCGCAAGCCTATCCTGCCATCACTTTTTGAATCTTGTTTTTCAGGCGTGCAGTTCGCCATTTTCTGCGAGACTGATCCGCTGAGTTTGTGAAGTCACCACTGTGATTCCGTTGACCCTTTGCAGAAATTCTGTCGGCGTGTCGGGGCGATTCTGATCATGGAATCTAGCGCGTCGGTGAGACCGACGGTGTCCGTGTGTCGACTCCTTGCCTAAATATCGCGAGGTTGTCGATGCGAGTACGAACTCGGCAATGCTGCGGGTCGTATCAACGCACAGCATGAGTCTGACGGGTCGCTGCTCAACGTCGGCCAGATCAAGTTTGCAAGTCTGCGACGTGCGCTCAAACGGCCCGCCGAACTACACGACCATGTTTGCCGGTTTGGTCGCTCTACTTTTCAGGCGCTCCATTCGGAGTTGCTCACTACTTGGCCACGAGTTCGCAAGCTTTTGGTCCTAAGCCAGCATGCCATTGCGCACCAGTTTGCTTAGCCATCAACCCGGGTTTGTGACGAGGCCTCTTGTAAGCGGTTGATCTGCGCAGCACAACGAAAATATTTTTCCGTTCCGTCGGCTCCCTGTGTATTCCGACTTGTTCAGATCGTGCGGCCTAGCCATTGGAAGGGGTACTGACGAGCCTTTTCCCGGTTCTCATGATGGTGACGAAGGTGATCCATGGGAGCGAATCGTGCCGGGCGCAAAAAGCTACACACGGGCGCAGTGGGATGGGTTTGTTGGTGCGCTTGAAGCGCTACCTGAGAAGCCCCGGAGCGAACAGCGCGTCACGGTGAGCGACGCGATGAAAGAGATTCGGGCGCATATCACTGCCACCCAGGCGAAAGGGTACACGCTCGATGAAATCGTCCAGGAAGCCGGGCGCAACGGGCTCGATGTCAGCATTGGCGCTGTCAAGTATGCGCTGTATCGTCCAGAACCTTCCGGTGCGGCCTCCAGATCGGCCAATCCGCAAGGGAAGAACGAGGCGGGGCCGTTGACCCGTCAGAAGCGGACTGTAGAGCGAAAAGGCACGCGCGCGGGTGACCGGCATGACGATGCACGACAACAAAGGGGAAGGGAAGTAAGCGAGCCGGGATCAATGGAGATTCAGGACAGGTTCTCGTTCGAGATCCGGCCTGATATCGAAAACCTTTAGGAGGTCGGTCATGGATATAACTCATCCCATCTATCTGGTCGGTGGCAGTAAGGGCGGTGTTGGGAAAAGCATGGTAACGCTCGCGCTGGCTCATTACCTGCAGCGGCAGGACATTCACGCTGTTCTGGTCGAAACCGATACGTCGAATCCCGACGTCATGAAAGCGCTTAGAGACGAGATCACATGCGCGGCTTATGACCTGGCGCGATCAATTTTGAAGTGCAACACCTTGATCTGCTAAGGTGCGCAGTGATTGTCAATACCGCGGCACGTAATCAGACGGGCGTGACACGATATGGCAGCACACTCGCACGGACACTGGATGAACTGGGGCGACAGCTTGTCGTGCTATGGGTGATCAACCGGCAGCGCGACAGCCTGGAGTTGCTGCATATTTTCGGGCAGACGTTTCCGGATACCGTGACGCATGTCGTTCGCAACGGCTACTTCGGTGCACCCGACAAATTCGCTTTGTATCAGGAGTCTCAGCTTCGCAAAACGATCGAGACGAAGGGCCGCTCACTCGATTTTCCTGATCTGGTGGATCGCGTTGCGGACGAACTACGCAGTCAACGTGTCTCGATCCGCAGGGCGGCAGAAACCATGCACATTGGACAGCGGGCGGAGTTGTTTCGCTGGCGGGAGTTGTGCGACGCCATGTTCTCAAAAGTCATCAGCAGCGAGAGGACGCCGCATGACCAATAGGCGGTCGAAATCGGTCGATCCGATCATTCACCTGTTTCGCGAGGTGTCCGGCGACGTCCCGGACGGAGCCAGTCTCGCCCGCATGCACCGGCTCTCGAACGCATTGAACCTGCATGACAATGACGCGCTATGGTCGATCATTGCGGTGCTCGAATACTACGCGCGCCTGTATGAGGCCATGCCGGAGCGAATCCGGTGGGCGAGCGAGGGTAGCCTCGAAGCCGCGCGTCGCGAGGTCGGCGGCGCGACCGATGCGCTGATGCAGTAGCATCGGGACGCGCTTGAGCGATGCAAGGCGACGATCCAGTTGGCGGAAAACCTGATGCGGGAGCATGAGGAACGGTACCGGGCAGCACTGGCAGCCCTCAATGAGACTGCCATGATGGCGTTGACCGAGCGTATGGCAAATCAGGTCGCGCGTACGGCGGGTAACCGGCTGATCGGTGCGGCGGCGCTTTCGGCGCGGGAGCAGCGCCAGCGGCTGGAAAGCACAATCCACACGTTCGTTCGGGCGGTTGAAGCAGCGACGGAGCGGGTAGAGGCGATGGCTACAAGGGTGGAAAGGCGTTTCGCGCGCTCGATGTATCGCCTGCTGCTGGTGGGCGGTGCCGTCCTCTGCCTTCTGCTCGCCGCAGGCGGTCTGGTTGGCCGGCGGACGGGATGCCAACCGTCGGCCACGGACTGTCGCGCAGTTCAGTTCCGGTCGGCAGACGGCAGGCCCTGAATGGACTGTGCCGTCTGCCTTGCCTGGTTACCGGACGAGGGCTGGAGCTTACGCTGCCCGCGAGTCAGGTTGCGCGGGGTCAATGCATGTAATCAGTCGGGAAAGGCCACGGCGGCTGATTACTGTCGGTGGCGGGAGGTACTTGCTCGTCCCGCGGCGCTGCTGGTGTACTCGCCGCCGCTCTCCGCATCAGGACCATTGCTGGCGTCTTCGCCGTCCCGTGTATCACCGGTGTTGCCTACAGCATCCGGGTCGCCTTCGTCCTCGTCCTCGTGGACAGCCCAGGAGGGCGTGGCCGGGACTTCGCGATCGGTGAGTATTTCCGGGAGCCATGCAGACTTCGCAAGTCGCAGTTCGGCTGCCGCTGCGGCGTCGACCTTCTTCATCTTACTGAGGTCGGCGGCAACCTTGGGCGACAGGGCAGTGGTCACCACTTCGGCGATGCGCGCTTTGCTGACATGATCGAAATACGAAGCGCGCGTGGGCGTCCAGTATCGCGTCATATCGAGTTGCAGCGCGGTGCTGATGGCGCACCGGCACAGGATAGTCGGCGGTGATATGGCCGTTCGCGTACAGCAGGTCGAGCACCGCATGACGGCGCTGACCCGCGCGTACGCCGTGTCTGCGCGCCTTGCCACGTGACCCCTTCATTTCGTGTACAACAAGGTTCTGTAACAGGCCCTTCGCGCGGATGTTGTCCGCGAGCGCTGGAATGACCGACAGGGGTTTGGTCCGGGCGTTATGGGGTGAGGGACACAGACTCGAATAGGGCACGGTCGCGACCGGTTGCTCGTTACCGAAATTCGTTTCGAGCAGGGATACGGCAGTGGCTTCCGCTGTTGCTCCGTCGGAAGGCGTTGTACTGGTTTGTGCGATGACTTCGGATTTGCATGATCGACTCCAGAATGATTGACAGAGATCGTCCGGGTCACGGTGTTACGGATCACGTCAGGACTGGACCCGGGTAGGTATCCTGATCGCCAATCTGCTGGGAGGGCGGCGATGCACGGTCGCCCCTCCGGTCCTTACGCCTTCATCTGGCGCATTGCATCGGCAAGCATCCAGAGCGCGCGGTTCAGCTTCACGTTCTGATCGATGCCGACGACTGGGCGCGTGGACATGGCCCGACCAGTGCGCGAGCGGCCGTGCAGACCTCCCTTGGTCATGTTTTCCTGAACGCGGTTGAAGACGGTCCAGAGGTCATCACGGTGATCTTCGAAGCGGCGTACGTTGAGCAACTGGCTCCCGGTGATCGGAGCCGGTGTGTTGGCGTCAGTCGGGTCGTAGCGCAGGGCGAGGGCGGAGCGGGCAAACGCGTGCTGTTCGTCACGGGTGAGTTTGGCGGCGCGCATGCCGTCCTTCTGCTCGCGGATCAGGTCGAAGCCGTCGAGCACGTCGAATGCACCATTGATGACGTTCTGCACGATGTCGCCCTTGTGCGGCACGCGCACCTCACCCACTGTGTCGCCCGCGACCATGCCGTTTTGACAGACGAACCTGAACGCGCCAGCGAGCATCTGATAGCTGCTGGTGCCATCGTGCGAGTTGAGGAGGACGATCTCGTTGGCTTCCTCGCCAGTAATTTCGTCGGCGTGGCGTAACGGCAAGGAGGCCGTAATGCAGAGGAAACGGCTGGCAGGTGCGATGATCGGCATTTCGAATGTGTTCCTGCTTCGCATTACCAGGCGGTTATAGGGAGTCAAGCCAATCCAGGAGATTCGGATTACGTCGCCACCGCGGCGGACTGCGAGGCCGGGTTGACTGGTCCATTTGTTCAAGAGCGCGCCGCTTGGTCTCGATGTTCGCGCGTGCGTAATGATTTGTCGTGTTGAGACTCACGTGTCCGAACCAGCTTCTTATCACGGTGACATCAACTCCGGACGCCACCAGTTGGACCCCGACCGTGTGGCGAAACGTGTGCGGATGCACGCGTTTCCCTCGTAAAGACGGTGCCTCGTTCGTCGCCGTCCGCACGTACTGCGCGAGCTTGTATCGCACGCCGGCGGCACTGAGAGGGAAACCATAACGATTAACGAACAACGGTTCGTTCTCCGGTCTCGGGTTTCGCTCGAGCAACGCAGCCAGCAATGCCGCGGTTTCCGGCCAGATCGGACAGATCCGCATCTTGTTGCCCTTACCACAAAGCTTCACCTGCTCCGGCGCTGCCAGACGGATATTGCACGGACAGAGACTCAATGCTTCCTGGATGCGCGCGCCAGTGTTATACAGGAAGGCAAGAAGCGCGTAATCGCGTTGTCCCTCTGGTGTCGAGCGGTCTGGCTGGCGCAGAATCGCCTCGACCTCCTCGATGTCGAGGTACGCGGGTTCGGTAATTGGCCCTCTCTTGGCAGGAATGCGCAATACGGCAGCGCATTGCATGGCCGCTAACGGCTCCCGGTCCGCAATGAACCGGTAAAAAGAATGGAGTGCCGCCAACCGGCAGTTGCGTGTGCCTATCGATGTATGCCGCTCTGATTCGATGTGCTTGAGGAACGCGAGCACTTCGTCGGCGGTCAATTCGTCAAGCTTGATTGAGCTTACCGGGCAGTGTCGCCGTGCAGCGACGAACCGCAAGTAAAGTCGCCAGGTGTCGCGATAGGACAGAATTGTGTGTCGCGAACAATTGCGCTGCTCAGCGAGCCACTCGTGGAAGAACGCGTGGAGCCAGTACGCGAGGGGTGCCATTTTCATGACGCTTCTCCCGGCAAACGCAGCACGCGTGCATTGTGACGCCGATAGCGTTCACTAGCCTGACGGAGCAGTTCTGGAGAGACGTGCAGGTATGCGAGTGTCGACCGGATATCCTTGTGACCAAGGTACGCCGCCAGATGCGGTAAGCGATCTTGAGGATTGATGCCAGCTCGATACCATTGCACCATCCGATGCCCAACGAATGTGTGCCTAATATCATGAACCCGTGGCCCTTGATGACCATGCGCGGGTTTAAGCCCTGCGCGACGAATTACCTCGGTCAACATCCATTCAATTAGCCTTTTGCAGTATCCCGATCGACGCAGCGGCGACCACCACAAGGGGGCTCTCGATGTGATCGGTGCACCGAATGCCGCGCGTGCTTCCAGATAGGCGCGTAGGACGTCGAGCGCGCTTGGCGACAGGGCCAAGCGGCGCGACTTAAAAAACTTCGTCTCGCGGACCTCGAGTAGCCCGCGGGCAAGATCCAGATCGCCGACGGTTAACGATGCGATTTCGCCGAGCCGCAAACCGGCACAGTATGCCAACGTCATCATTGCGTGCAGAGCGACTGGCCGTAGAGGTGCCTTCGGTGAAGGGAATGTGCGAGCCGCATCGAGCAGCATACGAATCTCAGCCTCGGTAAAGAGATATGGGCACCGCTCCTGCTGGATCAGTCGGCCATATAATCCTGGTTCGATCGGCAGAGTTGGGACCTCAGGGGCCTTTCGGCGTAACGCTTTTGACAGCGTGGCTCCACATTGCTGAGCCAGGTACTGATGCCGCAAGCCGGGGCTTTCGTTACGCCATGCATCGAACTGCTGTCGAAGCGGGACAGTTGCCAGTGCAGGGTGACGCTGTAGGAATCGGTCGAAGCGCAGCAGATCACTCGCGCGCGTATCGTACCGGTAGCCCAGTGACTTCATCCGCACAACGTGTTCCTGCATCGCAGGGCCAAGTACGCTGCCCCAAACGGGAAGTGGAATCAGCCGTCGCAGGGCGCTTCCGTTGTCATCTTCGAGCAAGGCCCGAACAACCGGACCGATCAGTCGTCCGTAATGTGCGTACAGTTCTAGAACGGGATGCGAACCACCTCCGGCGTTCGTGCGCCATTGCAGGTAGCGGACGACTACGCGTGCCCGGTTTTCCACGCAACTCACTGGCGATTTTTGGACTTCCTGTCGCAACCACGTCCGCAGGACTTCAATCGCGCTTTCTTCGTCTGGAAGCGCTTTGTCGGACATGAAGGTCTCAAACTTCCGCAAGGCACGGGCGTAATCGCTACGCGTCTCAGGTCCTATCGACAGCGTGTCGACGAACCGGAGAACAAGGTCGTTGCTAGTCATGTCGTCACCTCTTGCGGAAGATCAAGTGCGACTGACCGTAAATCGTCAGTTGCCAGCTTGAGATACATTGCTGTACCTCGCACACTGTAATGTCCCAGGATATCTCCGATCACCTTGATCGATACGCCACTACCCAGCAAAGACTCGGCCCGGCTATGCCTCAAGACATGAACCCCGCGCTTTCCTGTCAGCGACACTCCTGCGGCCTGAATGGCGTGGTTCAGCACCCGATGAAGACCGGCACGCAGCGGCCCATAAGGCGCTACCGCCTGCACAAACACTTCTCGCGTTGACGTCGCGGGACGACCGCACTTGAGATAGTCGAATAGCGCGTCGGCGGGATCACGTAACAATGGCAGCTCCGAGCACGCACCTGTCTTTGTATGTCTGATGTGAATCCGTTCATGCCGCCAGTCGATATCTGACAGGCGCAAACCACGGATCTCTCCACTGCGCAGGCCATAGGTCGACAGAAGCATCAGCATCGCGTAGTTACGGATACCTAATGGTGAGCGATCGCGTCGGGCAATTTCCAGCACCCGATCGATGTCCTTTCGAGGGATTGTCGTCGGAATAGCCTCGTGCTTATAGATGATAGGTCCATCAATGGCGTTTGCCAGATCCGTTGCGATTTGATTGCTATCGAACAGGTAGCGCAGTACACCACGTAACGTGCTTATTACATGTGCCTTTGAGCGGCGCTTCATCACGACAACCCGCGATGCAATATAGGCGTCGAGGTCCGGAAGGCATAACGTTTCAATGCTCGTTCCATGATCGTGCAGCCACCTCAGAAGAGAATACATTTCGAAGCGTCTATGTCTGCGCGTGTTAGGAGATAGCCCGCGCATCTCCACCATCCACGTTTCATAGCTGCGCACCAAATCGAACACGACGATATCGTGATCCGTTGTCGGCGCGAACTCTGGCGGCCACTTGCCGTTGTGGACCAGTCGCAGCAGCATCTTGATAGAGGCACAATCTTTCCTTCTGCTGGCGACGGGTAGCGGATGCTGGTCATGTAGCCGCTTCAGGTTCGCGAGATACATGTCGACGTCTGACCGAGATACAGACTCGATAGTTTTTCCTCGACGCTCCAGATCGAGAAGGAAGCATCGCGCAGCAAAGTCATATTGCTTCGCGATCCTGCGACAGTAGCCTGCGTCCTGGAGACGATGCCTCAATAGATCAAGCCACGGACTTGAACAAGGTACCGATCGATACATGATGACCTCCTTTCCTGGCGGGAAGCGCGAGCGTCATAACTGGCGGTTTGGGCGGCTATCAAATAATGAAAAGTTGAACAGCCGTAACCTACGCCCAGCGCCGAGGTACACGATACCCCTTCGCATTACGGCTTCCTTGCCGTTACGCCATTAACCGCAAGCTTGCGGTTAGTGGCGCATGCGGATCATGTGTTTCGTGAATTCGCGTTTGTCCTGATCGCGCACACGTGTCTGGCACACCATGAAGGGCTGGAAGCCTTCGTTGCGCAGGCCCTTCAGTACATCGATGGTCGGAATGTAGGTGTAGCGTTCCGAGCGGCTTTGATGCTTGCCTTCGGCGAAGATGGACGGCGCGATGCGACGGATCTGGTCATCGGAGAGGGGCGAGTCGGAACGAAGCATCGGGGAGCCGTAGCGGAAAGAGGAAGCGAGTTGCATGGCAATCTCCACATCAAGAAGTTGATCGGTGTTGCGCTGACCGGGCTCCAAGATTCCGCACCGTCGTAGGGTTTGGTTTCATCCTGGTCGAAGCTGGAGGTTGGCTTTGCTGCCGCCAGTCTCCTGAGTTCGCGCCCGTGCGACTCAAGGAGCCGGCGCCGGGCGGCCGTCAAGGAAAGAAGTGAGGGGTGGGTGCGGGACGGAGCGAAGCGCAGGACACGGCCCCGAACGCCTTGACGGCCGTCTGGTGTCGGCTACGGTCGCGGGTTAGGGCGGGAACGGTGGAGACTGGTAGCGGCGAAACTGCGCAGTTGAGCGGGATGAAACGCCGCGCGGCGAGCGCGAATGTGGAGGCCGCGTGCGGCCTTCACCTGACTAGTCTTTGAGGGGTAGGGCTCTTTCGGGGATTGACGCTCTGCAGAGTCGAGACGCCCGATGAGGCTTAACGGATGCGCGAAAGCCGATCCAACGGCGCAGGGATATGCCTGGGAGGCTCCTTGCAATCCGAATCGTGATAGACAGCGCTCATCGTGGTCGTGAGTCCGGATCCTGCTCGCGGGAGAAAGGGATACGTAGGAAGCAAGGAAAGGGAACGCCGGAACCGGCGCCGAGCGGATCGATCGGCGCAGGAGCGCAGATGTTTCATTGGTTCCCGAGCTTTTGGCGGCGTTGTGCGACCGTCTCAAAGTCGGCCTTTGTGGTCGTTCGCAGCGGGGCATGTGCAGCCGACAGCGAATGGCCGCTTTCGAGCGCCTCGTGGGACCGCAAACGACCCATTTGTGCCCTTGAGAGCGATGCGAGCACTACGGCCGTTTCTGAGGGCACATCGGTCGTTCGCGTCTGCTTACCAGACGACGAACGATTTTTCGACAGTCAACAGGCTCTGTTGCCGCAAGCCTCCGTTTCTGTGGTGTGTGACGCGACCGACACCAACCGGATGGTTATTGCTTAAAGGACTTCGGTGCCGGCTGTTGCGAAGACTACTGAGTCCATTGCAAACGGTTCCACATCGCACGCTGAAACGCATTAAACTCTTTGCCGAGCGCGGTTGCGTCGTTCGGAGAAACCGGCCAAGAAGGCCGAACGGATTTGGAGAGGGGCGCGGAGCAGCGAACAAACAAAAAGGGCAGGTATATATAGTGCACTTAGGGCTAAACTGTTGAGAAGCCTGCGGTTAGGTTGGTTATTACTATAGATAATTCACAGGTTACTGAAAGATGAAACAGAATCCTGGGCTTCGCCCGGCGGTAAAGTTAAACGATTTTGGACCGAAAGAGATCGAGATTGTTCATAATCTAGCGACGATATTTTTTGTCTCAAACGCGAAAGTAGGAAAAGCAGGCAAAGACAGATATCCGGTAGTTTATCTAAAGCCGACCGATGATTTGCAGCAACGATTCTGTTTCTTCTCGGAGTTGCTGTGTGTGCTTCATCCATATCCGGTTCTCGATGCGCGCGTTATCGATTTTATTGATAGAACGTTGTCGGCAAGCCAAAACCGACTAGATCGCTTGTGTGTCTTGATCGTTTCGAATGCATCCGATGTTGAGGCTAACGTACCGAAGGTGAGTATCACTAGCGAGGCGCGGGTGTTTGTCCCATTCCGTTATAACGAACTGACGGGTAGCGTTGCAGGCAAGGGAGATATTGTCAGACGGCGGCTAGAGGAAAATCTCTATACGAAGGATCTTTTCGCGATTTCGTCTGCCTTGAAGACGGATAGGTACTTTTTTGGGCGTCGAACAGATGTGCAACGTATTATCGGAAAATACAATGAAGGGGAAAACAGTTCGATATTCGGTCTTCGACGTATTGGCAAGACGTCTGTGCTTTGGGCCGTAGTTAGAGAGCTTCGGGATATAGGTGCGCCTGTCGCTTTTATTGATTGTACTGATACGCGCTTTCACAAGGCCCGCTGGAATCAAACACTTTTTCGCATTAAGCAAGCCTTGTTTCAAGCAAATCCGATAGCGGAAGGCGGACATGGCGAGCATGCCTATTCTGAGGCAGGAGCTTCGGTTGCATTTTCGGAGGATCTTTTGTTAGTCAAGAAAACATATGGAAAGCCATCGTTACTTATATTCGATGAAATAGAAAACCTCTCGTTTGATCTGTCGCCGACAAATCATTGGGCTAGTGGTGCAGATTATCTCGCCTTTTGGCAAACGATACGGTCGACATTTCAACAAAATCCAAATCTTTTCTCTTTCTTAGTATGCGGTGTTAATCCTCGCTGCGTAGAGGTACCGCTTATAGGTCCAAGCCTTGACAATCCGCTATATCGCTACGTGGAGCCGACATATCTTGGGTTCTTTGACGTAGACGATGTGACCGCCATGCTCAAATATATTGGTGGCTATATGGGGATGTCCTTTGATACGGAAGTGTATACCTACCTTACGGACGAATATGGTGGGCATCCATTTCTGATTCGCCAAGTGTGTAGCAAACTACATCAGTGGCATCTGAAAAAACTTCTGCCTCGTAAAGTGCATATAAGAAAAGAAATATACCGTGAAAAACGGGATGAGCTTAGACTCAGCACACGGGACTACATTGACCTTATTCTCCGCATCCTGAGGGAGAGGTACGTTGATGAGTACAGGCTCTTGCAACATCTTTCGGCTGATGACCATCAGACATTTTCGTCATATGCTTTGGACGAACCAACATTAATAAACCATCTGCTTGGATATGGACTTGTGACGAAGGCAAGCGATAAGTATCACTTTCGCATCATCGCAGTCCAAGATGCAATCGCCGATACCGCAACCCATCTTCGGTCGCCCGCAACTTTGGAAGAGCGCTGGGAGTTGCTAAACGCAGAAAGGAATTCGTTTGAGCAAGAGTTGAGGAATATTGTAAAGCGCACGTTGAAAATAGCTTTTGGAACCCCGGTAGCCAAAGATAAATTCGTCAACGCAATGATAAAGAGATCCCAAAAAGACAAGGCTGCAACATATTCATACGACGACATGTTCCGCGGTGAAGTTTATTTCTCGGATTTAAAACGCGCCATTATCGGTGAATGGGAAACCTTTAAAAATATTTTCCGAGATGATAAGGCTCGCTTCGAGCATGCAATGACCACTGTCAACAAACTCAGGGCCGACGCGCATGCGAATGAAATTGATGCTGACAATTTTAGCTCGGCGATGGAATCCATTCGGTGGTTGAAAGGCTCGATCGAAGAAAACTGCTGAAGAGAGCGTATCTGGGCTCTAAGTTGTGTACGGCCGTTCTTTGAGGCGAAGCCGACGTTCAAGTGTCCACGCGAGATGGCGGTCGAATGGCTGCAACTGGCCCGGCTGCTGCCTGTCGCGATCAGCAGCGTCCGACCGTTTATAGGACCCTGAATCAAGAAGAGGACGCCGGCTCTGTCGACCGCTACGACGTACTCTTAAGCAAATCGGTGCAGGCGTTACAGAGATCGGTCTGGGTGAAGGATCAATATGTATCGGAGTCAAAGCTCTGCTCCTGGGGAGGAACGACGCGGATTGCCTCGTCCAGAAAGCAGAGCGGGTTTCTTCTCGGGCACCACCAGAGCTCAATCGGAGCACCTTACCGCGCGAGTGGCTTAGTCCGTTCGGCCGTTGCGCACGGTCAGAAGGGGTTGCAGCTTCGGGAACTCCGCCTCAACTCAACTAACCCCCGGCCGAATTCGGGCATTCGGAGCTGCCGAAAACGCTCTATCAACGCACCCCGCGGCTCGGGATATGCATTCACACCTCAAAGAATTTCGTCGGCATAGAATTGATCGATCTAACACCGAGACAAAGAGGTCACTGGCCATGCCTGATCAGCCGACAGCTAGCGCAAGCAATCGCGCGCCTTACCTTGCGCTAGTTGAGGAGCTCATTCGATACGACACGACCAGCAGCCGCTCGAATCTCGGCCTGATCGAAGCAATCCGGGATCGCCTTCGAGCCCGCGACGTCGAAGCGCTTCTCGTCTATGACCGGTCCCGGCAAAAGGCGAATCTGTTCGCGACGTTGCCAGCGATGCACGGCGAGACGAATGGCGGCGTCGTGCTGTCCGGACACACCGATGTCGTTCCCGTAACCGGCCAGAACTGGTCAAGTGATCCCTTCGATCCGGTCATCCGCGGCGATCGAATCTACGGCCGCGGCTCGTGCGACATGAAAGGGTTTATCGCCGTGACGCTCGGCTTGTTACCCGACATCCAGAAGCGCCGGCTGCGCGAGCCGATTCATCTCGCATTTTCTTTCGACGAGGAAGTCGGCTGTCTCGGCGCGCCGTTGCTGCTGGCGGAACTTGCGAAACGCGGCATTCGCCCGGCTGGGTGCATCGTCGGTGAACCGACAAGCATGCGGCCCGTCGTCGCGCACAAAGGCAACAATGCTTACCGATGCTGCGTGAAGGGTCTGGCCGGCCATTCGTCCCGCACGCCGAGCGGCGTCAACGCGATCGAATATGCGGCGCGGCTGATCTGCCGCATCCGCGAGGCCGCCGATCTACTTCGCCGCAACGGCCCGTTCGATCGCGCCTTCGACGTGCCATTTTCGACGGCGCAGACCGGCATGATCTCAGGCGGCATCGCGATCAACACGATTCCCGAGCAGTGCGAGTTCTTCTTTGAGTATCGCAACCTGCCTTCAGAAGATCCAGAACGCTTTTTCGAACAGATCGCCCGCTATGCCCGCGAGCAACTCGAACCGGAGATGCGCGCGGTGGCCGACATGGCGTCGATCTCGTTTGAAAAGGTCGGCACGACCCCGGCGCTCGACAGCGCGGAACAAGCCGCCGTCACGCGACTCGTGCGGAGCCTGTGCAACGACTTCGAGACACGCAAGGTGACCTACGGTACCGAGGCCGGCCTGTTCTCGCAGGCTGGAATTCCGACTGTCATCTGCGGTCCTGGCAGCATCGACGATGCCCACAAGGCGGACGAATCCGTCGAGTTGTGGCAACTCGCGGAATGCGACCACTTCCTGCGGCAGGTACTCGAAACGCTCACCGCGCCCTGAAGCACGCCGACGTCATTGGCCATCGAACAGGATCGCCTCCAGATCGTCGTGCTCTTCCTCGGGCTCATGCAACCGGAGCGTGGCTTCGATATGTTCGAGATGCTCGATCATCACTTTTTGCGCCAGCTTCAAGTTGCCCGCTTCCAGCGCATCGATCAGGCGCGTATGTTCGTCATGTGGACACGCCTTCGCCGTCGGCGCGTTGTAGAGCAGGATGGTCAGGCAGGTGAGCATCTGCAGGCCGCGCATCGTACGCTCGACGAAGCGATTGCCCGACACCTGCGCGAGCATCACGTGGAATTCGCCTGAAAGTCGTACCGAGGTGCGCCGGTCATCACGCTTACGGGCCTCATCTTCCTGTGCCACATGCGCGCGCAAACGCGCCAGGTCTTTCTTCGTCGCGCAACGGCACACCTTTTCGATGATCGGCAATTCGATCTGACGCCGCGCCTCGAACAACTCGCGCGCCTCCTCCACCGTCGGGCTCGCAACAAACGCGCCGCGATTCGGCACGATCGTGACGACAAGTTCGTGCGCCAGTTGCTGCAACACTGTCCGCACAGTGGTGCGGCTGACGCCAAAAATAGTGGCGAGCCGGTCTTCGGCGAGCTTCGTGCCGGGCTGCAGCCGATGCTCCGAGATCGCATTCATCAAGCGCTCGTAAATCACGTGGCGATGCGCGCCGTCGAAGGAGCCAGCCACTTCGTTTTCGGCCGTCTTCGCCCTCTTCTTATCAGTCGGCATGAAAGGGTCCTGGTAATGAGTTGAATCACGACAAGGGCGACGTGCGCGGTTGACTACACCAATTGCACTGCCTCGCCGCAGTGCAAATTATCGCCGATATTGCACACAAGTTATATGCCAGATTGTATTTTTGTTGCAAAAGAAAATTGTACGACTGTGTCCGTCATTCCTTGTTAGATCAAGCTAGAAATGCTTGAACGCATGATGCCCAGTCACTGTGCCGAGCGCAACATGGCGGTGCAAAATCAGCCTTTCGGCCACATTGTGGTGCGTTTTTCGAAGACAGGATGAGACACAATTGTGTACAAGTTTTAAGATTTATTTAAAACAATATCCTCAACATCCTGTAAACAAAGCGATGCGTTTGAGCGCATACGAAGCCCCGCTCGCTGGCACGGTCTTCGCTAAACATCGTCAAGCCCTCGCGTGCGGCAAGCCGTCTGCCCGAGCGATTCCCTGACTCCCAGATCCTGTCATGCAAAAACTGCTCCTGGCGCACGGCAGTGCGCTTTCCAATCTCGCGTTGTTCGTTGCGGTCGATACCGGCCTGTTCGAGCGTCATGGCCTGCAGGTCGAAGCACCGCCGCTGACACATTTCAGCTCCACCGCCGCATTGCTGAGAAGCGGAGAGGCTGATCTCGGCACCACCGGCTTTACACAGCCGCTGGTCGATCATGCCCGGCCCGACCCGCTGCGCATTGTCGGTGGCAGCGGCAAGCTCGGCATGGCGCTCGTGGGGCAGCCGGGCCTGTCGATGAGCGATCTGCGCGGCCAGCGTGTAGGAACCTTCGCCGACGATCCAATGGAAGTCCTGCTGCACGATGCACTGCGGGTACACGGAATGGATCTCATGCAGGTCGAACGCGTGCTGTACCCATCGCTCGCCGAGGCGGTCGCCGATCTGACCGACGGCCGCCTCGCGGCGCTGACGTTGATCGAACCGTGGATTTCCCGCCTTCGGCTGCGCGGCTTCGAGGTGCTGTGCGACGGCTTGCACGCTTGGGGCGGCGACTATCCCGACACGTTGCTCGTCGCCCGCAAGAGTTTTCTCGACGCACATCCTGAGATCATCCGCGCGGCCTTACGCGCAATGCTCGATGCGCAGGAAGCGATTACGAACAATCCCCGCGAAGCCCTGCGCGCCAGCGCGTACCGCTACCCCGAATTCGCGCTTGACGAACTGCTGGCCGGCGTCGCCGCGCAGCCGCCGATCATCGATATTCGCCCGCTTCGCGAGTGCATTCTCGCACGTGCCCGGTCGCTGGAAGCGCTCGGACGAATGCAGGTTTCCGGCTCGATTGGACAGATTTTCAGCTTCGATCTGCTGGAACAAACGCTTGCGCAGTCGCCTGCGGAAACTTTCACATGCCCATCTGCCGTTCAACCTCTCTAAGGACCACGCGATGTTCAGGAAATTTGTTCAGCAAGACCCGAATGGTTACCCATTGACCGAACTCGGCAGTACGCGGCGCGAATTCCTGATGCGCGGTGCGTGTCTGGCCGGCGCCGCGGCGTTGGGCGGTGCCTATCTACCACAGGCCATGGCGGCCGGCCCGCTGACCCTCAAGGCGACGCACGGCACGGGTCTCTGCAATTGTCCGTTCTTTCTCGTCAAGGAACGCAATCTCGCGCAGGGCGTCACGCTCGACTTCGTCACCACCCCGTCCAATGCGGACATCGCGGCGCTCTTCGGCGCGGGCGTGGTGGACGTCTCCGTGGTTCCGTACACCAACTTCATGACGCTCTACGATGCCGGCGCACCGATCAAGATCGTCGCAGGCTCGGGCGTGCAGGGCTGCGTGATCGTCGCGCAGGCGGGCATCACGTCAGCGGCCCAACTGCGCGGCAAGACCATCGGCACATTCCAGGCCGATACGCTCGAAATGCTCCCGTACGATTACCTGAAGAAGGCCGGCATGAGTTTCGCCGACGTCAAGGTGCGCTACTTCGGCACGTCGCCGGAGCTGGCGCAGGCGTTCATCGCCGGGAACGTCGATGCAATGTGCCACATCGAGCCCTACGCGACGCAGGCGTTGAAGGCGAGGCCGGGCTCCGTGCAGCTTTCGAACGGTGTGGATGTATACGGCGCGAACTACTCCGACTGCGTTCTCGCGGTGCGCAGCAAGCTCCTGCACGAAAACCGCGATGCGGTGAAGGCGCTGATCAAGGCGATGATGGTCGCGCAGCATCAGGAAGAACTGGACCGCGCCTCGGCCGTCAAGGACACCGTCGGCAAGTACTTCAAAACGAGCTACGACGCCACGCTCGACGCAGCCGCGAAGCAGCCGGCGATGATCGATCAGCGCAGCAACCAGAATTTCATCCTGCAGCGGGCGCAGAATCTGAAGGACCTGCGCTACATCAAGCGACTTCCTGGCCCTGACATGTTCGACTGGGGGCCGCTCAATGAGGTGATCAAGGAAAACGGCGATCTCTATGGCCAGCTCAAGCTGAAATCCGCATGAAAGCCGATCCGACGACCCTCTTCGCGCACCGGCGCGTGGTGCGCCCGGCAGCAAGTGGCCGGCCACGCTCCAACCTCGTCCGGCGACTCGTGCCGCTTGGCTGGGGAGTCGCCTCGCTGGCGTGCTTCATTGCCGCATGGGAACTGGCGTGGGCCGCAGGTTGGGCAGATCCGCTTCTGTTGCCGCCGCCGCACATCTTCCTGCGCAACTTCGCGTCGCAGGCTCAGTACTTCATCCCGACTGACGTGATCGGCGAGACGTCCAACGCGACAGCGCTGAAGTCGCTCGCCATGACAATCGTCGCAACAACGTTGCGGGTGTTAAGCGGCCTGGTGCTGGGCTTCGTCTGCAGCGTGGCGATGGGCGTCGCGATCCGCTACTTCCGCCTGCTCGGCAACCTCACCTTACCGACGATCACGCTGCTGGCTCCCATTTCACCGATCGCGTGGCTCCCGGTCGCGATCTTCCTGTTCGGAATCGGGAATGCGCCCGCTGTATTCATGGTGTTCATCTCGCTTTTTTTTGTCATGACCGTCTCGACGATCAGCCAGATCGACAACGTCAGCCGTACCCACCTTAACGTCGCCGCCGTGATGGGCGCGACGCGCGCGCAGACGTTCCGTCATGTGATTCTGCCGGCCATCTTGCCGTCGCTCTTCATGGTGCTGCGCATGAACCTGTTCGGCGCGTGGATGGTAGTGCTGGTGGCGGAAGCGACCGGCGTCGGCAGCGGGCTCGGTCAGGTCGTCATGCTCGCGCGCAATACCTTCAACTCGAGCCTGTCGTTCTTCACGATGACGCTGATCGGCGTCACCGGCTTCGCCTTCGACGTTGCGCTGCGAATCGTCCAGCGCAAGGTGCTGTTCTGGGTGCCAGGTAACGGTTTGGGGAAATGATATGAGCCAGAATGAATCAGCTTCCATGCAACCGCCGCTCGTCACCTGCAAGGGCGTCGGCAAGACATGGCAGACAGACGGCGCACCGTTCGTTGCCTTGCGTGACATCGACCTGAATATCGCTCGCCGCGAATTCGTCGTGTTCCTCGGCCCAAGCGGGTGCGGCAAAAGTACTCTGCTCTATCTAATCTCAGGACTGGAACAGATATCCAGCGGCCGCATCGTGTGCGGCGGTGCCGAGGTGAGCGGACCGGGCACGGACCGTGGACTCGTCTTCCAGGACGCCTCGCTCTTTCCGTGGCTGAGCGTGGGCGAAAACATCACCTTCGGCCTGAAAATGCAGCACATGCCCAAGGAAAACCGGCGGCGTGTCGCAGAGGAAATTCTCGAGCGTGTCGGCTTGTCCGAAGCCATCGACAAACGGCCCGACCAGCTCTCGGGCGGCATGCGCCAGCGTGTTGCCGTGGGGCGTGCACTCGCGCTGAAGCCCGAGATACTGCTGCTCGACGAGCCGTTCGCCGCGCTGGACGTGCAAACGCGTGCGAAGATGCAGGACTTCCTGATCCAGGTCTGGCAACGAAGCAATGTGTCGATGGTCTTCGTCACTCACCACATCGACGAAGCGATTGCGCTCGCCGACCGCATTGTCGTGTTTACGGCACGCCCGGGGCGCATCAAGACCATCATTCCGGTCGATCTTCCTCGTCCGCGGGACACGCGCAGCCGGGCGTTCCACGATCTCAGCGTCCACCTGACCGACCTGATGCGCGATGAAGTCGATCGCGCCTTCGCCGAGCAGGAGCGGGTCCGATGAATCGACTGGTAACCCTGAGCACACTTCGGGCCGCGGCACTGCAATTGCCTCCCTGCACAACCGACCTTGCCGGCAACGAGGCCGTGGCATTTGCCGCCGTGCGCGCCGCCGCTGATGACGGCGCCCAGTTGATCGTCTTGCCCGAGTTCTCAATGGTGCCGTACTTCGCGAGCGCGCCGGGCGGGCAATATCGTGACTGGGCGCAGCCCGCCGACGGTCCCCTCGCCGCACGCTGCGCCGCGCTGGCCAGGGAGCGTGGCATCGCCCTGTTCGTACCGTTCTACGAAATCGATCGGGCGAGTGGTCGGTATCACAACGCCGTGCTCGGCTTCGACGCCGACGGCAATCCGCTGCGCGCCGGTCCGGTTGCGCGCAAGCTTCACCTGCCTGTCGGCGACGACCCGCCGCCCGGCTACGATGAAGCCGCGCACTTCACGCCTGGCGACGCACTGCACGTCGTGCAGGTAGGCGCATGGCGCATCGGCGTTCTGGTCTGCTACGACCGCCGCTTTCCAGAATGCTGGCGCGCGTTGCGTGCGGCCGGCGCCGATCTCGTCATCGTGCCCGTCGCGGGCAGCGGTGGCGACGATATGGATTTCTTCGTCGGGGAGTTGCGCACGCACGCGCGGGAAAATGGGCTGGCGGTCGTTTGCGCGAACAAGACCGGTGACGAATTCCTCGATGGCGTGCGCATCGACAACTATGGCGAGTCGTGTGTGATTGCCGCCGACGGCGCTGTACTCGCCCGCCGGCCCGGCAACGAAGGACCTGGCATCGTCAGCGCGACGCTCGCGCATGCAGAGATCGCGGCGACCCGCGAAAAGCTGTCTTACTTCGACCATCGGCGTGTCGATCTATACGACACACCATCGTTCTGAAACTCTCCTCTATTCAGGTAAAAGCAACCATGTCAGAAACATTGATTGTCGCTGGCTGGATCGTCAAGGGCGTCGCCGACCGGCACACCGCAGAGGTCATCCGCGACGGCGCGCTGTATCAACGCGACGGCGTAATAGTCGAGATCGGCGATGCGCAGCAGCTGATCGCAAAGTATCCGAACGCGCCGCGCCTCGGCTCGCCCGATACGGTGTTGCTGCCTGGCTTCGTCAACAGTCACCATCACGTCGGCCTGACGCCGCTGCAACACGGCTCTCCGGACTACGCGCTGGAACTGTGGTTTGCGAGCCGGATGGGTACGCGCGAGATCGATCTTTACCTCGATACCCTGTACTCCGCCTTCGAAATGATTGCGTCCGGCATTACCACCGTGCAGCACATCCACGGTTGGCGGCCTGGTCCGCTGTCGTCGATACATGAAGCCGCTTCAGGCGTCCTGAAGGCGTATCGGGACATCGGTATGCGCGCGTCGTACAGCTTCGCCGTGCGCGAGCAGAATCTGCTCGTCTACGAAGCCGACGAAGACTTCGTCAAACGCCTGCCGGCCGACATCGGACCTAAGCTCGCTGCGCATCTGAAAGCGCAGCAGGTCCCGCTGGCCGATCATCTGCAGTTGTTCGACATGCTCACGCAGGACAACGAAGGCCAATCGCTGACCCGGATTCAGCTTGCACCTGCCAACCTGCACTGGTGTAGCGATGAGACACTGCTTACCATCAAGGAACGCGCCGACAAAGCCGGCGTACCGATGCATATGCATTTGCTCGAAACCGCCTATCAGAAGGAATACGCGCGCCGCCGGACCGGCAAGACGGCGGTCGCGCATCTGAACGATCTCGGTCTGCTCGGTCCGTCGCTAACCCTCGGCCATGGCGTGTGGCTGACGGAAGCAGACATCGAAATGGTCGCGCATACCGGCACCTGCATCTGCCATAACTGCAGTTCGAATCTCCGTTTGCGCAGTGGCGTGGCACCCTTGAATGCGTTCGCCAGATACGGTGTGACGGTCGGCATGGGGCTCGACGAAGCGGGTATCAACGAAGACCGCGACATGTTGCAGGAGATGCGCCTCGCACTGCGGGTACACCGCACGCCGGGAATGGACGACGACGTGCCGACCTGCCCACAAATACTGAAAATGGCCACTGAGGATGGCGCTCGAACCACCCCGTTCGGCGCACAAATTGGGCGCCTGGAAACCGGACGCCTGGCCGATCTGGTGCTGATGAACTGGAAGACCGCCACGTATCCGTATCAGGACGATAACATTCCGATGCTCGATGCGCTCATGCAGCGCGCCAAGACCAATGCTGTCGATGCCGTGATGATTGCCGGCGAAGTGGTGTACCGGGATGGCCGGTTCACGCGCGTGGATCGCGATGCGATCCTCAACGAGATCGAACAGACTCTCGCGAAGCCGCGCAACGAGGTGAAGCAGGCGGAGCGGGAACTGGGCACGGCCGTGTTCCCTCATGTAAAGGCCTTTTACACCGACTATTTTGCTGAAACACCGCCGCGTCAGCCGTTTTACGCCCCTTCATCACGGAACTGATGGACCGAATGACCACGCAAGCCCTTTTGGAAGCGGTCGACGATCGCTTCGACGCTGAAGTCGAATTTCTGGCCGCCCTCGTTCGCGAGCCCTCTGACAACCCGCCCGGCGATTGTGCGGGTCACGCCGATCTGGCCGCCCGCGCGCTAGAAGCGCTCGGCCTTGAAGTCGAGCGACACGTCGTGCCGGCAGACGCTGTCGTTCAGGCTGGCATGATCAGTGTGACCAACCTGGTCGTTCGGCATCGCTTCGGCGACGGCCCGACGATTGCACTGAACGCACACGGCGATGTCGTGCCGCCCGGCGAGGGCTGGTCGAGCGATCCTTACGGCGCCGAGATCCGGGACGGCTATATGATCGGACGCGGTGCGGCAGTCTCGAAGTCCGACTTCGCCACGTACGCTTTCGCATTGCGCGCGTTGATCGAGACGGCTGCCCCGCTGCAAGGCACGGTCGAACTGCATTTGACCTACGACGAGGAAAGCGGCGGCTTGCTGGGTCCCGGCTGGCTGCTTGCGAACGGCATCGTAAAGCCCGACTTCGCGATCTGCGCCGGCTTCTCGTATGCAATCACGACCGCTCACAACGGTTGCGTGCATCTCGAAGTCGCCGTGCGCGGCAAGTCCGCGCACGCCGCTCGCCCCGACACCGGACACGACGCGCTTGAGGCGGCCACGGCGGTGTTGCAGGCGCTCTATGCGCATCGCGCGGAACTGGCCACGATTCGCTCCGCGACCACCGGAATCGAACATCCGACACTCGTAGTGGGGCTGATCGAAGGCGGCATCAATACCAACGTCGTGCCCGATCTGGTGACCCTGCGGCTCGATCGGCGCGTGACGCCGGAGGAAGACGCGGCTGCCGCGCGAACGCGCGTGGAGGAAGTCGTGCGGCACGCTGTCGCCGGGCTGCCCGGCATCAGCGTCGAATTCCGCGAGGTGCTGATCGCCTCACCGATGAGGCAGTTGCCCGGCGCGGAGCAGCTCGTCGCCGCATTGCAGGCGGCGGCTCGCGTCACGATCCAGACGGAGATTACGGCGGAAGGTGTGCCGCTCTATACCGATGCCCGCCTGTACTGCGAAGCCGGTGTGCCGACCGTGATCTACGGGGCCGGACCTCGCACACTCCTTGAGGCAAACGGACACCGGGCGGACGAGCGAGTGGCGATAGAAGATCTGAGGCGGGCTACGAAGACCGTCGCTCTGGCGCTCAGCGGCTTACTGAAGCCGCAGTAGGACTGCGGCGTTTCCGGTGACGAACGGCTATCCGGCAACGCCAGCGAGTGTCCGGTTTGCGGGTGAACAGCCGACATCCGCCGATGGGAGGCGGACGACGGGAGTGGGTCGGGAGTGTGAGTTCGCTGATGCAGGAAGCTGCCGTCGGGTTGCTCGATGTCGCCACCGTCAGCAATCCGCCACATTGCTGACGCAGAACTCAGTCCGGCCCAATGTCGGCAATGGCCGACCACCAGCCGGCCGACTCAGTTAGGCAAGTGGCGGTTGTACCTTAAAAGTCGTCGTTGGTCAGAGAAGCTCGAACGGTGGTTCAGGGTTGATCGCGTTGAAAAAGACCGTGACCCGTCGGTATCGCTGACGGTATCGGCAGGCGCAATTGGACCCGAGTGAGGCCCAGCGTTGGGTTTGCGGCAGGTGGTTGTTAATTGAGTGGGCGTTATCAAGAGCGACATCCGCGAGAAAGACCTTGGTGGTCCCCGTACATCAAGGTTGCCGAAACGGCAACACTCGTTCGATGGTTCAGGCGACCGTCAAGGCGGGCCGCGAACCGGCGAAGGCCGAGGGCTTAGCATTCGGCCGGCTGACAATATGCTGTCGTATCGAACGCCGGAGTCGGCGGGATACGCGGCGGATTTCACCATGCGGCAAGTGCGGCGATTCTTGCAGTGGGGGTGTGGGTAGGGGTAGCCTCGCATTCGAAAACTGGAAGTCAAACCCGGCACGGGCTTGCCGACGATCCCAAGATTCCCGTCTCTCCGCCAGCCCTTTTTTGGCATCGCGGCCGCACCAAGCCAAACACCCCGCAAAGCCTTATCCCACACGGGTCTCAGCCTGAATAAGCTGTCAGCCGTGTCAGCCCCTGTCCGCTGGCATCCAATGCAGATTGTGGGCTGGAATGGGGGCTGTTGTGGGCCGCCCCGAAGCCCTCTGTGGGGTGCAGCAATGGGGAACTTGACCGGGTACAAGTGCCAGTACGCGAAGTCGGGACGGCACGCTGGCGCGCGCGACAGGTATCCGGACGATGAAGTACCGATTGCCTGAGCGTCAACGGCCGCCCTGGAATGTGTCGACGCGCTGGCTGGAGGAGGTTGGGCGAGAGTGCTATCCAGGCGACTTGTATAATGACGCCTCCCCAGACGGCTTCCGCACGCAGAGCATGGATAAGCTTGTTTCCTACGTCAACTCGATTCATGGGCTGCCCAGTCCAGTAGCAATTGTTCACCGCGACGTTTCTCACGAAAACTGGCACGATCAGGAGATCGAGGTCAGCAAAGAAGACGCTGTGTATGTCTTCGACAACGGCGCGGTCATCCGACGTTCCATCGAATGGGATCGCGTGACGTCTGATCTGATCTGTCCCGAATGCTGGATAGACTACAAGGTGGTCAAGAGTCCACCTGGCACAACTATCAAACCGGCAGCACAAAGTTTCAACAACGCATGTCGCGAGACCTTCTGGCTGCGCTACTACACCGCGTCAGACTCAATGCCCGCCTCGAATGGTCAGCTTTAGCAAACACGACAATGTTATGACGCACCTTGCGATGCTGACGTGTGCAAGCAGAGATGAACGGGCCGCTATTGTGTTTGGTGTTGGCAAGCGGTCGCCGGAAAGTGGTCAAACGCATTGACCGCATTGTGTCGGGCGGCGCCGTCCACATCCGGCTGTGCCCGGGCCATGAAGAGCACTTCGATGCAAGGCGTCTCGTCCCGTACGAGCGGCCGCTTGTCATTTGCAGATTCAACCGGTCGATGCAACGAATTGATGGAATCGTTCAGCGGGTGTCTCGTAGTTTAGGGTCTTTCTGGGACGTTCGTTCAATCGTCTCGCAACGGCGTTGAGTTTGGCCCGTGAACATTGCGGACATTTCTGCGAACGTCGCGAAGGGGTTCACACACGACCGCCAGCCATCGCAACATATGGTGTATGCATTCAATGTTGGCAACACACGTGCATACAGGTGAACGGAGATCGGCATAAAAGCCAGTGCGCGGGCGTCAGCGCAGACATTGACCATCCTTGACCAAAATCTGGGGCAGGTCTGATTGATCCCTCTTCCCTCTGTGCGCTAGGTTGGCGAGTGGCAATCCGCACCCGTTTAACACGAAAGCGGAATTCTGGAAGAACGACGAGCAATACCAGACGATGCAAAACACAGAAAAACCGCTGCAGGACACAACCGGAAGCAGTACCAGACCGTTGGCGTTCGCCTTTTCCGTTCCGCGACGCGAAGGGCAAGACCATCATCGATGAACACCTGTTTCATGCCTGGCTGATGAACGAGCCGGGCGGAAACTTTGCCGCGAGTCCGTCCGGCCTGTGGCATGGCGGCATTCATGTGTCAGCGGAAGGCGCTGGTCCGATGCTGGACCTGAAATACGGCGTGCGCTGCCTGGCCGATGGCGAGGTCATTGCCTACCGGCTTGATCGTATCAGCCCCACGAGCAGGATTCCGGCAAGCGGCGGACAGCCGGAACTGAACGTGCCGTACAGCACCAGCTTTGCACTGGTGCGCCATACGCTCGAATATCCCGCCGGAAACCGGCTGTCTTTCTTCAGCCTCTACATGCACCTTCAGGGCTTCGCGGATTACGAGTGCGAGCCGTCCCAGCCGCGCCCCGGCTACTGGAGTACGCAGGTCGAGGTAACGTCCTACGCCCAGGACCGCCCCCACCCCGCCAGCACCGGACGACCAAGCGCGCCGGATCATGCAGGGTTGAGGGTGCGCACATCGAGGCAGCACGGGACCATTCGGTGCACCCTGCCGCACGGTGCGCGGGCCACGATCGGGCGCCGCGACGGTGACTGGGGGCAGGTCAGCGCCGTCGAGGGTCCGTCTCCATACCCCCCGCAGGACGGCCGGTTTGTCGGGCCGTATGAGGCCGTTGGCGGCTGGATTTTCATGGGCAGCGAGCCCGGCGACCCCGTGGTGCGCGAGGTCATGCCCGATTCAGCGTTTGACCGCGTGGTGATTCCACCCCATCCGGTAAAGGTCGGTGCGGGCGACCTGATTGGGTACCTGGGGCCATACTGGCACACGGCGGACCCCGCGCAGCCAAACCGGATAGTGCATATCGAGGTGTTCTGCGATGGCACGCTGCCAGCCTACATCGAAGCCAGCCGGGCGGCAGCAGAAGCGGACTATCACAGTGAGCGGCCTATCCTGCGTATCGACCGGAGCGTGAAACTGCATACCGGTCCATCGGTCAGGCAGGAGGGGGCCAATGCGCCCCGCACGGCTATTGTGCAGGTCTACAGCCAGGCCGTGCTGGACGCGCTGCCCGCTGACTGCAAGGGCTCCGTCGATGACGATCCCTTCAACCACGGCAAGGGCGAACCCTGGTGGAAAATCACCAGCGCGGACAGCCGCTACGCGGATATCACGGGCTGGGTGCGCAACCGGCAGACCCCTGCTGGCCGGGTGACGCGCGAATCCCCAGGCCACTGGAGCGATTTCGAGATGTTCACGGATTCCGATGCGAACAATCCGACGCTGTTTGGCTCGGCGGATGCCTGGCTCGACTATGTCCTGGACGCAGGCAAGCCCGATCTGTCCGACGTGGGCAAACTCAAGCCGCTGGCGACGGGTGTCTACCGTGCCATGTCACCCGCGCGTAACGAAAAGGAAGCCGCCGACGAACTGCTGTCGCACGGGGCGAACAGGTGGCTGCGTTTTCGCGCGTCGCGCCTGATTCCACGGCATCGCAGCGAATGGGCCAGTGAGGAAAGCTATCGGGAACTGTTCGCCCAACTGGTGACGCGTAGCGAGCCGTCGCCGTATCACGCCGCCGAAATTGAACGCATCAGCAAGCTTGCCTGGTGGGATGAGGTACAGGGCAAGGTCAGCCAGCCCTTCCCGTCCAGTCCCGATGTGTTCCATATCCATCCGATCGGGCTGGTGGGGAATTTTTTCCAGACCGGTGCCGGACTGACCATCGAGGAGGCAAGGGTGCGTGCCTTTCTCAGGATGATTCGAGTTGGGGAGGGTACAGAAACCCCGGCCGGTTACGAGCGTTTATTTGGTGGGCAGTCGTTTATCAAAGACTACGGACGCGATTTTAGCGATCATCCTCGAATTCTAATAACTCGGACAAATAGCAAAGGTAAGACTTTACGATCTAGCGCCGCTGGTGCATATCAGATAATGGGCTATAACTGGGGCGATCCTGCATATGTGATATATCGGAAACAGTACGGGATTGCGGATTTTACTCCTGTTTCTCAAGATAGATATTGCGTTATCTTGTTGAAGTATAAACGCCACGCTCTGGAAGATATTAAAAGTGGGAAAATACAAAAAGCTGTCATTGAGGACGGCTGCAATCTTGAGTGGGCGAGCTTGCCGGGAAATGATTATGGGCAAGGTGGCGTTGGCATGAGTACGGTAAATGCAAAATTTTTCGAGTACCTAAGTGATGAGTTGTCCGGGAAGAGTGATTTGGCTGTCCCTATTGGTGGGCTTGATGATTTGATTAAGTGAGGCGTGATGAAATTCATATTTCGAGCTTTGGCAATTTTTATTGCTGGCGGGTGTGCCGTTGTTCATGCGACGAATGGCAATGTTTTGCCAAAATTTGTAGAGTACTCCGTCAATGTCTACCATGGCCAATTAAAGGTGCCGGCGTATTATAAGAAAACAGATGGTGAGTGGCGTGACGACATGGGGAAATTGGTGCAACCCCCTGGGGTAAATTTCGCGGGGAAATATTATATCGGGGTCCATAGCTGCGGCGCTGATTGTAGATATTACACGCTATCGGATTTGGTAAGTGGTTCTGATTCAAGCGCGCTCGACATGTTTTCAAACGATCAGGGGCACCCCCTAAAAACCTCTGATGGACGAACTTACATGACCAGTCTCGTTAGTCGGCCTGATAGCAAGATGTTGGTCGCGCAATATCATATTGAACAGGGCGATGCGACTAAAGAGCAATGCAGAGAAAGGTTTTTTTCTCTGGATGATGATGGAAAGGAGGTCAGGCCAATAACCAAAACTCTCAATTTTTGCACGGAATCTCACTGAAGCCAGAATTGTGAGGGCCCGATTAGGCGTTTAAGGACATTCAGGTTGTGACTGCGGTGCGCGACGACATCAGCATGTAATGGCCATAATTGAGTTTCTCCGGTCCTTGTCGCCGGATTTGATGAAGAAAGTTGAACTCGTCTCATATTGCGCGCTGTTCGATGTCGCGGTTCAACAACAGTCGATTACGCCAGACACTGAGGCAATTAAATCCAGAGTGGCGAGCGACCATCCGACAAGTCAATCTGCTCTCGTCCGTATTGCAGTTGAAGAGCGAGCGAAGGCGGCAAAGCATGTATATGTGGCAGATTGTGTGAGCAGGCGAATTGGAATTCTTCAGCAATCGCCGTACTCGTACACCGCCTACGGGGAGACGAACCAACGAACGAACGCAAATTTCAATCTCATTTCTCAGGATGCACGCGCATATGTCTGTCAAATCTAGGCTTATTGCGGTATTTGCTTTGGCTGCATCAACCAGTGCATTCGCGGCGACGCCGTCGCTGTTTGGAAGTTGCGACAGCGACGGCGAGCGCTCCGCCATTTTCGACCGCTCATTGCCGGAAGCAAAAGCGCTCTGCGGCGAGCGGCCCGCATCTGTGGCATGGAGAATGAATTCCAGCCCCTTTTATTGCAATGCATGGGTTCTGGGACTGATCAGGAAGACAACGTGAACTATGTGATCAACGGGAGCCACGTGGTAGGCCCGAACTATGGTCGTTACGTAAAAATCAGCTTCCTGCGACAGAACCTCGCGACGTCGGTACCCGACAAGTTTGGCACTATGCCTGTTTGCGCTCCAGCGAACGTGGAGAAACTGCGTACGAGCACCCTCGTGTTGGTGGATAAGCGACCGGGTGAGCCTGGCACTTCCTACTGCTACGACGTTACATATCTGAGTACAGAGGGTGATAGCGTTCGATTGGATACCGATGCGGGGACCGTGAGCGCTACCGACGAAACCCATTTTGCGGGACACATCTCTGATCGAACGCTACAGCGCGTCAAAAGGCTGATTCAGGTATTTCAAACATGGCACGGCCAACAGCCGCACTGAGACTTCCAGTGAAATTTAGCTTGGTGTCAAACGGAAAGCGCTCATTGATTGATGGTGGTCTCTTTGGCGAATACTGTACAGACCCTCGCAATCAATCCGCCGTGCCGCACACACGCGCCGCCCATGCTTCCGTCATCGGGCGGCGCTGTTCCATTAAATCGGTGCGGTGATAAGCCGCTTCAAGCTTGTTTGCGACCGTATGCGCGAGCGCACGCGCGCCAAGGTCGCGAGCATAGCCGTTTTCGCTTGCACAATCCCTGATTCCGGGTCAGCCTCAGTATCACTCCTTCCTCGTCTTCGGTTGTTGGGGCTTCGGGTCACGTCCGCGTTGCGTCGGTGCCCTCGTACACGCATCCGGGGGCGTCACGTAGGTCACGTCGTCGCAGCAGCACGCATAGACTGGAAACCCGTACGCATTCGTGCCGATGATTTTCGTCGGCCCGTGCAGCGGGCACACTGCGTTCATGTCGCCTCCTTAAGCTCCTGATCGACGGGCTCGACCTCATGGACGCGGCTCACGCGGCCTCCAAGAATGTCGGTCACTGATTTGCGATCCATCTCACTGGAAGTGGCGAGATTCATGAATATTAGTGTAGTCAAGATGCTCTCCCTGGCGTGTAAAGGATGGGGAGCCTGAAACGCGTCCGGACGCCGGAATTCCCCAACGCATATGTCGTGCCATAGCCTGGGCGCATGCAGACCTCTCGATCCAGTGGCGTCGGCATGCGGCCGTGTGGACTGGCAACCGGCACTGAGACGATTTTGCTGTCGATGGAGTTGACGCGGCGAACGATGATCATGTCGTCGGCCTCCTCGCCGCGGTCTCCGGTGGGTGCGATGATCAATGTGGGAGAGGTCTACGCTCATCTTGTCCGCGATGTTCGTGAGGGCGCCCGCAGCCGCATCGCGCAGCACGCTCGCCACTTCCTGGCGGTGACGAGGATCACCGCCAGGAACCCACGCACGACTGCCGGCTATTGCCCTTGCTGAGCAGACGCTCGCGCCTTGGAGACACTCACTGGAGCGATGGTACCGAATAGTCCATTGGTCTCTTTGTTAGGACCTGCCGAGAAGTACAGCGTGTCCGGGCTCGAGTTGCGGCCGCCACCGAGTGTCAGAGTCCACAGCCCGTCGATAGCCAGTGGATTGCCGTACGGATTCTCCAGCTGATCGACGAACGTGCCGTCATTGTTGAAGACATTGATTCGGCCGTCGCCGAAGTTGCCAATCAGGATCTTGCCGCTGAAGCGGCCGAATGCAAACGATGCGCGCGCGATTCCCCACGGCGAGTCGAGCGCCCCTCGGCTGGCGAAGCGGCGCAGCAGGCGGCCGTCGGTATCGAATACATCGACGAATCCATGACCCTTGCCTGCAACATCGTCGTGCTTCTGACCGTTCTGCTGGGCATAGGTGACGAAAAGGTCGCCATCGATGTTCGCGATACCAAACGGCGCGTAGCCGGCTGGGATGTCAGGGTCAGTGAAGCCGCCGTCCGTCGTAGCGGGCGTGTACAAGCCGTTCGTACCGCTGCCTGGCCCGAATACATCGATGCGACCCGAGCGAAAGTTCGTGGCAAACAGGAGTCCCCCTTTCTCGTTTACGCCGAAGACGAGCCCCTTGTAGACGGCCCCGCTGGCGGCGGACGGAGACGACGAGTTATCGACCGCGATCACGGCGTTGTTCGCCGGATTCAACCCGCCGGCCCAGGCGGAAATCGTGCCGTCCTCGGTCGCAAAGATGAATATGGCAGGGATCCTGGTACCTGGCACGAGAAACGCCGGTGAGGGATTCCATACGATTCCGGTCGGCGCCGCAGGCGTGGGATTCGGTGGGTTGTTGGCAAAGACGGGATGACAGGTACCGGCCGGTATGACATTGCCAGGCAGCGGGATGGAGACCTGCAGCGCCACCTTTGCCCCCTCGCCGTCATACAGCGTGGAGCAGCCTGTGGCATTTTCGTTGACCCAGAAAGGACTTCCTGCTGGACTAAAGGCAATACCCCAGGCGTTCTGTAGTACCCCGTCGACCTTCGGGGCAGCGCCTGCCAGGTTGGACACCAATGGCGTGACAACGTAAGCATCATCGTCCGCCGCATGCCCGATTGTGAAACCGGCGGCGAGGACGATCACGGCCACCGCTTTGAGACCCCAAGAGACCTGCGACATGACTATCCTCCTTAGTCTGACTGGTGCTCCGCGAGTTGGCGCACGAGCAGGCTAAACGACTGCTGTCCCTCAACTATTCCCGCTGCACTTCGAAAAATTTCGCTTGCCTAATGGGCGTATGGCGCGACATCGGACGGAATATTTCGAAGCCCACTCACGTTCTACCAGCGAGGTTCGCCTGCACTGGCGAGCACCGGTCCTTCATCCGCGATGAATTCACGCGCGTGCAAACTGCTTGCGCCGTTGCGTGAAGGCGAAGCTGTGTGCGCCGCGAAAGGTGGTATTCAGCGGTAGCGACAATGATAAGGGTTCCTATCCATGCATATTGGCGAACGTGCTTGCTGACGCGCGATGGTCATCGAGAGAACAGTTGATCCACGAGCCTTCGGTGCCGGCGAATCCGGCACTGTGGGTCGACGCGTCTTGCGGCAACGTGGCCGTTTCGAGGAGAAACATCATGATCGACAGAAACCTTACTGCGTTCGTGCTGGCGGCGGTTGTGCTCGGCGTTGCGCCGCTGAGCGGTCATGCGGACGAGACGATCCATGTCAAGCTCACGGACAACACGATTCAACTCGATCCCGGCACAGCGAATGCCGGGCGCATTACGTTCGAGGTCAACAACGCAGCGAACGGCAATGCCGAACATGAGTTCGTGGTGCTGAGGACAGACATGGACGACGCGCATCTGCCCGTCCACAAAGGCCAGGTTGCGGAAAGCCGGTTCAAGAAAATGGGCGAGGTGGAGGACCTGGCGCAGGGTTCGACCAGGCGGCTGTCATTGAAGCTTGCGCCAGGACGCTATGTGCTGATTTGCAACCGGCCGGGGCACTATGAGATGGGCATGCACACATCGTTCGTCGTTGCGCGCTGAGGCGAGGCACGCCTGTCCGCCTTTGCAGCGCCGCTTCGGCGATGAACGCATTGGGCGAGAAACCGATGTGCGGCAACGCGCTCTGGGTCTCTCTGCCCATGAGTATCAATAGTAGGCCTTACGAATTGGCCTGGGGAGTATGGCGGCAGGAGAACCAGCGCCGCAGTGTCATTGGCTCTTGCACATTCTCCTCAACCTCGCGCCACCATTTCTCACCGCGGTGCGGCGCGGTGAGATTCAGCCGCTCCCCCATGCGCGGCATCGCGATCGGAATGCCGCGCGCGGCGGCGAGCCCGATCGCGCGCTCGTACGGTTCTTGCCAGCGATGCATCGCCAGATCGAACGTGCCGTTGTGAACCGGCACCAGCCAGCGGCCGCGCAGATCGACATGTGCCTGTATGGTTTCGTCGGGCTGCATGTGTACGTACGGCCATAGAGCGTCATATGCGCCCGTTTCGAGCAGCGTCACGTCGAATGGACCAAGCCGCTCGCCGATGGTCCTGAATCCGTCGAAGTAGCCCGTGTCGCCGCTGAAGAACACGCGCAGACCGTCATCGACGATGACCCACGAGGCCCACAAGGTGCTGTTGCCGTCGAACAGACTGCGGCCGGAGAAATGCTGGGCAGGTGTCGCCGTGAACGACAGACCGTCGATCTCTGCATCCTGCCACCAGTCGAACTCGCGTACCTTCGATGCATCGATACCCCATTCGATCAGGCGGTCGCCGACACCCAGCGGCGTCAGAAACACGCCCGTCGTAGCAGCGAGTGCCAGCACTGTCTCGCGGTCGAGGTGGTCGTAGTGGTCGTGCGACAGAATTACGCCACGAAGCGGCGGCAAGTCTTCTACCGCAATGGGCGGTGCATGAAAGCGTTTTGGACCGAACCGCCGGAACGGCGATGCACGTTCAGCGAAGACCGGGTCGGTCAGCCAGAACTGCCCGCGCAACTTGAGCAGCATGGTCGAATGCCCCAGGCGATACAGGCTCCGGTCAGGCGCGGCGTGGAGTTGTTCACGCGACAGCGAATCGACGGGCAGGGTGCTCGCCGGCGCCGTGCCGTCCGGTTTGTTGAACAACAGGTTCCACGCGATGCTCAAGGTCTTGCCGATTCCTTCGACGGGACGCGGTTTGACGTTACGAAAGCGCTCGCCATCATGCTGAGCCGACGTGTCGAACAATTCACGCCCGCGTCGCGCTGCTGTCAGGCCCAAGGCACGGCGAATAAAACCGGTGAACGATGTCATGTAAGGCGTCTCGATGCGGAAAGTAGACTGTTGAGTGTAGTTTGTTTTCGGGAAAAGTAAACTACCGGGTGTAAGATTCGGCGATGATTACCAGTGATAACCCCTTACGCCTGACCGACCGCAAGCGTGCGGCCGTGATCGGGGCGGCTATTGAAGAATTTCTCGCGGGTGGCTTCGATGCGACCAGCATGGACCGCATCGCAGCGCGCGCGGGCGTCTCGAAGCGTACGGTCTACAATCATTTTCCAGGCAAGGAAGCGCTGTTCGCAGCAATCCTGCGGCAGTTGTGGGATTCGAGTCACACGGAGGAAGCGCCTGCTTATTCCGCCCGACGTCCGTTGCGCGCACAGTTGCTCCGGCTTCTGTTGAAAAAGCTGAGCCTGTTAAACGACGAGGCGTTCCTGTCCCTCGCGCGCGTTGCGATCGCGGCAGGCATTCATTCGCCGGAGCGCGCGCGCGACATGGTGGCCCGCATGGGTGAGCGTGAAGAAGACTTGACGGTGTGGATTCGTGCAGCCGCCGCCGATGGCCGCCTCAAGACGTCGGACCCGATATTCGCCTCGCAGCAGTTGCTGGGCCTTGTAAAAGCGTTCGCGTTCTGGCCGCAGGTGACGATGGGTCAGCCACCCCTCAGCGCGGATGACCAAAGGCAAGTAGCGGAGTCCGCAGCCGATATGTTTCTTGCACGCTATGAATGACTTGTTTGCGAAGAGCGTAACGCCTATGGTTCTCGCTGGTCGCGAGTTCAGCGGTTTTTTTGCGCAAGGAGATGGCGGCTTGTCGCCTAGAATGTACGAATGGCGAACCTTGCCGTGGAGGCTGCTATGGCTGAGTCTACGCTGGCGTATTTGATGGGACCGATCGCAATGGTCGTGGTGGGGGGCGCGCTATGGGTCGTAGCCCATTACAGCAGGCATGACGCCCGAGGACGATCAGCGCGCTGGCTTGATACCCATTACGTGGACTTGATGCACCACAAGCATTGAAGCGTGAGGTTCCGGAAATTAGGGGGAGATCGGGAGGCTGTCAGAAAGCGCATCACCTACAATGTAACCATGGTCGCTGTCGAGCAAGGAGGCTGCCATGACTGAGTCAATGCTTAGCTTTGTAGTGGGCCTGGCGATCCTGTTGGCCGTCCTCGCATTCGCGTTGGCGCGCCGATATCTGCGCGAGCAGAAGGGTGAGGGAATGGCTCAGTGGCTTGATACGCATCATATGGGCTGGATGCATCATCATAAGCACTGACGCGACGTCCCAGCTATGCAAAGCCCCGCCAGCGCGGGGCTTGTTTTGATCCAGCTGCGGCCGGCCGCGAACGTGGCCGGCTAATGCCCGTGGCCAGCGTGTCCCCTATCTCCCCTGCCACCTTCCCGGTAGCCGCCTCCATGGCCATACCTGGGGCCGTAGCCGCAGTCACGGTGATAACCCCCATGGCAGTCGCGGCCCCCGCCACCCCAAATGTCAACGCTGCCGTACCCGTATGCGGGCACATAATCAGCGCTGTATGCACAGGCGGGAGCGCAATATCCAGCCGGATATGCAACGCAAGCCGATAGTGTGGTGATTCGATCAGTCTGAGCATGGCACGCCCCCTCAAACTGGGATCGGGGATTCTTTCGGGGTCCATTCAATCAGCGGTTGATCGCCGCGCATGTAGAGCGGGTGGCGAGGCGATCCGTCCTTAGTCGTGCCGAGACACCACAGGCGCGCGCCGGCGCCAGCCAGGATCTTCGCGACAGTCGTCACGCGGTCCGGTCGCGCGTTCGATCCCCAGGCGCACACCACGTCGCCATACTCGCGCGCAAGCCGCCGAAGGTACATGTCGTTGTCCGGGCCGACTGGATCGGGATGCAACCACAGGCGGGCCGGGTCGCTTGAGCGAAGGGCGTAAAGATTCGCCACCGCAATGCCGTTGCAATCCCACCGGCTCGCGAAGCCGCGGCAGCGCCGAATGGTCGCATCGTCGAGTTTCGCATCCGCCGTGCCCGGGTTGAGCATCACGAAAAGCACGGTCGATTTCATGGGCGTCATCGAGTCGGCGGGGCGGGTCAGGAAATAGCGGTAGCAGCCGCATTCGCTGATGATGGCGCACATGCTAGGATTCCTCTCATCATGGGAGACGGTCATGGCAACGCACCTGTTTCATGAGTTTGCGCAGGACGAACAAGATGATCTGACGGCGGCTGCGGCAGCAGAGGGATTCGACATTGGCGAATTCACTATCATCGACGAAGATCAGTATCCTCCTCGCGGAACTGTCGGGGCCATCCACCGGCAAGTTACAGTAACCCGGTTGGTCAACAACACAGTCAAGATCTACGATGCCGGCCAGGGCACTGCCTGGACGGTCGAATTCGAGCAGGACCTGGCCGCCGGCGCATTCGGTCCTTGATCGATCATTCAACTTCGGCGCATATCGCGGCAAGAAGTGCTGCTTTGCGCGTATCAGGAATCTGCCAAAGCCTCGGATAGGGGCACGAACCGGTTGTCTTCGGACCATTCGATGATTGGCCGCACACAGGTCGAATGCTCAGTCCGGCAAGGTATGCGGAACAGGAAATCCGCTCGCGAATTCTGACGTGGAGGCCAGGCCAAAGCGGGCGCAAGCCATTTGCCAGATACAATCCGGCTGCGCCACACTTGCCCAATACCGACCTGATTCCATCCATGCCTAATCCCGCCCGGGCCTTCCTTCTCGGCCCGCTACTGAAAGGTGTTTCACGCTCTTTCTATCTGACGCTGCGCATACTGCCTGTCGGCATGCGCGATCCGATCGGCCTCGCGTATCTTCTGGCACGCGCCGCGGACACGATTGCCGACACGTCGCTGATCCCGCCGGAACAGCGCCTGGAGTTGCTCCTGTCGCTTCGCGATCAGGTGAACGGGGCGCGAGGCGACGAGGCCTTGATGAAGCGTATGGCCGTGGAAGTGGCGGGGCAGCAGACGCACTCGGACGAAAAGATCCTGCTCGAGTCGCTCGAACCTGCGCTCGCGGTATTGGCCCAATTGAGCGACACGGATCGGCGGGCGGTACGCGAAATCGTGTCGACCCTGACCGAGGGCATGGAATTCGATCTGCGCACTTTCCCCGATGAACGTTCGGGGCGGACTGTCGCGCTTCGCGAATGGGAAGAGCTCGATCGGTACACCTACCTCGTCGCCGGATGCGTGGGGGAATTCTGGACCAGGATGACCTATGCGCACATGCCGGGCACACTGAAGGAGGAGTCCGCGACGATGCTGGACCGTGGCGTGCGCTTTGGCAAGGCGCTGCAGATGACGAATGTTCTGCGCGACTGCGGCAAGGATCTGCGCATCGGTCGCTGTTACCTCCCGTCTGCCATGCTCGAGCGCTTCGGCCTGAGTCCGCAAGATCTTATGGCGCCGGCCAATTCCGCTCGCGCGCAGCCGCTCCTGTTCGAACTTGTCCGGAAGACCATGGATCACTACCGTGAGGCGGTGGAGTACACGCTTGCCATTCCCGGTTTCTCGGTTCGATTGCGGCTGGCGTGTTTGTGGCCGATTCTCATCGGGCTGGAGACGCTGCTGCTCCTCGTCCATAACGACGACTGGCTGGATCCGGAAAGAGTCTCCAAGGTAAAACGCAACGGCGTATATCAGCTCATCGCGTGCTCAGTGCCGCTCGCGCCATCAAACGCGCTGGTACGTATCTGGACGGAACGGCTCATTGCAAGAATCGAAGCCCGCCTTGAAGCCTGACGGGCGGGCCGGCCGCCGTGTCCCTACCCATGAGTCGCGCTAACCACGCGCCACGCGCAGGATGGCGAACAGCAGCGACAACAGGACCACGACAATGCCGGTGGCAAGAGCCAGACGGTCTGCGAGCAGGCGACGCATCGAAAGTCTCCTAGACGAAACTGTAACGTTCGGAGTGGTATTTAGAGATCGGTACCTGCATCTGGCCCAGTGCCGCCTCGATGGCATCCATCATGACGTTCGGCCCGCAGATGAAGTATTCGTGATCGGCGTACCGCGGCGGCAGATGTCGCCTGAACACATCGGCGGTAATGCGCCCACGTTCTCCGGTCCAGCCTTCCGGCGGATTGGATAGCACGTAGACGATCGTCAGATCGAGTCGCGCCTTCTGCGCCTCCAGCTCTTCCCTGAACGTGAGCGATTCCCAGTCCTTGCCGCCGTAGAGCAGGATCAAAGGGCGTTTGTCGCCGCGGTCGGCTAGCGTCAGGATCATGCTCATCATCGGCGTGATGCCGATGCCGCCTGCGATCAGCACATGCATGTCGGCTGGATGGCCGATCGTGAATGCGCCGTACGGCCCGTCGAGATAGACGCGCTGCCCGACGGCCACCTTCGGGATGGCGCTCGTGAAATCGCCCAGGTTCCTGATCGTCATTTCGACGCGCCCATCCGCGGCCTCGGCGCTCGACGAGAACGAGAACGGGTGCCCGGTGATCCGGAAGGGGCTGCCCCACAGCGTCAGCCAGCCGAACTGGCCTGGTTTGAAGCGAAATCCCGGATGACCGTCGGGGCGCATCACGAGCGTTGCCGTGTCGCCGCGTTCCGTGCGCAACCCGGCGACGCGATAGGGGCGACGCAGCATGAACAGCGGCTTGAAGATGCGCACGTAAAGCAGAAGCCCGATCCAGAAGACCGTCATGCCGATCCACAAGGCCCGCTTCCACGGATCGATCAGATAGAAGCCCCAGCCCGCCATGTGCAGCATGCCTGCGGCTACCGCGACCACAGCCAGCACGATATGCGTGAGGTGCCAGATTTCGTAGCGGATGCGCAGCTTCGTGCGCCACAACGCCATCACCACGAGCGCGATAAGCGAACAGATCGACAGCATGGCGAAGCGGGCGCCCCATGGCACATCCCGGATGGACTCAGGCATCGCGAGCTTGTTCGAGCCGATGGCGAACAGAATGAGCGGATGCGTAACGACGAGGCCGACCGCCAGCAGCGAGATCCGCCGATGGAAGTGATAGATCACGTCTTCGCCCCATGGCTCGGTGACGTACCGGAAGCGCGCCGTGAGGCCGAATTGCAGCCCCATCATCGCGAGACCCGAATAGCCGATCGCCACGGAGAACTCCGTGCCGAAGTCGCGGCTGGGTGGCAGCCTGCCCGCCAGAAGCGCGAACAGCGGTGCGAGGATGAAGAGCAGATAGATAGCGGCCCAGACGGCCTTGTTCAAGAGATCGCGAAACGGCATTGAGATCACCTTCCTCCGCGCGGCAACGGGGGTGCCGGACACTCGCTGATCAGATACACGTGCTGAGCAGAAGCGACGGCGCGAATGTGATGATGGTGGAAGCCAGTGCCGCGATCACGGTCCAGATGACCACGGTGCGCAGGAACGTGCCGGTCTGCCCGGAGTCGGGGTTCGAGCCGGGCGCCGCCAGATTGCGCCACATCCAGCCGATCACGACCAGATGCACCACCAGCACGACCGTAAGGGTAAGGCGCAGCGGCCCGGCCGACCAGCCGAACGCACAGCCGATCGCGTGCAGCGCGTACAGCACGATCAGGGCGCTGCACCAGACGGCGAAGCCTGCCGAGAGCCACCAGAGCCGCCGTGGTGGAACTGGACGCCCGTTCATGGCCGTGCTCCCAGCATTGCCACGAGCGCGGGCAGCGCGAGCACGAGGGCTAGCGCGATGATCCCTGTCGCCACCGTATAGTCGAGCCATAGGCGAGTGAGGCGCAGGTCCGTCAGCCGGCGGGGTGAAATGAAGCCGGCGCCAAGGCGCAGAAGGTTGCTGATGAGGAACAGCAGGCCGATGCCCGCGTGCAGCGCGACATAGCCGAGCAGCGCGGCGGCGGTCGCACCGAGCGCATGCTCGCGCGGATGCGGGGTGACGCCGGCGATCAGTCCGACGTCCGCTGCGATGGCCGCGAGAAGCGCCAGTACGGCGAGTCCGATCCAGCCGTGCGGGGCCTTGCCGCCAGCGGCGGCGCGCAGCGATCCGCGCGCCGCGGCCGCCGCAATGGCGAGCGCGACGACAGCGACGAGCACGAGCAGGCGGTTCGGCGTTGGCGACATCGCCGCCGGCCAGTTCGGCGCCGCGATCCAGAGATAGAACGTCCCGAATATCAGCGATGTGAAAAGTGTGCCATTGGCGACCAGCGTGCAGATCAGCGCGAGCCTCGGTGGCGAGTCCGTTACCTCGGTATGAGGCGGCACACTAACGCCGTGGCCGACGGGCAGCGGGCCGTAGTCGCGTGCGAGACCGGCGCTCTGCCCGGCGAAGATGAACAGCCCGATCGTCACCAGCGCGAAGGCAAGGGAGACCAGATAGAACTTGAACAGCATCGCCAGCACCGCCATCGCCGTGACGAGCGCGGTGAAGAGCGGCAGATAGGTCGCGCGCGGCAGCACGATCAGTTGATCCGGCTCGCCGGAGGTCATGTGCACGCCGATCGTTTCCTGCCAGCCGTTGCGCGTGAATCCCAGATAGCCTTCGCCTCGCGCCAGGGACACCGCCAGCTCTCCAGGTGCGACGCGCCCGTTGTCGTTCCCGACATGCGGGATCGACGCGAAGGCATACGGTGCCGGCGGGTTTGGCATGGCCCACTCCAGCGTTTCCGAGCCCCATGGATTGCGCCGCACGCGTCGCCCGTAGCGCAGTTGCACGATGACGTCGATCGCCACCAGCGCGAAGCCGATCGTCATGACGAAGCCGCCCACCGAAGACAGCAGGTTGAGCCAGTTCCAGCCTTCGTCGCCGCGATAGGTGAAGACCCGCCGCGGCATGCCGAGGAGGCCCGTCAGGTGCATCAGGAAGAAAGTCAGGTTGAAGCCGATGAAGACCAGCCAGAAGGCCGACACCGACAGCCGGTGCACGGCGGTGCGCCCGGTCAGCAACGGCAGCCAGTAGTAGAACGCCGCGAGCATCGGGAAGGCGAGCGCGCCGGCCACCACATAGTGCAGATGGGCGACGACGAAATAGGTATCGTGCGCCTGCCAGTCGAACGGCACCATGGCGAGCATGACGCCAGTCAGGCCGCCGGCCGTGAAGACGAAGAAGAAGCCGAACACGTACAGCATCGGCACGTCCCAGCGCGGCCTGCCGTGCGAGAGCGTCGCGAGCCACGCGAAGAACTGCACCGCCGTGGGCACCGCGACGATCGCCGAGCCCGCGGAGAAGAACGCCAGCGCGAGATGCGGGATGCCCACCGTGAACATGTGATGCACCCAGATGCCGAAGCTCAGGAACGCAAGCGCAATGATCGCGACGACGATAGCCCGGTAGCCGACGAGCGGCCGGTTGGCGAAGACCGGGATGATCGTCGACAGCACGCCCGCCATCGGCAGGAAGATGATGTAGACGTCCGGGTGGCCGAACAGCCAGAACAGATGCTGCCAGAGGAGCGGATCGCCGCCGCGTCTCGGGTCGAAGAAAGGCAGGTCGAAGGCGCGCTCGATCTCGAGCAGGATCGAGCCGAGGATCAGCGGCGGAAAGGCCACGATCATCATCATCGCCGTCACGAGGATGTACCAGCCCCAGATCGGCATGCGGTCGAGTGACATGCCGGGCGCACGCATCTTCAGGATCGAGACGACGATTTCCATCGCGAGCGACAGCGCCGAGATCTCGACGAAGGTCACGCCGAGCAGCCAGACGTCGGCGTTGATCCCCGGCGTGTAGACGTTGGAACTGAGCGGCGTGTACATGAACCAGCCGCCGTTGGGCGCGACCCTCGCGAGCAACGACACGGTCAGAATCGTGCCGCCGAGGAGGTAGCACCAGTAACCATAGGCCGTCAGCCGGGGAAAGGCGAAGTCGCGCGAGCCGAGTAGCTTCGGCGTCAGGTAGACCGCGAAGCTTTCCACCATCGGGATGGCGAACAGGAACAGCATCATCGACCCGTGCATCGTGAAGACCTGGTTGTAGGTCTCGGCGTCCATGAAGGCGGCGTGAGGTGTCGCGAGCTGAACGCGGGTCAGCATGCCGAGCACGCCGGCGATCGCGAAGAACACGAACGAGGTGATCATCATGCGCATGCCGATCACCGAATGGTTGACCGCGGCAAGACGATGCAGTCCAGGCCCGGTGTCCCAGATCGCGGCAAGCTGGCGGTGCAGCCGCAGGGCCTTGACGCCTTCTGACGGCGGCTCGATGGGCACGCTCATTTTTTTACCCCGGCAGTGGCGGCCGCCTCGGAGAGCGCGGCAGAGTAGTCCTCAGGACGATCGACGACAACGGTGAAATGCATCCCCGCGTGCCCGAGACCGCAAAACTGGTTGCATAGCCCTTCGTACTGGCCCGGCTGATCCGCCTCGATCCGCAGCCGGGTCTCATGCCCGGGCACCGCGTCGATCTTGCCGGCAAAGCGCGGTATCCAGAACGAATGAATGACGTCTTCGCTGGTGACGACGATGTCCACGGGCGTGCCCGCAGGCAGGTGCAAGACGTTCTGCGTCGCGACGCCCCCCTGGTCGGGATAGCGAAAGGTCCAGACCCATTGGCGGGCCACGACCTCGATGCGGGGCGGCGTCTTGCCCGGCAGCGGCAGGAGCCGCTCGCCGGCCAGCAAGGCATAGGAGATCAACGGCAGCAGGATGACGGCCGGCAGAACGAGGCCGCCCAGCACAATCCAGCGCGCGGGCGAGATGCCCGAGCCCCAGCCCGGACGCCGGAACACCAGCAGGAAGAGGACGAGCACCAGCGTGAAGAGCACGGCCGAGCCGACCAGCATGACCCACCAGAGCGCCGCAATCGACGACGCGGCCGGCCCGGACGGGGCGAGTGTCGACAGCGGGCCGCTGCAGCCGCAGAGCGCTGCAGTCAATCCGGCTTGGACCGTCACGTGCCAGCAGCTATGATGGTTCAACGGATGCCGTATCCGGTGTGAGGGACCAGAACCATGGCGAAGAAAGGCGATACCGGAAAGGAACCCCAGAGTCAGGTCCTGCTGGAACTGTTGCGGCTCGATGCCGGTTCGGCAGTCGCCCTCGTCGGGCATCCGATCCACGTGATGATGGTGCATTTTCCGATCGCGTTCGTGGTCGCCACGCTCGGTGTCGATGTCATCTACTGGTGGTCGGGCGATCCCTTCTGGGTGAGGGCGGGCCTGTGGGCCGCCGGCTTCGCGTTCTGGAGCGGCGTGGCCGCAAGCGTCGCCGGCACGGCCGAACTGCTGCTCGTGCGCGGCATCCGCCTGCGCGAGGCCAGCTGGTCCCACGCGGTGGCCGCGATGACGCTCGTCGCTATCGCGGCGGCCAACTGGGGCCTGCGCCTGACCGACCCTGCGGGCATCCTGCCGCATGGCCTCGCACTGTCGGCAATCGCGTCGGTGATGACCGGCTTCGCCGGCTGGCACGGAGGCAAGCTCGTGTTCGATCATGGCGTTGGCATTCTGGTTTCGCCGAAGGAATGATGCAGCCATCGGGCGAGTCCGCCGGGCTCGAACAGATGCGGGGCGAACTGGTTCGAATCGATATGCGGTTTGGCTAGCACGACCCAGATGATCGCGACGATGACCACGACATAGGCGATCGTCAGCGCCAGCCAGGAGAGCCGGCCGAAGTGGCCGTCAGGCAGGAACAGCTGCAGCAGCACGAGGCCGGCGACGACGTGCAGCATCGCCATGATGCCGACCAGCACCATCTTCAGGGAGAACCATTCCACGAAAGTCGTCTGCAGGAAGATCAGCGCCGTGCCGCTCGCGATGGCGATGAAGGCGGCAGGCGAGGTCAGCTCCACGTAGACCAGCCGCGTGATGCGGTGCAGGCGGTCGAGATCCGGTCCGGCCGGCAGCGTCCTGCGCTGCCAGAACAGGAGCGGCAACACGATCAGGCCGCCCGACCAGAGCGCGATCGCCGCGAGGTGAACGAACTTGAGGAAGGTCGTCACAGTGCGGGCTCGCTGTGCCGGAGGCTGGACCAGGCGAGCCAGAGTCCCACGCCGAGATAAGGCAGCATGGCCGGCACCCACATCAGGAGTCCGGCAAGTTGCTGGTCAGCAAGCGGAGTGAGCCCCCAGGGGGCGGTGTTCGAGAAATGCACGGCATACAGCGGCTCGGGTGCGAAGACGATCAACGCGCCAAGCAAACCCATCTGTCCGATTGTTGCAACGAGTGCCATCAATGCCGCGCCGGTTGTCGCCGAAGGGGCAAGAATGGCCCGCCACATGAACCAGGCACTCCCAAGGAGCGATATCTGCATCAGCCAGTAGGCTGGCACACTGGCGAGGCCAAAAGCATAAGGTCCCGGCGCGTGCCAGACCCACAGGATGAGCGCATGTGCGGTAACCAGCGCAACGAGCGGAGGAGAGCCGATGCGTCGTAGCGGAAAGGCCCGCACCAGCAGAGGGGCCACGACGGTGACGAGAAGAATGTGGTGAGTCACCCGCGCCAAAAACAGTGCCGACGACAGTGCGCAAAGGGGTGAGACAAACACGACGACCATCAGTGCAATCGCGACCCAGCCCGCTCGTGCATCGGCCGAGCGACCGCGAGCCACCATAATCGCCAGGGCAGCGAGCACTGCAATCAGCAGCGGATCGGTATTCCAGCGAACCCAGAAATCATCCGGTACTGCGGCGGGGCCGCAGTACGCGATCATGGCGTCTGGCATAACACGATGTCCTTTCTCCGGTGTCCAACCCCGCTGCAACGCAGCGATCACCCGCGAGTTTGAAGAGACCTGTTAATTTGAAGTGATAGTAGCAGACAGATCGGGCAAATGTGGAGCTATGTACGCCGAATTAGCTTGCAGTCTGATGATGGCTGACAACCGGAGCCTGACAGCGCGCCATGACCTCCATCGGATTTACGCCGCAGTTAAGCGGTGTTTGAATACTGGCGGTGATTCATGGGCGGAGCGCATCCTGCTACCGTGTCGTAACTGTTGACGAGGCCTGCAGTTGCGCCACCGTTGTTGTTGAAAGCTGTTGGTGTCGAGGCGGAAATTGCATCGTGTGATTGGTGGTCCGTCGTGCTTCCGTTTCGCAGTGGTCCGGGATCAGGTTTCCAGACAAAAAAAGCCCCGCTCTGCCGGAGCGGGGCCAACGACGGCGACTGAGGGGGAAACGCCTCTGCGCCGGTCTACGGAGGTAAGAACGTCGATAGTATCGACGTTCATAGTATCGGCAGGTGCAGGGGTGCCCTTCTACAAGACGATTCCGAAAAATAGAGGATAACGAAGAATCGAAGGTTTTTATTAGCTTTCCAATTCTTTCACCCCGATTAACCATACCTCTCTCAACCCTACATTGCCTTGCCTTGCACTCATGCCGCTCTTCTGTCTGTCCCGTCGCGGTGATTGGACAACAGAAATCCCGGTGCGAGAGCCTGTCATTACGTGAGGCAGCGCCATGCGGCTGACGGGCGCGGCATGCAACCAGCCGCATAGCCTTCGGCGAAGATCGCGGACGTCTGGTATCCAGCGCTGACGCAGAATCACCCCAGCCGCTAGAATGCGAAGTCGGACCAGCCCAACGTTGTCATCTATGCACTCACACGAACTCGTACAGAAGCTGGATGTGATTCCAGCAGAGCAACTCTCCGATCATCTTCCTGCCGAGGTCGTGGCGCGCCTGCCGGCGCGGGAAGTCGTCGCGTTTTCGGTTAGCGACGACGCGTCGGATACAGCAGAATTCAGCGCGCGGTACGGCTTTGGCCTCGAGGACTGCGCCAACACGATCGTCCTTCGCTACAGGAAAGACGGCACGGAGCAGTACGCGGCCGTCGTGACATTGGGATCGCTGCGCCTCGATATCAATGGCGCCGTGAAGGCGTGTCTCGGCGCACAGCGACTGTCGTTTGCAAAGCGGGAAGTCGCGGTCGAACACAGCGGCATGGAGTTCGGCGGGATCACGGCGTTCGGCTTGCCCGCCGGCTGGCGCGTTCTGGTCGACGCCGCGGTGATGGACCGCTCGCAGGTCGCCATGGGCGCAGGCGTGCGTGCGGCCAAGCTGCTGCTGGCGCCTGCCGTTCTGCGGCAGTTGCCTGACTGCGAGATCGCGAGTCTCACTTTTCCCGCTGTCTGAACCACGTGGGGCGAGTTGGCGCCACAGCGTTCCATGGCGCGGCCAGCCCCTCCGGTTAGCAAATCGTAATGTGCCTTTTGGTAGCATGCGCATCCCCCGTTCCCGTTTGAAGGATGTGTAATGAAGAAGGTTTTGCTAGCAGTTGCAGTCGTTGTAGCCGGTTTCGGTAGCGTCTCGCAGGCGTTCGCCAACGATTATCATCACCATCATCGCGAATGCCATGAGGTGCGCATCCATCATCACATGGAAAAGCGCTGCCACTAAGGCGAACTGCCAGGCGAACTGCTGAACCGGCCCCGCCTCGTGCGGGGCCGCGTCGTTTCACGCGGTCCCCCCGTTCTTGCCAATCGCCACCCATGACTACAGGTGGCCGCCGCCTTCAGTCAAAGTGTCAGCTGTTTCGACACAAAAACAACCTGCCGACAACCGGTCTGATAGCTGCATGACAAGCCAACCTTCTCCGTTGCCCGCCCAGGGCCGATTGATACGCTCCGTCGCGTTTCAGCGTTTCTGGTCCGCGCGCGTGCTCTCGTCGTTGTCGTTCCAGATGCTGGCTGTCGCGATCGGCTGGCATATCTACGCGCTGACCCACAGTGCCTTCGCCCTCGGACTTGTGGGTCTCGCGCAGTTCCTGCCGATGTTCGCGCTGACGCTCGTCGTCGGCCATGTGGCCGACCGCTACGACCGCAGGCGTGTTGCCGCGATCTGTCAGGGCGTCGAAGCGATGGTCGCGCTCGCGTTCCTGCTCGGCACGCTCGGCGGCTGGCTCGCCGCGCCGGCGATCTATGCGCTGGCGGCGCTGGTCGGTGCGGCCCGGGCGTTCGAGTCGCCGTCGGTGGCTTCGCTGCTGCCGGGCGTGGTGGGGCGCGCTGAACTCCCGCACGCCACCGCGTGGTCGACCTCGGCGAATCAGGCGGCGCAGATTCTCGGGCCGGCTTTTGGCGGCCTGCTGTATGGCGTCGGAGTGAGTGCGGTGTACATCGCCTGCGTGGTGGCGTTCCTTGCGGCGTCGACGCTCGTCTGGTCGATTCCGCTCCAGACGAAACCGGCCGCGCGCGCCTGTCACCCTCAAGTCGGTGTTCTCGGGGATCGCGTTCATCCGGCGGCAGCCGGTGATCCGCGGTGCGCTGTCGCTCGATCTGTTCGCGGTGCTGTTCGGCGGCGCCACGGCGTTGCTGCCGATTTTCGCGCGCGATGTGTTGCAGATGGGCCCGCTCGGGTTGGGGTTGCTGCGCTCGGTGCCGGCGGTCGGTGCGCTCGCGGGCACGGTCTGGCTTGCGCACTTTCCGCTTCGCAGGCGCCCGGGCATGGCGATGTTCGGCGGTGTGATCGCGTTCGGCGCCGCGACCATCGTATTCGGGCTGTCGCATCATTTTCTGCTGTCGCTCGCGGCACTGGCGACGCTCGGTGCCGCCGACGTCATCAGCGTCGTCGTACGACTTTCGCTCGTGCAACTGCGCACGCCCGATGAAATGCTCGGCCGTGTGAGTGCGGTGAACGCAGTCTTTATCGGCACGTCGAATCAGCTTGGCGAGTTCGAGTCGGGGCTCACGGCCGGGTGGTGGGGCGCGAAGCCAGCGGTGCTGGTGGGCGGTATTGCGACGATCGCGATAGCGTTGCTGTGGATGCGGATCTTTCCCGAGCTGGCGCGTACGCAGTCACTGGAGCACTAGGCCGCGCCTCATGCAACATTCAGGCAGGCTCATGCGCCAATGCGAGAACGACGTATGAGTCGCACGTGACCGATCGCGCGAGGTGCGTTGGCGCAGCGCCCGCGTCGATTTCACTGCGGATACTGCATGGGTTTCATTCAGGTCTCGTGTAACGCCTGCACAGATCTCATTCAGATCCCGCGCAGCTCTCATATAGAATGTGGCGCTTTGCCTGCGCTCATACCATGTGGTTCAAGAACCTTCAGCTTCACCGTCTTTCTGCCCCCTGGTCCGTCACGCCTGAGCAACTCGAAAAGTGGCTCGCGCCGCACGCTTTCCAGCCCGGCAGCAGCGTCGAGATGCAGCGTCACGGCTGGGCGTCGCCGCGCGATGATGGCGCGCTCGTCTACTCGATCAACCGCCAGATGCTGTTGACGTTTCGCTCGGAAAAGAAACTGCTGCCCGCTTCCGTCGTCAATCAGGTCACCAAGGCGCGCGCGCTCGAAATCGAGGAGCAGCAGGGTTACAAGCCCGGCCGCAAACAGCTGCGCGAACTCAAGGAGCAGGTCACCGACGAACTGCTGCCGCGTGCATTCAGCATCCGTCGCGATACGCGCGTGTGGATCGATACGGTGAACGGCTGGCTCGTCATCGATGCCGCTTCGCCGACGTTGGGCGACGACGTGCTCGGGCTGCTCGTCAAATCGATCGACCCGTTGCCGCTCGCGAGCGTGCGCGTTGCGCAGTCGCCGGTCGCGGCGATGACCGACTGGGTGCTTTCCGGCGAGGCGCCGGGCGGCTTCACGCTGGATCAGGATGCCGAGCTGCGTTCAGCCGCCGAGGGCAACGCGACGGTGCGCTACGTGGGCCACGCGCTCGAAGCCGACGACATGCGCCGGCACATCGAGGCAGGCAAGCAGTGCATGCGTCTTGCGATGACATGGAACGACCGGGTGTCGTTTGTTCTCACGCCGTCTCTGGCCATCAAGCGCGTGACGCCGCTCGACGTGGTCAAGGACGCGTCGGATCCCACCGCGCAAAACGATGACGAGCGCTTCGATTCCGACTTCACGTTGATGACGCTCGAACTCGGCCGCATGTTTGCCGACATCGTCGAAGCACTCGGCGGCGAGCAGGGCGATGCGATGCCGCAGGCGGCTGCCGCCTGAGCGTCAACGGCGGCCGGGCAGTCAGGTACGGATAGCCGCGACGATCTGCCTGCGTAGCGCGTCGTCCGGATAATGGCCGAAGCCGGCGCGCACGTTGTTGGTCATGTACTCGGGACGGCCTGTGCCGGGGATGACGCACGTGACCGCCGGATGGGCCAGCACGAACTTGAGCAGAACCTGTGCCCAGCTCGTGCAGTCGATTTCCTGCGCCCAGCCCGGCAACGGCCGGTCGCGCAGCCGCGCGAGCAGGCTGCCGCCACCGAAGGGCTGATTGATCACCACGCCGATGCCTCGTTCTTTGGCCGCTGGCAGGATGCGCTCTTCCGCGTCGCGGTCGTCGGCCGAATAATCGATCTGCACGAAGTCGATTTTTTCGGAGCGCATGATCGTTTCCACCTCACCGAACGCGCTCGGCGTGTAGTGCGTAATGCCGATGTAGCGTATCCTGCCGCTCGCTTTCCAGTCCCGCAGCGTCGCGAGCTGAGTGCGCCAGTCGACCAGATTGTGGATCTGCATCAGATCGATGCGTGGCTGCTGCAGCTTTCGCATCGATGCTTCCATCTGCGCGATGCCTTCATCGCGGCCCTGCGTCCAGACCTTGGTCGCGACAAACGCCTTCTGATGCGCGGATAGCCGGGTCAGCAGCGCGCCCGTCACGGCCTCAGACGATCCATACATCGGCGATGAGTCGATCACCGAGCCGCCGGCGTCGAACAGCACGCGCAGCACATCGGCGAGCCTTGCGTGAGCGGCCTCGTCATCGCCGACGTCGAACGTGCGCCAGGTGCCGCAGCCGACGACCGGTAGCTTTTCGCCGGTACTGGGAACCGGGCGTCTGTTCATGATCTGCGCTCCCGGAGCCGGCGCTTGCGCGAGTGCGAAACGGCCGAACGGCGATGCGAGCGCAGCTGCGCCCGCGCCAAGACGCAGGAATGCCCGTCGATCTTCGCAGAGGTCACGTCCACGAGGCTTGACGGGCGGTGTGTCGCGCCTATTGCTCATCGGCAGGATCGTACGGTAGCACCTGTTCGTTCTCGTCGGGCTGGTTGCGGGCGACGATCGCTTTGGCCGGTGCCGTGTCGCTCAGGTTGAACGGCTGATGCGGCACGCCCGGCGGAATAAACAGGAAGTCGCCGGCTTCGGTCACTACCGACTCGCGCAACCCAGGTCCATATCTCGTCTCGACACGACCCTCCAGCACGTAGATACCGGTCTCGTAGCCGCAATGACTATGCGCTTCGGCATGGCCGCCCGGCGGCACGACGACGAGATACATCGACAGCCCTTGCGTGCCCGCGGTGGTCGCCGACAGCCCGACGAAGTAGGGCAGGCGCTGGCGCGTGAGAATCTCGCGCTCGGGCCGGACCTTGATTACGGTGGGTTTCGCATCCTGTGAAGGGGTGTTCATGTGCGCTCCTGGTGGCCGGAAGCCTGGGTCGGAGGTGCGGCGTCACGCGCCAGCGCGGGTGGCAGCCTTGACTCGCGGCTGACGAGGCGCAGCGGCGCTGCGCTCTCGCCTGACGACACAAAATTCTACGCCGCAGGCCTGAGCCTGCTCCCTGGCTGCCCGATAAAGCGCGACTCATACGACGAATAGCAATTACCAATCACTGCCATATAGATAATCAACTTCATCTATGAAGTATCCGCCGACATACTCTCCTCACTTTCTCAACCACGCAAAAAGAGGACGCAGCAAATGCCGATCATCAACAGCCAGATCAAACCCTTCAAGGCAACCGCGTATCACAACGGCGATTTCGTGCCCGTCACTGAAGAAAACTTCAAGGGCAAGTGGTCGGTCGTCGTGTTCTACCCGGCCGACTTCACGTTTGTCTGCCCGACCGAACTGGGCGACCTGGCCGATCGTTACGCCGAATTCCAGAAGCTGGGCGTGGAAATCTACAGCGTGTCGACTGATACGCACTTCACGCACAAGGCATGGCACGACACGTCGGACACGATCCAGAAGATCAAGTATCCGATGATCGCCGATCCGACGCTGGCGATCTCGCGCAACTTCGACGTTCTGATCGAAGAAGAAGGCCTGGCGCTGCGCGGCACGTTCGTGATCAACCCGGAAGGCGAGATCAAGCTGTGCGAAATCCATGATAACGGCATTGGCCGCGACGCCGGCGAGCTGCTGCGCAAGGTGCAGGCTGCGCAATACATCGCGGCGCATCCGGGTGAAGTCTGCCCTGCCAAGTGGACGCCGGGCGCTGAAACGCTGACGCCGTCGCTCGACCTGATCGGCAAGATCTAAGCGTATCAAGCCTGAAGCATCACGCGCCATCCGGTGGATGGCGCATCTTCGTGCGGGCGGCCGCGCGGCTTTCGCCAGCGCGGCCCAAACGTTCCCTGTTCCTTCTTCATGCCCCCCGCGACGCGGGCGAACGCACCCAACTCTCGCTACGGAATCGAATAGCCATGCTGGACGCCAACCTCAAGACCCAGTTGAAAACGTACCTCGAGAAGGTCAGCCGGCCGATCGAGATCATCGCTTCGCTCGACGACAGCGCCAAATCGCAGGAACTGCTGGCATTGCTCACCGATATCGCTTCGCTGTCGGCGCGCGTGAGTGTGATCGAGCGTCGCAGCGACGACGAACGCAAGCCGTCGTTCTCGATCGGCGAGCCGGGCAGGGACACGGGCATCCGCTTCGCCGGCATTCCGATGGGCCACGAATTCACGTCGCTCGTGCTGGCGCTGCTGCAGGTGGGCGGCCATCCGGTCAAGCTCGACGATGCGGTAATCGAACAGATCCGCAATCTCAACGGCGACTATCAGTTTGAAACGTATTTCTCGCTGTCGTGCCAGAACTGCCCGGAAGTCGTGCAGGCGCTGAACGTGATGGCGCTGATCAATCCGCGCATCCGTCACGTGGCGATCGACGGTGCGCTGTTCCAGAACGAAGTCGAGTCGCGCCAGATCATGGCCGTGCCGACGATGTTCCTGAACGGCGACGTGTTCGGCCAGGGCCGCAGTGGTGTGAAGGAGATCCTCGCGAAGCTCGACACTGGCGCAGGCGCACGGGCGGCGAAGGAACTGGCGACGAAGCCGGTGTTCGATACGCTGATCGTCGGCGGTGGGCCGGCCGGTGCGGCGGCGGCGATCTACTCGGCGCGCAAGGGCATCAAGACGGGGGTCGTCGCTGAGCGCTTCGGCGGCCAGGTGCTCGACACGCTCGCTATCGAGAATTTTGTGTCGGTGCAGGAAACGGAAGGACCGAAGTTCGCCACTGCGCTCGAACAGCATGTGAAAAGTTACGACGTCGACATCATGGACGTCCAGCGCGCCGAAGCGCTGATTCCGGGACGCATCCACGAAGTGCGTCTTGCGAACGGTGCCGTGCTCAAGGCCAAGAGCATTGTGCTGGCAACCGGCGCCCGCTGGCGCGAAATCAACATACCGGGCGAGCGTGAGTATCGTAACCATGGCGTTGCGTATTGCCCGCACTGCGATGGTCCGCTCTTCAAGGGCAAGCGCGTGGCCGTGATCGGCGGCGGCAACTCGGGCGTCGAAGCGGCCATCGATCTGGCCGGCATCGTGCGTGAAGTCACGCTGATCGAATTCGGCGCCCAGCTGCGCGCGGACGAAGTGCTGCAACGCAAGCTGCGCAGCCTCGCCAATGTGACGGTTATCACCCAGGCGCAGACCACTGAAATCACCGGCGACAGCAAGAAGGTCAACGGCCTCGTCTACAAGGATCTGCGTTCGAGCGAAACGAAGCGAATCGAACTTGAAGGTGTGTTCGTCCAGATCGGCCTCGTGCCGAACACGGAATGGCTCAAGGGTACGGTCGAACTGTCGAAGCATGGTGAGATCGTGGTGGACGCGAAGGGCGCGACGTCGGTGCCTGGCGTGTTCGCCGCGGGCGACGTGACCACGGTGCCGTTCAAGCAGATCGTGATCGCCGTGGGCGAGGGCGCGAAGGCATCGCTTGGTGCGTTCGATCACCTGATCCGCAACACCATCGAAGACGAAGAGGTGATCGAAAGCGCGGAGGAAGCGCTGGTCGCAGGCTGATCTGCCAGGCGAGTATTGCCAGAGGCTGCAGCTCCGCTGCAGGTCAAAGGGCGCGTGATGTGCGACGTTGAAAAACGTTGTGCATCACGCGCCTTTCTGCTTTTTGTCTGATGTAAGTTTGCAGTCGGCCAACGGTGCGTGAGACGCGCCTCGGCCTGTTGTCCGGCTGCCTGCTGAAGGTGCAATGCACGCACGCAGTCGCGCGTTTTCTGCACCCGTGTGTCGCACCATCGCACCGGGATAGTGAATATCCGGCAAAGCTTAAAGAAGAGGTTCGAGACGCCGATATGCCTGACAGTCAAGCGGTTTTCCATTCTGTGCGGCCAGCATTGCGCTTTGGGGTTTCTTTCGTTGGAGGTCGGTTGTGGAACATTCGGCGTTGCGCGTGAGCGCTGATCCAGCATCACGCGCGAGGGGATCGTGCATGCCGTCACCGATCATCCAGGTGAGGACGCGGCCCACCCTATGAAGCGCAATCTCTTTTTCCGGCTGCTCGCGCGTCTTCGCGTGGGCAGAAAACTGCTGTTGATCTATCTGCTCGATCTGACTGCGGTCGTCTACATCAGCGGCATTCTGATCCACGAAAAATACCTCGCCATCGATTTCTCGAACAAGGAGATCGTCGGCAATGCCTACGTCAGAACCGTGCGCGATGCGCTCGTCGACGTGGCGCTTGCCGGGGCGGGCCAGCCTCCTTCGGCGGCCTCGTTCGACCAGGCGGCGGACGGTCTTGCCAAAGCCGAAGGGCGCTACGGCGCGAACATGGAAAGCGCCGCGCTCAACCAGCGCGTGCGCGCGGCGCTCGAAGTTCTCACACAGCAACCGCACCCGCGCGCCGCCGCGGTCGATGACGCGCTCGACGCCTGCCGCGAACTCGTCACGCGGGTCGGCAACCAGTCCAATCTGATTCTCGACCCCGATCTCGACAGCTACTACTCGATGTCGCTGTCGATCCTGCGTTATCCGGCGTTGCTCGATTCCGTCAACCGCATTGGACGGCAACTGCACAGCCAGCCGCGCGCGTCGTCGGTGCATGAAGAAATGCGTACGCGCTATCTCGTGCTCGAAGGGCAGCTCGACGCGGTGCTGCAAGGGCTGCGCTCCGACCTCGACGAAGCGACCGCGGCCAACCACACGCTCGACGTAACGCTCAGGCCGTCGGTCGAAGAGATGCGTGCCGCAGTGGAAGCGTATCGCGGCGTTGCGCGCGTGGTGGTGGACAGCGGAGGGGCCGCCGATCCTGCCATGCTGCGCGCGGTCGACGACGCGCAGCAGGCGCTGGCGGGCCGTGTGCAGCAGGCCTGGAGCGACACCGGGACCCAGCTGGACGAACTGTTGCGTGCGCGGGTGCGCGGTCTGTTCCAGCGCATGTGGCTTCATCTCGGCACGGCGCTCTTTCTTCTGTGCGGCATTCTCGGCATGGTGTACTTCGTCGCCCAGCAGATTTCGCGGCCATTGCGCCATCTGGCGCGCGTGATGGATACCGTGCGCCGTACCGGCGACCATTCGCTGCGGGCCCGCTGGCACAGCCAGGATGAAATCGGTCAGTTGGTGACGGGCTTTAACGAAATGCTCGAACAGCTCGACCGCGAACGCGATGTGCAAAAGGAACTGGCCGCTAGCGCGCGGGCGTCGGCGGCGCAGCACGCCCTCGTCGAAGCGACACCGGTGCCGATGGTGGTCACCGCGATTCCCGGCCATGAAGTGCTGCACGCGAACAAGCCGGCGCTCTACTGGCTGAACGGCTGCGGGATCGACCCATGGGCTTTCGGTCTCGATTCGGCCGTGCGCGCGCGCTTCTTTCAGCAACTGTCCGATCGCGACGCGGTGGACGAATTCGAAGTGCGCTGGAAGGCCACGGCGGAACCGACCTGGGCGATGCTGTCCGCGCGTCGTCTGAATTTCCAGGGACGCGATGCCGTGCTGACAGCATTCACGCCGATCAACCAGATCAAGCTGATGGAGCAGCGGCTCGAACTGTGGGGGAAGGTGTTCGAAGCCTCGTCGGAGGCGATCGTGATCCTCGACGACCAACGCCGCTTCGTGACGGCCAACGCGTCGTTCCATCGCGCGACGGGCTATCGCGCCGACGATGTCGCCGGCAAGCCGCCCGCATTCATCATCGGCGGCCCGGGCGGCGAAGCGGTGATCCCGGGCGTCGCGGCGCTGGTCGACCGGTCGAGCACGTGGCATGGCGAGGCCCAGGTGCGCCGGCGCGAGGGCGGCGACTATCCGGCGTGGCTGATGATCAGCGCGGTACGCGACAAACGGGGCAGCGTGTCGCATTACATCTGCACGCTGATTGATATCACCGACCGCAAAAAGAGCGAAGCGCGCATCCAGTTCCTCGCCGAGCACGACGTGCTGACGGAACTGCCGAACCGTGCGCTGTTCGCCAAACGGCTCGGCGTGGTGCTGGGCAATGCGCAGATTACGGGGCAGCGCGTGGCCGTGCTCTTCATCGATCTCGACCGCTTCAAGATCATCAACGACTCGCTCGGCCACCATATCGGCGACGGCCTGCTGCGCTCCGTGTCGCGACGGCTGCTGCAGGCAGTGCGCACCAACGATACGGTGAGCCGGCTGGGCGGTGACGAGTTCACGGTCATTCTGAGCGGCGTGACCAACGCGGCGGACGTCGCGCGCACACTCGACGAGCGTCTGATTCCGCTCGTGCGCGAACCGCACGAAATCGGCGGCATGACCTTGCAGGTGTCATGCAGCATCGGGGTAGCGCTCTATCCGGAAGATGGACACGACATCGAAACGCTGATGCAGAACGCCGACGCGGCGATGTATCAGGCGAAGGCGGCCGGGCGCAACCTGGTCAAGTTCTTCTCACCCGACATGGCCGAGCACGCGCGCTATCGCCTCGCACTCGAAGCGTGTCTGCGCACCGCGATCGAGCGGAAGGAACTGCGGCTTGCGTATCAGCCCTGCGTCGATGCACGCACGGGCGAACTGGTTGGGGTCGAGGGATTGTTGCGCTGGAACAGTCCGCAAATAGGTACGGTTACCCCGGCGCAGTTCATTCCGGTCGCGGAAGAAACGCGCCTCATCATTCCGATCGGCGCGTGGGTCATCGATGAAGCCTGCCGTCAGATCGCGCAATGGCGCGGCCAGGATCTGCTGGATATCCGCGTGTCGATCAACCTGTCGGCAATCCAGCTACGTGCGCCGGATCTGCTGGAGACGCTCGGGCGCAGCCTCGTGACGCACCGGGTGCCGCCAGAACTGCTCGAACTCGAAATCACCGAAACCGTGCTGATGGATAGCGCCGAAAACTACCTGGAGGCGATCAGGGCGATCCGTGCGCTCGGTGTGAAGCTGTCGCTCGACGACTTCGGCACCGGTTATTCGAGCCTCAGCTACCTGAACCGCTTCCCGCTCGACCGGCTCAAGATCGACCGCGCCTTCGTGCACGACATGCTTGACGCGCCGGCGGATCTGGCGATCATCAAGGCGATCATCGAACTGGGACATGAACTTGGGCTGCGTGTCGTGGCGGAAGGCGTCGAAAGCGAGCACGAGGCGCAGATCCTGCGCGGAATCGGCTGCGATGAACTGCAAGGCTTCCTGTATGCGCGGGCGCTATCGCCCGAGGAACTGTGGTGTTGGTCGAATGAGCGGGAGGTGGCCTGACAGCACCGCTTCACTGCTGCCCTCGAATATTCGTCAACTGCTACTTCTTTGCAGGCTCCCGCAGATCCATCATCGACGGGTAGATGATGATGAATTGCTGCTGCGCGAGGAACTTCCCTGGCAGCACATGCTGACCTATCTCGAAGCGGTGCTGCGCGGCGGCCCGCATCTGCATGATCACTCGCGCCGTGCGCTCAACTCGCTCAGCAGTTCGCCCAATGTCCTGATCGCATTCTCGACGGGCGCCGCCCACGGATTCATTGAGCCGCACATCCGCTTCAAGGGCGAAGTCGGCGAACAGGCAACGATGTTCTTCCCCGATCCGTCGGGCAATGCCATCGAGATCAAGGCGTTTGCCGAGATGGCGTCGCTGTTTGCGAAGTAGTGGTCTGGTTACAAACGCAACTAACGGTCTATGCTGCCGCATCACTTCAGAGTGGATGCGGTGGTGCACCCAGGAAGCCGAGTGAGCAGGGCGGGCGCCACGGCGTAAGCGTAGACAGTGATGCGCTGGTGCGGGGAACGATAACCTCACCGACGTGGACAATGACACGACACTGGCGTCGCGGTCACTTCGCGTCACGTTACGCAGGTGAAACATTTACGAACGCTCGATTGATTCGGCGGAACGGTCTCGCCCAGAAGGCGTGCCCGCGAGGCGCGCGCCTGCTCGCTTGCAGGCGCGCATGCGTCGCCTGGTACGGAACGTGCGGTGGTATGTGGACTGACAAAACACTCAACTTCCCGGCCAACGCGTACCCATGCAAGTGAATGACGACCACAAGGATGCGTCGGCACCCCAAAGTGCCGCAGCCATTCCGTTTTCCGATTTAGAACGGCGGGTCTCCTTGGGGCTCGCCGCGGGCGAGTTTCATCTGGCGTTTCAGGGTATCTACCAAATCAGCACCGGAGGCCTGTCGCGCATCGAAGTGCTGATTCGCTGGATGCATCCCGACTACGGCCTGTTGTTGCCGGAGGCGTTCCTCGTCGTGCTGAAAAACCCGCAGGTCGCGCTGCAACTGACCTGGTTCGTGATCGACAGCGCGTGCTGCCAGCTGGGCCGCGCGCTGCGCGCGGGGCAGACCGTGTGCCCGGTCGCCATCAACGTGCCCCCTTCAGTAGCCGCTTACGAGCACTTTGCCGAGGAATTCGAGCGTATCGCACGCTCACACGGCGTGTCGATGGACCTGCTCGAAATCGAACTCGCAGAAACAGAAGACACCGCAAAAATCCTGGCGACGAAATCACTGACGAAACCGCTGCGCCAGTCCGGTATCCGTCTCGCGATCGACGACTTCGGCACCGGCTATTCGTCGCTCGCGCTCCTGAGCGCCTTCGATGTCGACACGGTCAAGCTCGCGCGCGAGCTGCTGGGGGCAGCGCCTGGGTGCCAGCGTGCGGAGACCGTCGTGTCGGGCATCCTTTCGCTACTCGAAGGGCTCGACGTGTTCATCGTGGTCGAAGGCGTCGAGACCGCGGCGCAGGCGCAGTGGCTCGCACGGTGGCCGAACGTGCTCGTGCAGGGTTACTACTTCTCGCGTCCGATGCGCGACCTGTCGTGCGTTCCCGGGCACGTGGACAGCGTGGTGTGAAGCCGTCGCTGGCCACACCTACAGATCGAGTTGCAGGCGCGCTGGTTCACCGTCTTCCGCTTCGGCCGGAACCGCGCAGCAGATGAGCGCTTCGTCGTTCGCCACGTGGGTCGCGGGCGCCACCGGATACGTGACGGCGCCTTCGAGAATCCGCGTCCGGCAGGTTCCGCAACTTCCACCGCGGCAACTGAATTCCGGCGACAGGCCACGCGATTCGGCGAGTTCGAGCAACGTTCCCGAACCGGGTGTCCAGTGCGCGTCCTTTCCCGACTTCACAAACGCGACCGGAACCGGCTTGCTGGCAGGAAGACGCGCCGGCTCGACCGGTGCGCCGGCGTCGGGCGTGCGGCGCAGCGAGGCGGGGCCGAACGCCTCCGCGTGGATGCGCGCGTCTGCAACGTTCAATCCGCGCAGTCCGTCATACAGGTTCTGCATGAACGCCGACGGGCCACACAGGTAGAAGTCGTAGTCATCGAAGGGCAGCGCCTGCTTGAGCAGTGCCACATCGACGTGGCCTGCTGCCTCATAGTCGCGATCCTCGAGCGCGCCGTCGGTCTGGCTCAGGACGCGAAGCACGTGGACGGCGCCGTCGGCCATGGTCATAAGCGAGGCGATTTCCTTGTCGAAAGCACGCTCCGGGAGGCTACGCGCCGCCTGAATCAGCCAGGTCGGGCGGACCCTGCGTGTGCGGATTCCCTCGCGGACGATATGACGCAACATGGCCAGCATCGGCGTGATCCCAACGCCCGCCGCGAGCAGCACGGCTGGCCTGCGTTCGGCCGGATCGATCGTGAAGTCGCCGGCGGGGCCGCGTGCCTCGATCGTGTCGCCAACATGCAGCGTGTCGTGCAGATGGCGCGAGACGCTTCCCTCGCGTTTGACGCTGATGCGATAGGCCCGGTCGGTGGGCGCAACCGAAAGCGTGTACGTGCGCAGCACCGGCCTGTCGCCGCCGGGAAGCGTGACGCGCACGGGCAGATGCTGGCCCGCCGCGTGCGGCACCAGCCCGGTGTCATCGGTCGCTTCGAGATGGAAGGAGCGGATGGTGCTGCTTTCGTCGACGACCTTCGTCACCCGCAGCGCGCGCCATGTATTGGCTGTCGCGCTGGCTTTCAGACGCCTCGCCGCCTCGTCCCAGCTACCCGTCATCAGCGAATTCGGCGAGGCGCCATCGCGTCGCGTCACCCAGCGCAGCGGCAGCGCGCCACGGCGAAACACCGCACGCCGCGTGCGGAAGCGCCACAGCCGTTCAGCGCCCTGAAACGCGGCAATTTCCGGCGAATCGAGCACAACTTCGGCGTCGCCCGTCAGTTGCAGCAGGTCGCCGCTGTCGAAATCAGCGAAGACGAGGCCGGCCTTCGGATTCACCAGAATGTTGCCGAGCGTGTTGAAGAACAGATTGCCCGCGAAATCGGGAATCGTCAGCACGCCGTCGTCGCCGATACGCACAAAGCCCGGCTTGCCGCCGCGATGCGAGACGTCAACCTGCCGGCCTGCGCCGTCGTCGCGATCCACGTACGTGGCGACAAAGAACGAATCGGCCGCGCCGATCACGGCGCGGGCGCGCTCATCGAGCGTATTGGCGTATTCCGGTTCGTACGGCGACGGCGCGGTGGGGTTGCGGGTGAACTCGAAGTCGCGCAACTGGATGTATTGCGGGCAGTTGCCGTAGCTCTGCATGACGCGCAGATCGAATGATTCCGGTCTGCCGCGCCGGATCACGCCGTTCAGCCGGTTGCGTCGCCGCGTGAGGAGATCGATGCCGAGGAGGGCAACCGCATCGCCGTTCTCCATGCCGCTATCGGCCGGGTCCGCTGTATCGCGTGCGCTGCCGACGCGCAGGCTGCGCGGATCGTCCGACTGCAGAAAACCCGGCTGATCCGCGCGCAGCGTGGCCCACACGTCGCCGGCCTGATCGACCGAACCGAGCACGACGTAGGCGAGCAGCGGATAGAACCCGCGATGCTGCTCCGGCATATGGTCACGGATCACGCGGTGGCCCACCTCGTCCAGGCGTTTGTCGACGCCGACCTTCTTCTGGAGCGTCAGCTCGCCGGCGTGCCAGGGTGACGCAGATTGGATGTGTGCAACATCAGTCATGACGGCGGCTCCAGAAGGAAGGAGACAGCAGGCAGTTTACGCCCGCGCGTTGATTCTCAGCTGCGGGCTTCGAGACCGACCGGCGTCCGCGCGAACGGCACGAATCCCGGCAGTGCTTCGATGCGCCTAAGCCACGCGTTGACGTGCGGATAGGCGGCAAGATCGACGTTGCCCTCGGGCGCATGGGCCACGTAGCTATAGAGCGCGATGTCGGCGACGCTCGGGTGTGCCGTGGTGGCGAGCCACGTGCGGTTGGAGAGGCGTGTCTCGATGCGCCCGAGAACCGTATGGGCGCGCTGGATCACTTCGTCCGGGTTCAGGCGTGCGCCGAACACGGTGATGAGACGCGCCGCAGCCGGACCGTACGCTATTTCGCCCGCGGCGACCGAGAGCCAGCGCTGTACCGCCGCTGCCTCCTCCGGTGACTCCGGCAGCCAGGCGGATTTGCCGGATTTCTTCGCCAGGTAGACGAGGATCGCATTCGAGTCCGCCACCACCGTTTCGCCATCGACGAGCACCGGCACCTGGCCAAACGGATTCAGCTGCAGAAACTCCGGCGTCTTGTGCGCGCCCCTGGCGAGGTCGACCTCGACGAGTTCGTGATCGATCTGCAGCAGCGACAGAAACAGACGGGCCCGATGCGAGTGACCGGACAGCCGGTAGTGGTACAGATTCATGGCGATGTTCCTTGTGGGGCTTTGGACGGGATGTTTGACAGCGATTGCAGTCTAGAGCGCACCGTCGGCGGTTTGAATCCGTCGCGGTGAGAATTCAGCATTCGCGAAACGCGAAGAGTGGGGGCCTGGCGGCGCAGGCCGCGATCAGTTCAGCGACGTATTCTCCCGCAGCCGTTCGATCGCAAGATCGAGGAAGGTTCGCACCTTCCTCGTCACGTGCCGTCCTTCCCGATGAAGCACGTGGATCGGCAGGGGCGGCGGCTCGAAGTCGACCAGCACCGCCTTCAACGTGCCTTCGCGCAACTGCTGCGCGACCTGATACGACAGAAGCTGCGTCAGCCCCAGGCCGGAGACGACGGCGCTGATCGCTGAATCGTTGGTCGTCGTGGTCATTCTCGGTTTGACGCGCACGGACTGCCTGCGCTCGTCGGTGCCGAAACGCCATTCGGACAAGGAAGACACGCCGCTTGCCGACACGATCTGGTGTCCGGCCAGCTCGTCAGGTGCCTCTGGAATGCCATGGCGCTCGAGATAGGCCGGCGACGCGCACACCACCCGGCGAACCCGGCCGACGCGCACCGCCTGCATCGATGAGTCGGGCAACTCGCCGAGGCGAATGGCGACATCGATGCCTTCGTCGACGATATTGACGATGCGGTCCAGAAACCAGCAGCTGATGTCGACTTCGTTGTAGCGCCCTAGATACTCGGTGACGATCGGCGTGACGTACATCTTGCCGAACAGCATCGACGACGTGATCGACAGCAGCCCGCGAGGGTTGCCGTGCATGCTGGTGGCAGACTGTTCGGCTTCCTCGATATCGGCAAGGATCCGTCGGCAGCGCTCGGCGTACTCGGCGCCGGTGTCGGTGACGCGCACCATGCGGGTCGTGCGCGTGAGGAGCCGCACGCCCATGGCGTCTTCCAGCTCGCCCACCATGCGCGTGACGACCGAAGGCGACACCTTCAGCTTGCGAGCCGCCGACGCGAAGCCGCCCGTGTCGAGCACGGTCAGAAATGCGGTCATGGCTTGCAGGCGGTCCATACGGCTCCTGTGGGTTCGCGTCGAAGGCGCCGGACGGCGCCGATGCGAAGGATATAGCAGGGTGCCGCCGCAGGCGCAATGCGGTGCTGCATCAGGAAAGTCCGCGCGTGGCTTCGTGCTACGATTTTGCGACCACAGCGCAATGCCGGAGAGCGGAGAGCCCCGTGACAAAGGACGAATTGTGGAAGCAGTGGGACACGGAAGGGACGCCTGCCGCGCGAGCGCATATCGAGTCCGACCGATCCAGTCCCGAATCCCGCGACTGGACCCGCGAATGGATGTACCGGCAGCAGGAGACGCAGCAGGCGGCACAGGACGACGAGCGGCGCCAGCTGTCGTACCGCGCGCTCGCTGCGTCGGAGCATTCGACCCAGGAGGCGCGCGAGGCGGCGCTGGCGTCGCAACGGTCGGCAGACGTGGCGCGCAGATCCGCCTTCTGGACGATGGTCGCAGCACTCGTTTCGCTACTCGGTATCCTCGTGAATGCCGCCGTGAATCTCGGCTGGCTGGACTGGGCAAGGCACGTTGCACGCTGATTTTTCGACGTGATTTTTTCGACGGCAGGCAAGCTACTGGTTGCGGGTTTCTCCAGGCAGGCGAAATTGTTGGCAAGCCGCTACAGAGCTGGGTTTTGAGCCCGTCGGACCGACCAGGCTAAAGTCCAGTTTTCTGGATTGCCAGAATGGCGGGAAGTCAACGCAGGCAAGCGATTTCAACGAAATTGCGCCTTGCGCAGTTTGAAGCGTTTGTCTTGCCGCACCTTTCCGTCGGGAGCAGTGGTCCGGCACCGAAGCTGGGCGTGCGCAAGATCTGCTTCGCTTCGAGCGCCTAAGCCAGCTGCACTGCGCATTCAAGGCCCTGGCCTATACGATGATCAACCTCCGGAACTTCTGCCACGGGTAATCTTCAAGGGCCTGCGGCTCCAGCGGCAGAATCCAGCACGCCAGTTCAATGGTAGTCCTGACAAAACAGTGTAAAACGTTTGAAAAATGGTGCTTCATGACCGGCCATCCTGTCGAGTTCACTGACTCGAGAACGCCGTGCCCGATGCTTGAAGATTCATCGACGTTGAAACCCGCAACCAGTAGAAGGCGATAGCAGGCCCAAAGCCACTAACGACACCACCATGAATCAGGATTCAGCCGCCCGGTTCGACCGGGAGTTCGCGCCGCGCATCGCCGCCGTGATTGCGGGCCTGCTCAAACAGCACGTGCGCGTCGAAATCGTGCCGTACGCGGGCACAGGGCATCCGACGCGGATAACCCTGACCGGCGCCAGGTTCGTGAGCCGGCACGGCTATGTGCATCCGCTCAACGTGTCGCTGACCTGGGATAGCGACGCGATCAACGGACTGATGCAGCCGGATGGCGAGGCGCGCTTTGCCCGCTATCTGGGCGCCATTCCGGCCAAGCTGCAGAACTGGGAGGGCGGGCGCCCGGTCGATTTCGGCTCGCGTGCGCAGGCAGAACCGTCCATACTAATTGGGGGCCTCGATTTCGAGGCATGACGCCCTATTTGTCTGCCCGCCTGGCCGGGCGACCGCCGTGCTACGATTTTGAGGTCAGGACGATGGAGGTGGTTATGGCTACGTACGCAATCGATGCCGTACGCATCAACCCTGCTAACGACCGCGTGACGCACGTGCGCTGGGCGCTCGTTAACCCGAAGACACACGAGTGGCTGTCTTCGCAGGAGATCGTGGAGGTGGCTGAGGTGGTCGCCGCCATCCACACAGGCAACGTCGTCTGGTCTCTCTTTACGCTCGGCGGCATGCGATTGCTAGGTCCAAAAATCAAGGCCGTCTCGCACACGGACGGCCACGACGGGATCGATACCGACGTCCCCGGCGGAAACGTCGAAAAGTTCATCGACGATCTGCCGCGGGTTTGAGCGCCTGGCTTCATCGCGGGCGTAGCCGCCCGCGATGAAGCGTCACGCTGCCGAAAGGTCGCGAATGTCGCGGATATCGGCGGTGGGTGTCTGCCCGAAGGCGTCGCTCAACACGTACTCGATCATCTTCGCCGCGGTCGCTTCCGGCGTGGCGAGCTGGCCGTTGCGCTTGAGGTCGTCGAACTTCTCGCGCAGCGGAAACTGCTCCGTGCCCGTGCTGCGGATTTCCGCCTGCATGCCGGTATCGACGACACCCGGCGCCAGGCTGCAGATCCGCAGCGTGCGGTTACCGTCGAGCGCGACGGCGCGTGCGTGATGATCGAGCGCGGCCTTGGTCGCGCAATAGATGCTCCAGCCCGCATAGGCGTTGCGCGCCGCACCGCTCGACAGATGCACGATGCGCCGGTCGCTCGCCTCGACGCTCGCGGCGGCGACGGCAGCGGCCAGCATCAGCGGCGTCGCCACATTCAGGCTGACCGCGTTCGCAATCGCGCCTGCCTGCTGGTCTTCGATCGGAGCGATCGGCTGCACCGTGCCCGCGTTGTTGATGAGCAGCACGCGGGCCGCGCCGGCAAGGAAGCCGCGCAACGTGTCGCCAGCGATCCATGCGGCGACGTGGCCGGTGTCGGCCAGATCGAGTTCCACATCCTTGAACGTCCGCGGGAAACGTTTTGCAAGCACCGGATTCAGCGAGCGCGACACGCCGAGTACTTCGATGCCCCGGTCGAGCAGCTGTGCGGCGAGCGCGGCACCAAGGCCGCGCGTGTGGCCCGTGACGATGGCGCGGGTGAGGGGAGTCGTCGTGGATCCGGTCATGCGGACGCCTTCTTTACTTCGAGACGGAATTTATGCAGCAGCGGTTCGGTATAGCCGCTCGGCTGCTCGCGGCCTTCGAACACGAGCGCGCAGGCTGCCTTGAAAGCCAGCGATTTGCTGAAATCAGGCGCCATCGGCGTGTAGTGCGGATCGCCCGCGTTCTGCGTATCGACGACCTTCGCCATGCGCTCGAGCGTTTCCTGCACCAGCTCCCGCGTGATGACGCCATGACGCAGCCAGTTCGCGATGTGCTGGCTCGAAATGCGCAGCGTCGCGCGGTCTTCCATCAGGCCGATGTTGTTGATGTCCGGCACCTTCGAGCAGCCGACCCCCTGATCCACCCAGCGCACCACGTAGCCGAGAATGCCCTGCGCATTGTTCTCGACCTCGTGGCGGACTTCGTCGGCCGACCATTGCGCCTTTTCGACGACCGGAATCGTCAGCAGGCCGGCAAGCAGTTCATCGCGCTGACTCGCGTAGTCGATGCGTTCCATGTCCTGCTGGACCGCCTGCACGTCGACCTGGTGATAGTGCAGTGCGTGCAGCGTCGCGGCGGTCGGCGAGGGCACCCATGCGGTATTCGCGCCGGACTTCGGGTGGGCGATTTTCTGTTCGAGCATCGCCTGCATCAGGTCGGGCATCGCCCACATGCCCTTGCCGATCTGCGCGCGGCCACGCAGGCCCGAACTCAGGCCCGCGAGCACGTTGTTGCGTTCATAGGCCGTGATCCACGCGGACGTTTTCATGTCGCCCTTGCGCATCATTGCGCCGGCTTCCATCGCCGAATGCATTTCGTCGCCGGTGCGGTCGAGAAAGCCCGTGTTGATGAAGGCCACGCGCTCGGCTGCTGCGGCGATGCAGGCCGGCAGGTTCACGCTCGTGCGGCGCTCTTCATCCATGATGCCCATCTTGATCGTGTTGTGCGGCAGGCCGAGCAGCGCTTCGACGCGCGTAAACAGTTCGCTCGCAAACGCCACTTCCGCCGGACCGTGCATCTTTGGCTTGACGATGTAGATCGAGCCGGTACGCGAATTCAGCTTGCGTTGCAGGTCGTGGATCGCACAGAGCGTCGTGACGACGCCGTCGAGAATACCTTCGGGAATCTCATTGCCGTCGCGGTCGAGCACCGCGGGATTGGTCATCAGATGCCCGACGTTGCGCACGAAGAGGAGCGAGCGGCCGTGCAGCCTGAACGCCGAGCCATCGGCGGCGAGGTATTCGCGATCGGCATTCAGCGCGCGCGTGAAGGTCTTGCCGTTCTTCGTGACCTGCTCGGTGAGATCGCCCTTCATGAGGCCGATCCAGTTGCGGTAAAGCTGGACCTTGTCGTCCGCGTCGACGGCCGCGACGGAGTCTTCGCAATCGATGATCGTGCTCACCGCGGCTTCGAGCAGCACGTCTTTCACGTGTGCCGCGTCGGTCTTGCCGATTGAATCGGCGGCGTCGATCTGGATTTCGATGTGCAGGCCGTTGTGCTTCAGCAGTACCGCCGAGGGCGCAGCCGCATCGCCCTGGTAGCCGACGAATAGCGCTGGCGTCTTCAGCCCGGTCGAGCCGTTTTTCAGCGCGACGACGAGTTGTCCCCCTTCAACGCGGTAGCGCGTAGCGTCAGTGTGCGAGCCATTGGCAAGCGGCGCGGCCTGATCGAGAAGGGCTCGGGCGTAGGCAATCACGCGTGCGCCGCGAACCGGATTGAACGAGGCCTGCTTTTCCGCGCCATCCGTTTCCGGGATGGCGTCGGTGCCATACAGCGCGTCATACAGGCTGCCCCAGCGCGCGTTCGCGGCATTGAGCGCATAACGCTGGTTCGACAGCGGCACGACCAGCTGCGGGCCGGCCTGTTCGGCGATTTCGCGATCGACGTTGGCGGTGATCGCCTTGACGCTGGCCGGCGCCGGCACGATATAGCCGATGCCTTCGAGAAACGCACGATACGCACGCAGATCGCGAACCGGGCCCGGGTTCGCGCGATGCCAGTGATCGAGCTCGGTCTGCAGGCGGTCGCGTTCGGCCAGCAACGCACGATTCTTCGGTGCGAGGTCGTGCACGAGTGCGGCAAATCCTTCCCAGAATCTGGCGCTGTCTACGCCGGTCCCAGGAAGGGCTTCGTTTTCAACAAACTGCTTGAGGTTGGCCGCAACCTTCAGGCCGTTTTGGTCGGTCATCTGAGTCATGAACTGCTCCGTCTATTCAGGTCAGGCTGTAGCCCGCTTCAGGCGTGGATGCTTTGTGCGCCGGCTTTCGCGACCTGGGCGTCCTGGTCTGCCTTCACGCCCGATACGCCCACCGCGCCGATAACCTGGCCGTCGACGATCACCGGCACGCCGCCTTCGAGCGTGCCCGACAGCGGTGCGCTGAGAAACGCCGTGCGGCCGCCGTTGATCATGTCTTCATACTGCTTCGACTCGCGGCGCCCGAGCGCAGCGGTGCGCGCCTTGTCGGTGGCGATATAGGCGCTGATTGGGGCGCAGCCGTCGAGGCGCGAGAGCGCGAGCGGATGGCCGCCGTCGTCGACGACCGCGATCGCGACAGCCCACTGGTTCTTCGCGGCTTCCGCACGGGCGGCATCGAGAATCTGCGTCGCTTCTGCAACGGTCAGGACGGGTTTGCTAAGCATGATGGAATGTTTTCCTGGTTGTTGAAAGGGGTCTTTCTGGAGGTTCGATTCTTTGACGCAGGCCGGTGTTGTGTGCACCTACCGGGTGCGCCGGACGGGGCCCGGAAAGCAGAAAGACAGGCGCGTGAACCGTGAGTTTGCAGTGTTGAGCGCGCGTCGTCCAGAAGGCCCGCGGATATCGGCGTACCACGTGCCGTGGCCGTGACGATCCTTCCGGGCAGCGCTCGAGATCGCCCTGCGAGGCGCGCTGCAGCCTCGGCGGGATTCGCACATAATCGCGAACGTAGCCGTTCAGGACGACGGGCGGGTACGCAGGAACCTTCATATATGTTCCCGGCGCACGCGCTCTCGTGCGCGGCGCCACGGGCGATCCCCGTTGCGCCCACGCCGGGAGTTCCTTTCAGTTCAATAACATCAAGATCATGACTTCATCCGACCAAACGCAGCGATCCTGGGTCAAAGTGTTGCTGCTGATTCCCTACATCGCGCTCCTCTGGCTACCGTTCTATAACCACATCGAACCGCCGCTGTTCGGCTTCCCATTCTTCTACTGGTATCAGTTGCTGTGGGTGCCGCTCACGTCGCTCCTGCTGTATGTCGTCTTCAGGAGCGTCAAATGAACGATGTGAAATCGGTCGACAGCATCTCGATGAGTGTCTTCATCGCCTTCTTTGTGCTGGTGACAGTGCTTGGATTCGTGGCGGCACGCTGGAAACGCGGGGACCTGACGCAACTGCACGAGTGGGGACTCGGTGGGCGCCAGTTTGGCACGATCATTTCGTGGTTTCTCGTCGGTGGCGACTTCTATACTGCGTACACCGTGATCGCGGTTCCGGCGCTGGTGTTTTCGGTCGGCGCGTATGGCTTCTTCGCGCTGCCGTACACGATCATCGTGTACCCGTTCGTGTTCGCGGTGATGCCGAAACTCTGGCAGATCGCGCATGACAAAAACCACATCACCGCCGCCGACTACGTGCATGGCGAATACGGCGGCAAGCTCTTGCCGGCGGCCGTCGCGCTCACCGGCATCGTGGCGACGATGCCGTATATCGCGCTGCAGCTCGTCGGCATGCAGGTCGTCATCAAGGGGTTGGGCGTGAACGGCGAACTGCCGCTCGTCGTTGCGTTCGTGATTCTCGCTGTCTACACGTATTCGAGCGGCCTGCGTGCGCCGGCGATGATCGCGTTCGTCAAGGACATCATGATCTACATCGTCGTGATCGCGGCGGTGTGGCTGATTCCGTCGAAACTTGGCGGGTACGGCGCGGTGTTCGATGCCGCCGACAAGTTCTTCACGGCCAAGGGCGGTGCTACCGGCATCATCCTGAAGCCGACCCAGTTCACCGCGTATGCATCGCTGGCGTTCGGTTCGGCGCTCGCTGCGTTCATGTATCCGCATACGATGACGGCGGTGCTGTCCTCGGCGTCGGCGAAGACGGTGAAGAAGAATGCGATCTTCCTGCCGGCCTATACGTTGCTGCTCGGTTTGATCGCGCTGCTCGGCTACATGGCGATTGCAGCGGACGTCAAGGTGCAGTCGGCCTCCGATGTGGTGCCGGCCCTGTTCAGCAAACTGTTCCCGGCGTGGTTCGTCGGCTTTGCGGCCGCGGCCATCGCGATCAGTGCGCTGGTGCCGGCGGCGATCATGTCGATCGGTGCGGCGAACCTGTTTACCCGCAACCTCTGGCGTCCCATGGTGAATCCGGACATCACGCCGGAGAAGGAAGCCTCGACGGCGAAGATTGTGTCGCTCGTCGTGAAGTTCGGCGCGCTGCTCTTCATCGTGTTCCTGCCGACGCAGTACGCGATCGATCTGCAACTGCTCGGCGGCGTGTGGATCCTGCAGATCTTCCCGGCGATCGTCTTCACGCTATACACGAAGCGCATGTCGACGGCAGGGCTGCTCGCCGGCTGGATGGTGGGCATCGTGATCGGTACTGGCCTCGCGATTTCGCAGGGCCTGAAGCCGGTGTACGCGCTGCATGCGGGCGGCGGGACCTGGCCGCTCTATATCGGCCTGATCGCGCTGGTGGTGAACATCGTCGTGACGTTCGTGGTGTCGGCGGTGCTGCCGAGACGTGGCGCGGTGGGGCAGGTCACGGGCGCATGATGCGGTAGCGGTCTTCAGGTCTACAGGTCTTCAGGACCGGTATGTTCAAGCAGGAAAGCCGACCTCGCGTCGGCTTTTTTGTCTGGCCGTGCGCGCTCGGTCAGGTCTGCACGGTGAGCAGGTTCGCATCGCGCGCGAGGACCCATCGCCCGTCCAGTTCCTTGCGCAGGATCGTGAGCGTGTAGCCGCTCTGCCGCACCGGCGCGGCACCGCCTGGCGGCGTGATCGTCAGGTCGAGGTAGTTGCGCAGGAAAGCCCAGTCGCCGAGGATCTGGAGTTCCCTGATGTCGCTCGTGCCGTCGATCAGGACGTTTTTCATCCCTTCGGATGTGGCCGCAAAAGCCTCCTTGCCGAAAGGCTTCTGACCCGGAACCATGAAGACAACGTCGTCGGCCATCAGGGTAAGCACGGTGGCGGTGTCGCCATTTCTGCTGGCGCTCATCCAGGTGTCGATCAGGGTTCGGATGGCGCGTTCATCGTCGCTCATAGAGGTTTTCCTCCAATGGAATCGGTGATCCTGCCCGGCGCGGAACGGCCGAGGATACCCGCGCGACGCTCACAGCCGCCGGGCCTGGCCGTTGCTCCGGCGCTCCGGCGGAGGTATTGTCCCGCATCCCGGCTGGCTCGCCGGGCGTCCGCCCGGATGTTATGCGATATCCATGCCCGGGGCAGTGCACGCCGGGGAGGGGGCCGCAAGGTGATTGTGCGTACGCCGGGTGGCATAAGCCAGGTTTTTTTTTGTCTATTTCTTCGGAAGAACACGTCCGGTAGTATCTGCTGCGGAAACGTGAGCCGGGCTGGTCTTTGAAGACGCAATTCTTTCAATGATCTTTCTATCTGGCCTGAATCGGGTCCACCGCTTTTTCCGTTTTGCGCTGTCACGGTAATGCAAGACTCGCCTGACAGAATCCTGCACATAATGAAAAAATGCACGTCCCGGGGTAGATACGTGACCAAAAAATATAAGGTGCTGTTTCTCTGCAGAGAGAATTCGGCGCGCAGTGTGATGGCGGAAGCTTTGTTGCGCGAGTTTGCTGGCGACCGGTTCGAGGCGTTTAGCGCGGGGGCCGAGCCCGCCGCCCGCATTCACCCGCTGGCTATCGCTCAACTGCGGCCGGGCATTTCCGAACTCAGCCGCCTCAATCCCAAAAGCTGGCTGGAATTCACGGGCAACTGGGCTCCCTGCATGGACCTCGTCATCGGGTTGTGCGATCGCGTGGCGGAATACCATGCGCCGTCATTCCCCGGCGAGCCCGAATTCTGCCAATGGAATTTCCCGGATCCGCTCGGTGAAGGGATGAGCGATGACGAGCGAGCCCGAGCCTTCGACAAGGTCTTCTGGCAGATCCTCCGGCGGGTCACCATGCTGATCGCCTTGCCGCAGTACGCGATAGCCGGCCAGGAGCCCGTCGTCGAGTCGCGGCCAGCGTTTCGCGGAACGGAAATGGTGCTCTCCAGCTAGATCCTGTGAGCAAGGGTCACGAACAGTCTGAAGATGCAACCGCTTAAGTCAGCCTGTCCTGTGCCGCCTATAGCGATGTAGTCAATGCGGTGAGCCACGCCGGGCTTGCGGATAGCAGCACTGTCTCGAGTGTCTTGTCGAACCCTGTGAGGATGAAGAGCCCGAAGACGACGAACATCGTCCCGAGAACCGTTTTTCCCGCCGCTGCGATCGAGCCGAGACCGCTGCGCAGCCTGAGCATCGACACTCGCGACAGCATGCCGACAAGCGCGAGAGGCAAGCCGGCCCCCACGCCAAACAGACCCATCAGCAATGCGATCCCGCCAAGACTTTTACCTTGTGCGGCGAGGGTCGTCGCCGCGCCCAGCGTCGGGCCGACGCACGGGCTCCATACCGCACCCAGAAGCAGGCCAACGGCGAACTGGCCGGACAGGCTGTCACCTCTAATCTTGCTCAACCAGTTCTGGCCAGTTCCGCTTATCCCTGCTGTCGCGCGGCTGACTGTGGCCTGCAATCGCTGCGAGAGCATCGCGAACCCAAACAGGATCATCAGCACGGCGGCGCCACGACGAAAAACGTCGTTGTCGACCCCGAGCGATACGCCCACTGTCGCCACGAAAACGCCAATGGCGGCAAAGGAGATACCTAGTCCGAGGGCGAGCGCGATGGCGCCAAACCGGTGAGCAGCCAGCGCCGACGTCACGAGGATCGGCACGAGAGGTAGGGCACACGGCGACAGGATAGTCAGGACACCCGCCATCAATCCCACCGCGTACGTACCCAGCGTGAAGTCCATCACAGGGCCTTGGCAAACGTGTCCTTGATGTCCTGCTCACGCGTCTGTCCGGTCGATCGAGCGACTTCGCGACCGCCCTTGAAGACCACGAAAGTCGACTGCTGGCTGACTTTCAGGGCGCGCTTCAGGGCCACCTCCTTGTCGAAGTCGGCTTCGAGGATGGTGACGCCTTTCAACTCGGGCTGCGCAGCGAGGTGGTCCACGATGGGTTGTTGGATCTTGCAGGTCGGGCACCAGGTCGCGTGAAAGTAGACGATGTTGGGTGCGCCGGCGGCGTTCAGTCTGTCGAAAGCGGACTGGGTGAAGGCCTGCTCGCCGGCAACCGCGTAGCCGGCAACGAACAGCAGGCTCGCAGTGACGAGGAATTTCCGGATAGCGTTCATCATGTGTGCCTGTCTCCTGACACGTGCGGCGTCATCTGTCATGGTTAGTCGCACGGCAGACTCGATGATGACACCTCGCGCCTTGCTTGAGCAGAGAGACCTCAGTCTTGCGCAAGGTTTCACGCGGGTGAACGCGGCCGCGCGATGCCGGAGTCGTGGCGCTATTCGGCGATCGGCTTGCCCTGCGCGTCCTTTACCTTCGCGCGCCATTGCGAACGGATTTCGTTCACCACCGGTTCCGGAAGTGGAATGTAATCCAGTGCTTCGGCAGCCCGGTCTCCATGCCTGAACGCCCAGTCGAAAAACTTCAGGGTTTCCTCGGCGTGGCCGCACTTGTCCGGCGTCGTGTGCAGCAGCACGAAGGTCGCGCCAACGACAGGCCATGCGTCCTTGCCCGGCTCGTTGGTCAGGATTTGATGGAACGATCTCGATCAGTCGGCGCCGGCGGCAGCCGCCCTGAAGGCGTTCGGGCCAGGCCGCAGTGCGATGCCCGCTGCATTCGTCATGGACGTATAGGCCATGTGGTTCTGCCTGGTGAAATCCCATGCCACGTAGCCTATGGCGCCGGACAGCCGCTGGACGAAAAGGGCCACTCCTTCGTTACCCCGGGCGCCAGCACCATGCGGCCAGCGGACGTTCGTGCCTTCGCCAATCCGGCGCTTCCATTCCGGATTGACTTGTGAAAAGTAGTGGGTCCAGATGAAGGTCGTGCCTAAACCATCTGACCGACGAATCACGGCAATCGCAAGATCGGGCAGTTTGAGTGCGGATTCAGCGCGGCAATGACGGGGTCATTCCAGTTGGTGGTCTTGCCGAGGTAGATGTCGCCGAGCACCGGGCCGGAGAGCGTCAGGTCGCCGGGTCCGACGTCCGGAAGATTGACGACCGGCACCACGCCACCCACCACGGTCGGGAACTGGATCAAGCCATCTTTTACGAGGTCTTCATCCTTGAGCGGAGCGTCGGAGCCCGCGAAATCGACTGTCCTGGCGAGGATCTGCTTGATGCCATCCGACGAACCTACGCTTCGGTAGATCACCTTGCCGCCGCCGCTCTTCTGGTAGGCATTGGCCCAACTGGTATGGATGGGAGCAGCGAACGTGCTGCCGGCACCGCTTATATCCGCGGCTTGCACCGCGACGGCGAAGAGCGCGCCAGTCACGGCAGTCAGAGTACGCACCGGTATCACGAACGCCTCACCTGGTATGGTTATCTGTTCGTCAGTGGCTAGCCTGGCGATCTGATGCCGCGTGGATGAGAGCGTACCCCGGTATCGGCGGAGCCTGGCGTCGCGAACTAGAGGCTTTAATTACAGGACGGCGAGGGTGGAGTTGTCAATTGAATCGGGCTATCAGAGGCGCATTTTTCTGAAAGGGGCTGGGCAACTGCGGACTGAATCTGCCGGCTCCTGCCACCTGCATGTCGCCGACGTGTCGATTGGCGAGGGTCGGCGACGTTGGCGAAGCGGCTGCCAACGGCGGAATAGCGGGCGAAACGGCTCTTTGTTCTCCGGATGACGAACCTGGCGCGCGCGTAGACTTGGATCTGTCTCCACGTTCTCCATGACTTTCCGCACTGCCGGGGTCATTGGAACGTTTCACGTGCCGCGGGTCTTCCGGCCCGCGGCGCCTTTCTTCCTGCCGGGAAAAAAGAGTGGATCCGCAGCAGGGGAGCGTCGCGGGGCCTTCGCGTTGGCGCTCCGGTTCGGCGGTACTGCGCGGTAAAAAACCTCAACCGACGTCGATGAAATCGATACTGGACCTGTGTACTGACGATGTCGCCCACGAAGCGTTGCTGTGCGCGCTCGAAGGACAACATCTGCTCGTCGCCATTTATGACACGAGTGACCGGCTCGTTTTTGCCAACAGTGCGTTCCGGCATTCCTTCGGCCTTGGCCGTAACGATGGCGAAATTACTTTTGCCGACGTGGTGCTGCGCGGCGTCCTGAACCAGCGCGGTACGCGTATCGAAGGCGACGATGCGCTGGCGTTCATCACCCATGCGCAGGAACTGCGACGCCAGGACGCGGGACAACGCACCTTCGCTGCCGAACTGATGGACGGGCGGTGGTTCTCGATGACGGAGACGCTGCTCGACAACGACTGGATCGTCGTGGTCGGCACCGACATATCTCACCTGAAGTCCACCGAAGAGGCGTGGATCGGCGCGCACGAACGCGCACTGAAAGAAGCCCGCACGGACGCGCTGACGGGGCTTGCGAGCCGGCGCCATTCGATGTCGGCCCTCGAGCTTGCGATGTCGGCTTCCGCGGGCGCGCAGACGCCCCTCACCATCGCGCTCGTCGACCTGGATCACTTCAAGCGGATCAACGATCTGCATGGGCACGCTGCCGGCGACGCTGTCCTGCGCGACTTCGGCGAGGTCTGCCGGCAGGCGACGCGTCAATCGGACATCGCCGGTCGCATTGGCGGCGAAGAATTCCTGGTGGTTTTTCCCGGCACGCCTGTCGAGCATGGCGCATCGGCTGTCGAACGGATGCGTCGCAACGTGCTTGGCCGCAGGGTCCGGTTAGCCCGAACTTTGAGCATGCGGCGCGCGCAGGTCCTTGAATTGCCGCGGTTACGCGTGTCGGGGGGAGTCGGTTACTGGGTACAGACAGGGCTGATGTTCAGCAGGCGGAAGGCCTTTTCCTGAACGGGTGTGGGCCGCGTGATCATCACGATCTTTGCGTCCGGGTTCAGAGATGTGTGGCAGACGTTGTAGGCGAGCGTGGCCAGATCATCGAGCAGCGTGCGGAAGCTATGGACGGGCAAGCCGTCCTCGCCAAGCCGCGTGGCATCCTTTGCTTTTGCCTGGTCCGAACGTCGTGCCTTGGCCACGGGCGAGGGCCGGGTTGCGCGTGCGAGCTCGATGTATTCATCGTCAAACAGCATCGGCTTCAAGGTCTCGCGCATGTGCCATTCGACGTAGTAGGCGAGCATGCACAGGAAGACGTGCGCCCGTACACGCTCGGCGTTCCAGTGGAATATGGGGCGCACGTTCAGATCGACTGTCTTGAGCGACCGGAAGGCACGCTCCACGACCGCCAGGCCCTTGTACGCCGAGACAGCCGCTTCGGCCGGCAGGTCCTGTTCGGGCACGCTGGTGCGCACCACATACAGGCCGTCGAGCGCCGCTTCCTGCCGGATCTGACCGGCCTTGCGCGTCCAGGTGAAGCCCTCGTCGGTGAAGCTCAGCTCGAAGTGCTTGGCCATCTTGTAGTGGTCGATGACGCGGCCCACGCGCAGGGCAATGGCATCGGCGCCCTTGAGGCGGTTGCGGGCACGCGTGGTCGCCTCGGCGATCTTCGTCAGCTCGGCTTCAGTGGCCTGCAGCAAGTCCTCGCGTTTGCGGGTCCGCTGCTCGGCCAGCAGCGGATTGCGGCACACGATGAGCCGCTCACCGGGGAACGCCTCACTGGTCAGCTCCAGCAGGTTGCGCTCGTCAAACAGCGAGGGCTGGAAAGGCCCCTTCTCCTGGGCAAGCGCGCTCACCTGCGGCGCGCGCAGGCTGCTCACCCAGTCCAGCCCCGCCGGGCGCAATACCGTGTCGATGCGCGCCTGCGTGAGCATGCCCCGGTCGCCCACCCAGGCGATCTTGCCGATGCCATAGCGGTCCCGCAGTTTCTCCACCTGCGAGGCCACGGTAGCCGGATCGGCGGTGTTGCCGGCAAACACCTCGACGGCCACCGGACAGCCTTCAGGAGTGCAAACCAGCCCGAACACGATCTGCGGATCGTCGCGCTTGCCATCGCGGCTGTAGCCGCGCGCGGCAAGCTCGCAGCAGTCTCCGGTCACCCACGTGGACGTGAGGTCATAGAGCACCAGCATGCTGCCGGCCAGATGCTTGCGCGCCAGCCGCTTCTCGATGTCTTCCTGGGCCTCGCCCAGCCAGTCGAGCGCGGTATAGACCTGTCCGAGGTCAACCTCGCCCAGCTTCAGCAGCCGCGACAGCGAGTGGGTCGCGGTCTCGTCGCGCAACATGCGATGGGTGGCCAGCTTCGAAGCGGGAGACACCACCCGCGCCACCAGCAGCGCCATGAGCATCGCGCGCAGCGCGGCCGGTGCAGCCGCAAACCACTGCTCGGCGCCGCAGGCACGCGCCGCGCCCAGCACCGCGGCCACATGTCCGTGCGGCAGGCTGCGCTCGATCACGAAGGCCTCTTCAGCCGAGGGCACTGCGACGCCACCGCGCAGCAGCACCTTCAGTCCTTCGATGACCTCGGCGGGCAGCGATGAGAGGTTGGCCAGGGTGCGCTTCTTCACCTTGTTGCCGTCGCGGAAGGACTCGCGCAACAGGATGGCGGGCGGTGAGTTGCGGTTGGGGACGTGTTCGATATACATGAACACTGATTAAAGCAAATAATCACCGAAAGTCAATATAAAAATACTAACTTACATGGCTACATGATAGTCCCAGAAAATAGCCGAAACCCTGCACTGATGCGGATTCCGGCTATTTGAGAAGTCAAAGCTCGGGTTAGCGGACGACTCGTCGATCAAGTACTCGTTTTCCGCCGGTGTTTGCCGGTTCGAGATTGGCGACGACCTGAATGCAACACTCGCACGCGCCGACCGCGCGCTGTATTCCGCGAAAAGCGCGGGGAGAAATCGCACCGTCTCCTGGGGCGCGCAACCTGTCTGACTGCAGGCATGGGTAAGCCGCGAGCGCCTGGATCGACCTGCCTGGTTCCTGTTTGCCCCTACCTTGCGACGCCGTGAACCGTCAACTGCCGTGCGCGGCGCAGTCGCGTTATGTCGACTATCCGTGGCATAGTGCGGGCCATTAACCCGATGGGAGTGATGCATGGCCACACTTGAACCGATTCGCACGCATCTCGCGAAGTCCGCGCACTCCGCGAATGCCGCCGCCGCAAACGCGGGCGCATGGCGCAGCGGCAGCCATCGATGAATATCAATCCCGACCTGAGCCAGCAGGACGAAGTCGTTCTGCTTGACGCCGTTCCCGGTCCCGCCTGCGAGCCTTTGCTTGTGGCCAGTGAGCGGCGCATTGCGCTGTCGTACCGGATCGCCGATGCGGACTTCGAACGCTTCGGCCCGTTCGATGACGACGCCGAACCGTATTGCATGATCCTGTTCACAGGGACCGATTTTCATCGGCTCGGACCGCCAGGCGACGACGCGCTCGACATGCATCCGCTTTCGTCACGCGGTCTCCAGTCGTATTCGGCGCACGAGGTGGTGAATTCGTCGCTCGTTGCTGAAGGGTGGGAGATCGCGTCGCCGCAAGCTTCGCTGCGGCATTTCGTGTTCACGTTCATGGACGCCACGTTCGAATGCGTCGCCGTCGACTATACGGTCGCGGGCGTGTTCGGCTCCGGCGACATCGCTGCCAGGGAGGCGTTCGCGCTCGTGCGCTGAGCCTGTGGGCGCGGATAGCCCGATGACGTGAAAGCGCCAGTGCCTACCCGGTGGAACGGCGAGCCGCCTGTCCCGCCGGGTAACCCGGCGACGCGATGCGTTACTGGACTTGTGCCGGTGCTGCCTGGCGTTGCGCCGCCTGCTCTTCAGCATGTTTCTTTGCGAGGTGGTGTCCCACGACGCAACCGCCAACGGCACCGATCACGGCGTGGTGTCCGGCATAGTGGCCAGCCACCCCGCCGACGACCGCGCCTTTCAGGCAGCCGGCGGCGTTTGCCGTTCCGGCTGTTGCGAGCACCAGTGCCGCGGCTGCGACTGCAAATGTGTGCAGAGCTTTCATTCTGAGTTACCCCGTGTGTTGTGTGAGCGGAAAGTGGTGGCGGTCCACCCGATTTCAATCGCCATCCCAGCCGTGACGTTCGTGCCACTCGCGTTCCCGCTCTTCGTGATGGCGCCACTGCCGTTCGCGCCACTCGCGACGCTCCCGCCATTCGCGCTCGCGCCAGTCTTCATCGCCACCGTACGCCACGACGGGTGGCTGGGCATAAACGACGGGAGGCGGCGGCGCATATTCGGGCTGTGCCGGCACAAACACGGGTCCAGGGATGCCGACGTCGATGCCCACATCGACATGCGCAGACGCAGCGCAGGAAACAGCCAGCACAGCGATGCCCAGCATCGCTTTCATCGCGTTCTTGATCATTTCTTTTCCGCTTCGTGCAGTGAGTGCAAGGTCAGTAATCAGGAGCGGAGTTTAGGTGGCGCGCCGGGTTGCAGGTGCAACGGCTGTGCGATATTCGTAACACGTCGTTACTGCGCGACGGCGTGCAGTATGGTCGTCCGAAATCAATGCCGCGGCGCGCGAGGGCGTTGATCGATTTTCTCGCCGCGCGGCTGTCCGCCGGGATGCCGCTCTGGCTGGCAAACTTCTGAGGATTTCTCGGAAACAGGCGTCAGAGCTTGCCTGGCAATTTCCCCTGGTGTCAGATAGATAGTCTTGCGCCACCAGTCGGGCCGAGCCGGGCGGGAGCGGTCACGATATCTATACAGACCATGATTCCATGCGAAACGCATTAAAAAGGCGTCGCCGGGGGAAGCAATGGACCACTATCAGGTCGAGAAGGACATTCAACATCTCGAACAGATCATCAACCACATTGCGGCGAACGACCCGCTTCCATTGTCGTACTGGCGCAACCGCGTGAGAACGGTTGCAGCGGAGGCGATTGTGCCGGCACAGCGAGGCCGCGTAAACCGGTTGATCGAGGCGCTGGAAACACTGGAAGCCCGTTCGAAGGCGTTGCGTGCGCAAGGCACGGACGGCGCGCCGGGCGCATTGCAGGAACCTGAGGGAAGTTAGGGAGCGGGCAGCGGCGGTATTGGCTGCCGACGCACCAGGGAAGCCCGCGAAGTGCCGCAAATATTGCAAGCTGCCACGCAATAATTTCAAGGTGCGCAGGTTGCTCCATGCGCCATTCGTACCGTTGCGACACGCAAACGTTTCGTCAAAAAAGCAGATCGCACGTAGTCGCGACAGCGATGACGCGCGATCTGTTACGAGCCTCCTGATCGGGGCCTGCGACGGAAGGCCTGGGTGCGTCTATCGCCTGATGACGCCCATCAGCAAGGTCACGAGGAAGATCACGAGGAAGATGAAAAACAGAACCTTCGCGATCTCAGCCGCGCCAGCGGCGATCCCGCCAAAGCCGAGGACAGCGGCGATGATCGCGATGACGAAGAAAACGACTGCGTATCGAAGCATGAAGGCCTCCCACCAATAGAGTGCCGGATTGATCTGATGTCGCTCGACGGCGTCGTCTCACAGGCCGGTGAGGCCAACGCTGCAAGGGGAAACAGCAACCGCTGTGCCCGCCTACCGGTTGGAGGTTTTGCGCAAGGGTTAGAACGACAACCTGCGCCGCGCTTCGATCGTAACGTCGTCGATTTATTTCCAGAGTGACGAGGTCAAGCGTGGCCGTCCGATGGATCAGGCTTTCGCCGCGCCCTCGTCCACGCCCATTTCGACAGGGTGCCATTGGCAGTCTTGCGCACCGCGTCACACGTGACGCGAGCACCGGTGTCTCGATGTGGCCTTTGGTGAAGACCAGTGTCGCGTTCGCGTAGACAACGCCGCGCAGAACTTCGCAATCCTCAGGCGCATCGTCATGAACCTGCTGCGGCAGGATCGCACCACCAAGGCGGGGCTGAAAAATCGCCGTATGCTCGCCTGCGCCAATGACCGCTATCTGGAACTGCCTGGCTGGCAAAGACGTTTAGCGATTTGACGTTTCATGCGATGGCCCTAAGGGCAAATCCAGCACTTAACAAAATCTAAAAAAAAATTCAGACGAGTGCCACTTTTCTGATTCTCCTGGGGCCGTAAGATTCGAACTCTTTAGAACGGGGGTGACGCGGTTTGCGCTCCAAAGAGACTTTGGGATTCATGCCATGAAGTTGCAGGCTGATCTGGAATTGAGCGTCGCGTGCATGCGTCCTGCATTGCTGCGTGAATCGCATTGCGTCGAGGCAACGGCTCGAAGACGCGGCGCCGTCGAGCGCTAGGTCGGCCGTCGTGAGCACCGTGATTCGCCAGGCTGGTGGCCGTGACTTCGTGGGGTGGGGAAGTGTGCTGGCGCGCTTGTTAGACATGGGGTTGATCGGCTCGGGGGCGGTTCTCGCTTCCCTGCTTTTCATACCCAGCGCGCAACAGTGGACTATCGAGAGCGCTTTCGTGGTGTTCGACATGGCGCTCGCGATTTTGCTGTTGCCATGGTTCGACATGTACAGCTCATGGCGCGGCCGATCGAAATGGCGTCTGGCTTTCAACGCCGTGTTCGGCTGGGTCGTGGTGCAAGGGTGCGGGCTGGTCGTCATGTTTCTGCTTCACCGTGCTGCGCCGATGTCGCGGCTCTGGTGCGTGAGCTGGACAGCGACCACTGCCATTGGAATTGTCGTGTCGCGACTGCTGGTGTACGCGGTGCTCGGGCGCCGCTGGCGCTCGAGGCGGAATCTGCGCACGGTGGCGGTGGTGGGCGCTGGCGCGCATTGCGACAGCGTGATCGCCAGCATCGCCGGATCTCCAGCGGCGGGTTTTCGGGCGGTCGCAACGCTGAATACGCTTCGCGACAGAACGCCGGATGCGCATGGCTTGCCTTCGTTCGTACGTCTGAGCAAGTTCGCGGAATGGGTGCGCGACGAGCGGGTCGACGAGGTATGGCTCGCGCTGAGAATGTCCGACGAGAGCACCCTTCTGCGCATACTCGATGAATTCAGCGGCGACCTCGTCAACTTGCGCTTCATTCCCGATGTGCGCAGTCTCGTGATGTTCGATCGCAACATGGTCGATCTGATCGGTTCACCGGCCATCAATCTGATGGCCTCGCCGATGACGCCGTACGCATTGATGCAGAAGGCGCTGTTCGACCGGTTGTTTGCGGTTGTCATGTTGCTCTCGCTGGCGCCGCTGATGCTGTTGATTGCAGTGGCCGTCAAGGCGACGTCGAAGGGGCCCGTGTTGTTTACCCAGCGGCGCAAGGGCGTGGACGGGCGCGTATTCCGCATCTACAAGTTTCGTTCGATGCGCTTGCATGCCGAGCAGCCTGGCGTGATTTGCCAGGCCACTCGCGGCGACCCGCGGGTCACACGCCTCGGCGCATTTCTTCGCCGCACGAGCCTCGATGAGTTGCCGCAATTTTTCAATGTGCTGCGCGGAGACATGTCGGTGGTCGGACCGAGACCGCATGCGATAGAGCACGACGACGAGTACCGCGCCATTGTCGACGGCTATATACACCGCTACAGGATCAAGCCGGGCATCACCGGATGGGCGCAAATCAACGGCTTTCGCGGCGAGACCGACGAGATCGAAAAGATGCGAGGGCGGGTGGAGCACGATCTGTATTACTTGCGCAACTGGTCGTTTGGTCTGGATATGCGCATCGTTCTTGCGACAGTCGCGAAAGGGATGTCGCATCGTAATGCGTATTGAGAAGGGTTACCTCGATAAACACCCTGAAGTCACCCGGTTAAAAAGTACTGCTTAGCGTGAAACGGATACCGGCGTGCCGGTGCGCTCGCGAAGTACTTCGTCTAACCATGCGTAACCGTTTGGGTGGTTGATTGCTGGACGCAGGGATTAAACCCCGAGCGGCTCTATCTGAAATCGGACGGTTTCCTGCGTGTCGCGTCGCGCGACGAAAGCGATGTGCACGCAATGGGGCAAGTAAATGGCAGGCGAGACGGAGGTCGAACACATCCTGTTCGATAACGGGTTTTACGGAGCAGTGAGATGAGAATGGATGTGAAGGCGCTTGGCCCATGCCTGAGGATCGTGCGCGGTTTGTTCGCCGTCGCCGTGTGCGCAGGGATGGTAGCTTGCGCGGCAGCGCCGGGCATGAAGATGGGCGAACCGGTGGTGCTGCCTGTCACGAGCGGCGATGCAAAGACGCCGCCCGCCAGCCTGCCGGTATCGATCGAAGACATTAACGTCGCGCTGATCGCGCAAATGCAAAGCCAGCTCGCGCAGGCACGCTCCGACCAGTTTCGCGATCTCATGTCCCCGCCCGTCGCCTATACGCTCGGCAAGGGCGACGTGCTGCAGATCACGGTGTGGGATCACCCGGAACTGGCCGCCGCGCAGGCACCCTCCGGCCAGACCGCGACGCGCGCTTCCGATCCCGTGTCCGGTTTCGTGATCGACGAGGACGGCAACCTCCAATTCCCCTATGCGGGCAGCCTGCACGTCGAGGGGCTCAAGCCTGCGGAAGTGCAGCGTGAACTGACGAAGCGGCTCGCCAACGCATTCATCAAGCCGCAGGTGACGGTGCGCGTCGCGTCGTTCCGCGCGAAACAGGTGTTCGTGGACGGCCAGGTGCATGCGCCGGGTGCGCTGCCGCTCAACGACATCCCGATGACGCTCTACGACGCGATCAATCGCACCGGCGGCTTCAGCGACACCGCCGATCAGAGCCGCCTCGTGCTCGTGCGCGACGGACGCTCGTATCCGATCAGCGTCACCGACATGCTCGATACGGGCGTCAATCCCGCGAAGATCGTGCTGCACGACGGCGATCTGCTGCGCGTGCTGGCGCGCGACGAAAACGGCGTGTATGTGATGGGCGAAGTCAACAAGCCGATGACGGCGATTCCACGGCGCAACGGCCGCCTCACCCTGAGCGAAGCCATCTCGCAGGCAGGAAGCCTGAACAGCAATACCGCCGATGCATCGGAGGTCTACGTGATTCGCAATTCGCTCGGACCGAATCCGCAGGTCTATCACCTCACCGCGCGCTCGCCGGTCTCGATGCTGCTCGCGAATCAGTTCGAGCTGAATCCGCGCGACGTCGTCTATGTCGACAGCAATGGCCTCGTGCGCTTCTCCCGCGTCTTGAGCCTGTTGCTGCCCGCCGTCAACGCGGCGCTAACCGGGGCGATCGTGACCAAATGATCAAGACGGTATTGGTCGTGTGCGTGGGCAACATCTGTCGCAGCCCGATGGCGCAATACCTGCTCGATCGTGAACTCGGCAGCGTCACGGTACTGTCGGCCGGGCTCGACGCGGTCGTGGGTTCGGCGCCCGATCCGCTGGCGATACGCGTCGCCGCGGAGTCGGGGCTCGACATCGCCGCGCATCGCGCGCAACAGCTGAATGTGGCTCTCGCCAACGGCGCCGATCTGATTCTCGCAATGGAAGCGGCGCACAAGCACGAGATCATGCGCCGGCATCCGGGCGCGTCGGGCAAGGTGTTCCGGCTCGGAGAGGTCGCGCGCCTGGACGTGCCCGATCCGTACAGAAAGCCGATTGCGCATTTCCACGATGCATTCGAGCTGATCCGCTGGGGCGTCGACGCATGGGCGCCACGTATAAAAGCAATGGTCTAACGAGAGAACAGCATGAACAACCGAGTGGACCCGATCGTTGAGGATCGCATCGACGAGGACGGCGACCTGATCCGCCATCTGGACATCGTGATCGCGAACCGCTGGCTCATCGCGAGCATCTTCGCCGCCGTCGTACTGCTGGGGACCGCCTACGCGTTTCTGGCGAAGCCGACGTATCAGGCGAACATCATGATCCAGGTCGAGGAAGACCACCAGGCGAGCGCGAGCTCGCTGCTTGGCGACGTGTCGTCGCTGTTCGACGTGAAGACGAAAGCCGAAGGCGAGCTCGAGATCCTGCAATCGCGGATGGTGGTCGATCAGGCAGTGAACAATCTGCGTCTCTATTTCGACGCACGGCCGCGCTATTTTCCGCTGATCGGCTGGCGCATCGCCGACAGCGCGAAGTCGCTGTCGAATCCTGGTCTTCTCGGCTGGGGCGGTTTCTGCTGGGGCACCGAATCGATCGACATGCGTGAATTCGACGTGCCGAAGGAACTCGAAGGCGAACGCTTCAGGCTGACGCTACTCGAGAACCAGCGCTTTCGCCTTCAGCAGTCCAATCTCGACGCGCCGATCGAAGGCGTGATCGGCAAGCCGGTCGACATCGAGCAGAGCGTAGGCCATCTTCGCCTTCTCGTGGCAGCCGTGCACGCGAAGCCAGGCGCCGCATTCATCCTGACGCGCGAGTCGAAGCTCAAGACGCTGACCGATCTGCAACGCGATCTCAACATGCAGCAGAAGGGCAAGCAAAGCGACATCATTACCGGCGCGCTGCGTGGCCGCGATCCGCAGCAGATCTCGGCGATCCTGAACCAGATCGGCGGGGAGTACGTCGCGCAGAACGTCAGGCGCAAGGCAGCCCAGGCGGAGAAGTCGTCGCAATTCCTCGAGGGCTTGCTGCCGCATCTCAAGCACGATCTGGATGTTGCGGAAGAGCGCTACAAGGCGATGCGCAACCAGCGCGGCACGTTCGACGTGAGCCTCGAAGCGCAAACCTTCCTTCAGGAAAGCGTCGCGACGCAAAGCAACCTGCTCGACCTGCAGCAGAAGCTTGACGATCTCGCGACGCGCTATGCGGCGGGTCATCCCGAGATCATCGCGCTCAATCAGCAGATCGGCGCGATGAAGACCAGGCTCGGCGACGTGAACCGCCGCATGAAGCGCCTGCCGAACCTCGAGCAGGATCTGGTGTCGCTGATGCGCGACGTGCAGGTCGATCAGGACATCTATGTCGGCACGCTGAACAACATCCAGCAGTTGAAGCTGGTCGCGGCGGGCAAGGTCGGCAACGTTCGCCACGTGGACGACGCGCGCGTGCCGGAAGAGCCGGTATGGCCGAAAAAGCCGCTCGTGATCGGGCTTGCGGCGATCGCCGGCCTCATGCTCGGCATTGGCGCCGCGTTCGCACGGGAAATGCTGTACGGCGGCGTGTCGGACGCGCAAGACATCGAGAGCTACGCGGGCCTCAACGTGTACGGCACGATTCCGCTTTCGCAGGTGCAGAAGTCGCTGAACACGGGCATGCAATCGGATAGGCAGGGCAGATACCTGCTCGCGGAATCGAATCCGGCCGACCCGTCGATCGAAAGCCTGCGCAGCTTGCGTACCGCGCTGAGCTTCGCGATGCTCGAGGCGCCGAACAATCGCCTGCTGCTGACCGGCCCCGCGCCGGGCGTCGGCAAGTCGTTCGTGTCCGCCAATCTCGCGGCCGTGCTGTGCGGCGGCAACAAACGCGTGCTGCTCGTCGATGCGGACATGCGGCGCGGCCACCTGCATCAGTACTTCGGACGCGCACGCGGGCAGGGCCTGTCGAACGTGCTCGTGGGCGAGGTGGCGGACGAGGCCGCGATTCAGCGGGAGGTGTCGCCGGGACTCGATCTGATGACGGCGGGCAGCATTCCGCCCAACGCGTCGGAACTTTTGCTCAGCGAGAGGATGAGCCGCCTGATGGAATCGGTCAGCGAGCGCTATGACCTGGTGGTCATCGATACACCGCCGGTGCTGGCGGTCTCCGATGCGCCGGTGATGGCATCCATCGCCGGCACGGTGTTCCTTGTTGCGCGTTTTCAGAAGACGACGATCGGCGAGCTCACCGAAAGCGCGCGGCAACTGCAACGCGCGGACGCGCCGCTCAAAGGCGCGATTTTCAACGGCGTGAATGCGCGCGCGTTCGGCTATCGGTCGAAGTATGGCGCGTACCGCTACGTTGCCTATCAGTATCAGAACCAGAAGACGCCGGCGAAATGAGAGCGGCGCGAGCGAACTGGCGCCGGGCGCGGCGAAGACGCGACAAGCTGCCGTTTCTCCGGCTGCTGTGCGGCGGCTTCGCGAGCGCGGGCCTCTTCGCCGCGCTCTATCTTGGCGGCGCCAATAGGCTGACGGTCTGTCTGCTGCTGCTTGGGGCCGTGAGCATCTGGTGCATGAAGGCCGATAACGCGTTGCTGCGGCTGTGGCGGCTGTTCGCGCTCGCGTATTTTTGCGTGCTGCCGGCTGGCCAGCTGATCGCGCGCGACGAGATCTATCTGACGCTCCTGCCCGAACAGAACCCCGCGACGATCGCCTGGTTCATGCTGAACATCGTCGGCATCTGGGCGATGAACTTTACGCTCATCGCGATGCGCAGCAGGCGCGCGGCGTCTGCCGCGATGCCGGACATGCGCCGGGCCGTCACCGTGAGCCGCTGGGTCTATGCGTTCGCACTGCTGGCTCTCGCGGCGCTCGCGTTCATCTATGTGAAGCTTGGCGGCTATGGGCAGATCGCTCAGCTCTATGCAAATCGCCTCGAAACGTCGGTCACGCAAAACGATCCGCTGGAAGGGCTCGGTGTCGTGCAGGCGCTTGCCAATACCGCGCCGCTCTGGGTTTTCGCATGCGTGATGCTCCGGCCGTGGCGCAGTCGCCTGATGAGGATCGCGGCCTTCGCTCAACTGATCGTGCTCGGATGGCTGTCGTCCGGCGTATTCGGCAACCGGCAGGGCATCGTGTTCGTCGTGCTGTTCGCCTGCCTCATCTATCACGCGTTCGTTGCGCGCATCAGCCGGCGCGCGGCGAAGATCGTCGGCATCTGCGTCGCCGTCGGCGGTCTCGCGATGCTGCCGCTCAAGTTCGGCATCGACTATTCGGAGATCGGCAACCTGTCGAAAAACTTCGCGGATAAGCGGATGCTGCAATTGTCGATGGGACCGCTCAGCTTCTTCCTGTTTCGCGACCTGTCGCGCTTCGACGTGCAGGTGCAGGCGATCGACTCGGTGTCGAAGCCGGGCTACACGCTCGCCATGGGCCGCAGCTTTGTGGGCGCGGTCGCGGCGGTCGTCCCGAAGGCGGTCTGGAAAGACAAGCCGCAAACCTTTGCCCGCGAGAAGACCGACATCGTTCGCGAGACCGAGACCAACCAGTCCGCCGAGACGACGCTGCTGTTCGGCATGCCCGGCGAATTCCTCGTCAATTTCGGTGTGTTCGGTTATCTGCTGTCGTTCGTCGTGGCGGCCTGGCTGATGGCGTGGATCGACCAGATGGCCCTCGGCTCGAACTGGCGATGGGTGCCCGTGAAGGTGGTGTCATACCCACTGCCGTTCCTGTTTTTCCTGTTCGATTCGAACGTACTCGCCTACTACGGGGTGCGCTGGATCGTGCTGTTCGCCTTGCCGATGGCGCATTTGCTGAGACGAAAAAGAACCGGCCCGCGCTTTTTTCATCGACACGCTGGGGTGCGTATTGAGAATAGTCCACGTAGTTGAAACATGGATCGGCGGCGTCGCCAATTATGTGACCGCGCTGATGATAGAGCAGCGCAATCACGGACACGACGTGGTGCTCGTATGCGATCCGCGCAAGATGGATGTCGCGAAGCTGGACGTCGACGGCATCGAGGTCGTGTCGTACCGGTCGAGCCGCAATCCGCTCAGGTTCGTCGGGATCGCGCGCGCGGTGCGCAGGCTGGTCAGGACGCTGCATGCGGACGTGATTCATTGCCATAGCTCCTATCCGGGCGTGTACGTGCGCCTGAACCGCTTCGGCGACGAGAAAGTGCTGTACACGCCGCACGCGTGGTCCTTCATGAAGAAGGACATCTCGCGCGCGACCGCGTTCGCCTTCGCGCTCATGGAGAAATGGCTGGCGCGGCGTTGCGCGCGCATTCTCTGCATGTCGTTCGACGAAGTGCGCGCGGCGCGCAGGCATGGCATCGCGCCCGACAAGGTCGAGCTTGTCTACACAGGCATTGCGACGGACGCCGCGGCCGAGTGGTTCAGCGACGAAACGGAAGCCGTCGCGCAGCCGGCGCAACACATTCGCGTCGGTTACTTCGGGCGGCTCGATTATCAGAAGGGCTTCGACATCCTCGTCGACGCCTTGCCGCTGCTCAAGGACCACTTGCAGGTGCATGTGTTCGGCACAGCGGTGCGCGGCGGCGTGGCGATGCCGGGCGAAGCGTCGCGCATCACGTACCACGGCTGGGTCGGCCCCGAAGAGACCGGACACGCGATGCGCAGGATGGACGCGATCGTGGTTCCGTCGCGCTGGGAAGGGCTCGCGCTCGTGCCGATCGAAGCGATGAGAGCCGGCAAGGTGCTGGTCGTATCGAGTGAAAGCTCGCTGCCGGAACAGGTCATTCATGGCTACAACGGTCTGATGCTGCAGCAGCTCACGGGGGCGTGCCTCGCCGAGCAGCTCAACTCGCTGTCCATCGACGAATGCCGCCGGATGGGCGCAAATTCGCGTCACGTGTTCGATCAGGCGTTCAACGCGGAGAAATTCTTCAAGTCCCTGATGAACTGCTATGAAAAGGCCTGACGTCTATTTGCTGCACGCGTACAGCTCACGCAACAGCGGCGATGGGCTGCTGGTCAAACTGAGTTTGCGTGCGATTCGCGAGGCCGGTTTCAGGCAGCCCATCACCGTCGTGTGTCTCGATCCGGCGTCGTTCGCCGGCTATCTCGACGATCCGCAACTCGAGCTGATTTCGCTCCGGCGGTTCGTTGCCAGAACGCTCGCACATGCGTGGCGCCGGCGCGGGCCGGTGTTCTTCGGCGTCGGCGGCGGGTATCTGCGCGCCGGCACGTGGAAGGAAGGCTGCAAGACGCTGGTTGCGCATGGCTTGCAGATCGTGTGCGCGTCGTTATGGGGCCCGCGCGCGCGAATCTATCTGCCGCAAAGCGTCGGACCGTTTTCGACGGCGCCGGGCCGCGTGCTCAAATGGCTTGTGCGCCGCCGTGTCGACACGATCTTTCTGCGCGACGACAAGAGCGTGCGCGAACTCGATCATCGGCATGCAGTGCGGATCGGCGATCTGGTCGTGCTGGAAATCAGCAAGCGGCCGCACGCGCCACAACTCGCGGCCAGCGATTCCCTGGCGCACGTCGCGCGACGCAAGGTGTACTTCGTGTTTCGCGACCTGAGCGGCAAGCCGTATGCGGACGCCTACATCGCGAAGCTGCGGCGTCTGGTCGAACTGACGCCGGATGCGAGCCTCGCGCTGCAGAGCGCGGGACGCGGCAATAGCGATGACGTATTCTATCGGCGCGTGTTCGGCGTCGAGTCGGCGCCCGCGCTGCGCGATGTGATCCGCTCCGAAGATGCGATCGTCTTATCGGTGCGGCTGCATGGCAGCCTCGAAAGCGTGCTTGGCGGGTTGCCGAGCATTCACATCGCCTACGAGCGCAAAGGGCAGGCTGCGTATGGCGACCTGGGGTTGTCCGAATACGCGTTCCATGCGGAAAGCTTCGATCCCGAGGCGGTCGCTGCTTCAATCGAAAAGCTCAGGCACGACCCTGCACCGTTCTGGCAGAAGCTCGCCAGTCTGTCGGTGAATCGCTATACACAACTGCTGAAGTTGATCGGGGACGAAATCAATCCCTCGATCACGCTTCTGATCGACGGCAATTTCCAGAAGGTCGGCGACCAGATATTCAGCCCCCACATGGGGCATCGCAAGTTCGCGGCACGCTTCACGGAGAGTTTCGCGCGCGTGCGCATCGCGGCCCGGTCGTTTCCGGTGCCGCGCGCACAGGGTGAACTCGTTACCGGCGAAGGCACCCAATTCATTGACCTTGGCAGTCCACGCGGCGCGAAAGCGTGGATCAGGCATCTACCGCGGCTCGTGTGGCGCACCTGGCGTGTGATCCGCAATGCGGACCTGCTGCTGTTGCGGTTTCCCGGCAACCTTTCGCTTCTCGCTATGCTGCTGTGCCGCGCGACGGGCAAGCCGTTCTCCGCGGAGATCGTCGCCGATCCGGCCGACTATTTCAGCGATGCAGCCTCGCGTCATCCGCTGCGGCACGTCGCTCGCCGTGTGCATTGCTGGGCTACGCGCCATGCGGCGAAGCACGGCAGAACTGTGCGCTACGTCACGACTGCCGCGTTGCAGGCGGTTTATCCGCCGCGAACGCTGGCGCGTTCGTTCAGCTTCAGCGATGCGTATCTGCCCGATGAGCTGTTCGACCGTCGCGATGACGCGCGCGTCATGCATGATGCAGATGCCGGCGTGTTCCCCATCGTCAACGTCGCGATGATGCACAACGAAAGCAAGGGCCACGGGATTCTGCTGCGCGCGGTGGCCGCGCTGCGCGAACGCGGGCTGAACGTCGAACTCACACTGATCGGCGACGGCGTGCTGCGCGCCGAACTCGAACGACTCGCCGCGCGACTCGGTCTTGCCGACAGCGTGCGATTCGCGGGCGCGTTGAACGGCGACGACGTACTTCGCACGGTGAGCCAGCATGCGCTTTTCGTGCTGCCGTCGCTCCAGGAAGGCATGCCACGCGCACTCCTCGAAGCGATGGCCGTGGGCATTCCGGTCATCGCAACGCACGTGGGCGGCATCGCTGAAGTGCTCGAGCCCGCGAGTCTCGTGCCACCGGCCGATGTCGATGCACTGAGCGAGAAAATCGCGCACAACGCCGCGGATGCGCAGTGGCGCGATCAGCAGAAGCAACGCCAGCGCGAAGCGGTGCGCCGGTTTCGCTATTCGGAACTGCAAGCGCAGTACCGCCACTATTGCGAGGCGTTGAAAGCATATGGCTGACATGAGGCGGGACGTCGTCTACGTGATGCTTGCGTCAGCACTGCCGGCCTTCGGCAATTTCGTTGCGGTGGCGCTTGCGCTGCGCTATCTGGACGCGGAGTGGCTGGGCAAATCGTACGCGCTCGTCGCATTCTTCTTCGTTGCGGTCGATCTGTTCAATTTTGGCTCGCCGCGCATCTTCACGGTCGAGAAGGTGCGCTCGCGCGTATCGACACTGATCTTTCTCGACTGTCTGAGCGCGCTCGGTTCGACGGTGGTGTTCGCGACGGTCGGCACGATGCTCGCCAATTACGGCCTGTTTGCGCGCACGCAGCTTGGCGTGCTGATGGTGCTCGCGCCGATGTCCTATGGACTGTCGCATTTCTCGCTAGGCGTGCTGCGCTTTTACGGACGCAGCGGCACGATCTGCGCGATTTCGACGGTATCCGCGCTGAGCCGCGTGTTCATTGTCGTGCTGCTGATCGTGAGGGACTCGCTCGCCCCGTACCTGCCGGACCTGCTGCTGCTCGTCGAGGCCCTGTATGGCGCGATGCTGCTCGTCGCGTATCTGCATTCGCTGCGTCGCGGCCCGCCGCGCGGCTCTGAATTCTTCCGCCCGGAAGCAGAGAAATTCAACTTCCGCACCTTCGACTACAAGGCGTTTTTCGTGCAGAACCGCCAGGAGATTCTCGGCAGTTGGTACGGGAACGCGATCTTCTCCGGCGCGAAGCACGTCGACATCATGATCGTCACGTTCATCGTCGGGCCTGCGGCGGGATCGCTATATCGCGGCGTGAAGAGCGCGCACAACCTCGCGTTCAATTGCGGGCAAGGGGTGGCGCTCGTGTTGAGCGGCGGTCTCGGGCGGATCGTGGCGGTGCTCCTGCATCTGCCGCAGCGTCGCGTGATGGCGGCGGGCGTGGCGGTCCTCGTCGCGCTGGTGTTGTTCGCGAGCTGGCTCGCGTGCCGCATTCACCTGTTTCCCATTGCCGTGCTCGGTTCCGATGCGATGCAGTTCGGTTTCATGTTCGCCGCGTTCCTGGGCGCTACGCTGATCTTCGTCTGCCGCGTGCTGTCCCTGCTCGTGTTCTCCACAGACCGTGCTTCGTTCGTCAGGATTTCGACGCTCGAAGTCGGGGCGTCGCTGCTGTTCGTTTCGGTGCTGTCGTATGGCTTCGGGCTGATCGGCGCGCTGACCGGCATCGTGATCACAGGTGTGCTCGTGCTGTCGCTGTCGCTGATGATCGGCCGACGTGCCTTCGTTAAAACGACCTGAGAGCTTGCAGAGATGAAGCGTAGAACGCTGCTTCTGGGATGCTTGAGTATGCCGCCCGCGTGGATGTCCGCACGAGTGTCGGCTGCGCCGGCGCAAGCGGCTACGTCGCCGGCGGGCAAGCGGGTATTGGCGCATTACATGGTCGCGTGGCCGCGCGGCGGCCCGAATGCATGCATCGACGACTACATCGCGGAGGTCCGCGATGCGCAGCAACGCGGCATAGACGGCTTCGCGCTGAACTGCGGCGGCTGGAATCGCAGCGAGCCGCTTTATCGCGCACGCGTGCTGACGATGTATCGTGCCGCCGAGCAGTTCGGCAACGGCTTCAAGCTGTTCGTTTCGGCGGACGGCAAAGCGCAGAACGAGCTCGACGACATCGTGCATACGACCGCCGGTCTTCCGGCACAACTGACGGTCGGCGGGAAGCCGGTGGTGTCATCGTATGCGTTGGGCGGTAAGGACGCCGCGCATTGCGAAGCGCTGATCGCGCAAGCGGAATCGCTGGGCGCGCATTTCGTGCCACATTTCGTGCCATCGACGGGCGAAGCGGAAATCAGCGACGCCGTCGCGAGCGAAGTTGCGAATCGCTGCCGCGCCGCGCAAGGCTATTTTTATTTCGGCGCAGCGGGTGCACCGGATTCACTGGCGCGCTCCATCGAACATCTGGCTGGCGCGCTCAAGCCGGCTGGCAAGCTGTTCATGGCGCCCGTCACGCCGTATTACCGCGGGCTCGCGAGCGGCACGAACTATCGTGCGTTTGAAACCGGCGGCTTCTCGGGCATGGCGAGCGAATGGCTCGCTGCGATTCGCGCGAATGTCGATTGGGTGCAGATCGTCACGTGGAACGATTGGGCCGAATCGACTTATGTCGCGCCGATCGGCAGCAATTCGCGCGCGCAGGTCTACAACCCGCGCTTCGGCGCGTTGCTGAGCCACACCGCGTACCTCGACGCGAGCCGCTACTTCATCGAGTGGTTCAAGCGCGGCGCCGCACCGGCGATTACTCAGGACAGGTTCTTCTACTTCTATCGTCTGCATCCGGTAGGCGTGGGCGCAATGACGGGTATCGGCGCATCGGTCGGCGCCGCAACCGCGCCACGTTCCCGTACGCCGCTGACCGGGCAAATTCACGTAACGACGTTTCTGGCCGAGCCTGCGATCCTCACCATCGTGCAAGGCGGCGCACGAACGGCGCACGATCTGCCGGCCGGCGTCAGCGAAGTTGCCGTGCCATCGATACCCGGCACCCCGCGCTTCACGCTGATTCGCAATGGCAGAACGATCGCCGAAAGGAAGGGCGAGGAGCCCATCCGCTCGAACGACCTCAGCGGCGCGTTCAACTACTTCAGCGGATCATCGGCTTCGAGTCAGGCGGGGCGCGGCTGAGACAGGAAGCCTATTTTTGCGATCGATGCAAAGACAGGCTTCCAGAAACAAAGTGCAGCGATATGCTTCCGCAACAAAGTCGATCTTTGCCGGCGTTTGCGTATTTCGGCGAAGCTGATCAGCCAGTTCGGCAACGTGATCATCGGGATCGGAGATCATGAACATCGAACCGGGGGGGCGCTGTCGGGTTGAGAGGTCACTCGCGGAAGATGTCTGGATGAAGAAAGCAAAATCCCTCTATCACGGTCATCGATTCCCCGGTTCCAGGCAAGGAAAATATTTCAGATGCCAGATCATCATTTACCAGATTATTTTTTGATATGACGAGTTGAATATCCGCCTCCTGATGATCAAAAATTGTCAATCATGTTTTCAAGGTGGCAGGTTCATTGATAATATAAATGATTAGATATGCTTATATCGTGAGTTAATGTCTTGGGGCTGAAGTTGGAAAGTGAGAGGGTCTGCCGAAAAGATAACCAGTATGCCCCTGAGCGGAGACCGGTTGCTGAGAGGGATCACACAGCTTATCCGGGTCGCTGGCATGTGTCCATGTGCGACGTCGCCGATATCAGAACGGACTCCCTGCAATTCTTCGTTTCGAATTTTTCGCGGTCGTTTCGCGAAGAGCGCGCTGAACTCGACAAACAACGCACGTCGGGAGACGAGAGTAGAGCCTTGCCATAACAGAAGAAGCGACCGGCCGGAATAACTGAATACGATGAATGCCATCCTGATCGAGCAGCTAAACAAGACTTACAAGCTGGACAGTGTCGAGACTATCGGCCTTGCGGACGTGTCGGTGCAGATCGCGCCAAATCGCCTTACCGTGCTTAGCGGTCCGTCGGGTAGCGGCAAGACTACGCTCCTGAACATGGCTGGATGCATCGATAGGGCGGATAGTGGTCGCGTCGTGATTGCCGGGCAGGACACAGCGCGTTTATCGGATAACGCCCTGTCGGACTTCCGCGCCCGCCAGATCGGCCACATATTTCAGACATTCAATCTGTTGCCGGTGCTTTCGGCCTACGAGAACGTGGAGTATCCGCTGCTGATGGCGCGGGTGCGGGCAGACGCGCGATGCCGTCGCGTGATGCATCTGCTCGATGCGGTAGGCCTGGCGAACAAGGCGCAGCACCATCCGGGGCAGCTATCTGGCGGCGAACGTCAGCGCGTCGCCATCGCTCGCGCGCTGGCGTTGGCTCCGCCCCTCGTGCTCGCCGACGAACCGACGGCGAGTCTCGACAGCCACACCGGTGCGTCGATCGTCGAGTTGATGCGTCGCATCCAGCGAGAGCGTCGCGCATCTTTCGTGATCGCCTCGCACGACCCCCAGGTTATCGCAGCCGCGGACCAGGTGGTGCGGATGCGCGATGGACGCATCGTCGATTCGGGACCTGTCTCGCAACGGGAGGGTGCGTGATGCATGCCTTCTGGCTCGCGCTTCGAAATCTGCAGCGCAATCGCCGCCGTTCTATGACAACGTTGCTTGCCATGGTGGTGGGCGTATGCGCACTTCTGCTGTTTGGCGGCTTCAGCAGGGATATCACGTTGGGTATGCAGACGGATATCGTGCAACACAGCGGTCATCTTCAGGTCCAGCGGCGCGGCTTCTTCATGTACGGGAGCGGCAATTCGGCGGCATATGGCATCCGCGATTACGGGCGGCTGGTCGCCGTGTTGCGGGGTGATCCGGTACTCCGCACCATGGCGCTCGTCGTCACGCCAACGCTGCAGTTGGGTGGCGTCGCGGGCAATTTCAACGCCGGCGTGTCCCGCACGGTGATGGCGGAAGGCTCGATCGCCGCCGACCAGAGCCGCATGCAGGAATGGAACGACTATGGTTTTCCGCTCACGTCCCGACCGTTTGCGCTCGAAAACACCGCCGAAGACGCCGCGGTCACAGGCGTAGGGCTCGCGCGCGTGTTGCAGCTGTGCGTGCCGCTGCACATCCAGGATTGCCGGCCGGGCGAAGTCATGTCCGATCACCCGGTGGCCGCCGCGTCCGCCGATGCCCCCGCCGACGTGATGGCGCTCGCGGCGCTCGAAGTGCCGTCAGGGCGGGCTGACACCACCGCTCGCATCGACGTTCTAGCCGCGAACACGCATGGTGCGCCCAACGTAGGAAGCTTCACCGTCGTCAAGGCTGAAGAACAGGGCGTCAAGGAGTTCGACGATGTGTACCTCGCGCTCCATCTGCTGCGCGCTCAACGTCTGGTTTATGGCGGTGACGAGCCGAAGGTGACGGCGGTGGAAGTGCAGCTTCGGCATACGAACCAGTTGCCCGCCGCGCGCCAGCGCATCGAGCAGATTCTGGCGACGCATTTCGCCGACCAGTCGCTCGCTGCGCTCGACTTTGCGACCCTCAATCCATTTTACGGGCAGACCAACAGCATGTTCTCGGTCATCTTTGGATTCATGTTCGCGCTGGTCAGCGTCATCGTGCTGTTTGTTGTCAGCAACACGATGAGTATGGCGATCATCGAACGCACGGTGGAAATCGGCACGCTGCGCGCCATGGGCATGCGCCGCGGCGGCATCGCGGCGCTGTTTACGCTCGAAGGCATGCTGCTCGGTTTCGCCGGCGCGGCGGTGGGTGTAGTGATCGCATTGCTGATGGCCATCGTCATCAACCATAGCGGTCTGTCATGGACGCCGCCCGCACGTACCGACCCGGTTGCGCTGACCGTGCGTGTCTGGGGCGCGTGGGGGCAGATCGGCATGACGTTTTTCAGTCTCGCGCTGGTGGCGGGCCTGTCCGCCTGGTGGCCAGCGCGCCATGCCGCAAGACTTTCTATCGTCGACGCGCTGCGCCATGTCTGATTCCTCAATGTCTGTCCATCTTCGGAGGTGGCCTGTGCGCCGCTGTCTGTTCGCTTTGCTCCTCGTTATGCAGCTTGCTCCATTCCACGCGCACGCGCAGGCAGCGCCGGACGCCCAGCAGCTTCTCGCCGCGAGCGACGCCATTCGCACGCCGGCCCAACCGTTCGTGCTCAATGCCGCGTTGACGGAGTACCGGTCGGGCAAGCAGATCGACGCCAACATGCTGTCGATCTATACGAAGCCCGACGCACCGGGCGGAACGTTCCGCACGCTGGTGCGCTTTGTGGCGCCCGCGCGCGACGTCGGCAAATTGATGCTGAAAAACGGCGACGATCTCTGGTTCTATGATCCGGCCAATCAGGCCAGCATCCGGATCTCTCCCGACCAGCGGCTGCTCGGGCAGGAGGCCAACGGCGACGTGGTGACCGTGAATCTGGCGCACGACTACACCGCCACGCTGCTGGGTGAAGAGGACGTGACCGACGGCGACCGTCAACTGCGTCACTGCTACAAGCTTTCTCTGGCGGGCAAGACGCCGGGACTCATCTATCACCGCATTGAGATGTGGCTCGACGCGGCGAACACCAGGCCGGTGAAGGCAAGGTTTTTCTCGGAAAGCGACCGCCTGCTCAAGACGGCGTTTTACCGCCGCTACACCATGCAGCTCGGTGCCGAGCGTCCGACCGAATTTGTCATCATCGACGGACTCGATCCCAACTGGGTAACGGTCATGCGATTTTCCGACTACGCGTGGCGCGGCATCCCGGACGCGTGGATGCAGCGGGACTATCTGGCGCGCTTCCGGCCGGAATGAGCGTGAGGCACGTACGCACGTTTGCGCCCGCCACGCTGCTGCTCCTCGCTTCGCTGATACCGCGTCTCACCCACGCGGAAGAGGCGGGTGAGTCAGCCGAGCCGATGGACGGCGCCCGCAGACACGCGGATACATCCGAAGCGTCAATGGCGGCGAACGCGAGCGTGCCGGACGACGGGGTGGACGCCGCACTTCGGCTCGCCGACACAACCCCGGCCACGCCGGCCACCGCCAGCGGACGCGCCGTGGGGAACGCCGTGTCGAATGCAAGAGCGGATGGCACGGGCAGCGCGCTTGACCTTGCCGACGCAATGGCTACGTCAGCGGCTACGTCCACGTCTGCTGCGGCGACGGTTCGCCCGTGGAAGCTGAACGTCGAAAACGCCGTGCGCCTGAGCGACTATCAGAACGCAGGCGGTTCCGCACGCAACCAGGTTTCGCTGGATGTCCAGTATGCGCAGAGTCTGGTGCCGTCGCTGAATGTCAATTTTTCGATGCGCTTCGACCGTTTCGATCCTCTTTCTTCGAAGGCCGCACCGTCCCGTAGCGAGAGTCTCATCAGAGAGGCTTATGTGAGCTGGCGTGCGTCGCCGCTGCAGGTGGTCGATGTCGGGCGCGTCAATCAGCGCGTCGGGGCTGCATTCGGCTACAACCCAACCGATTTCTTCAAGGCCGGCGCAGTCAACCTGGATGTATCGCCCGACCCCCAGAGCCGGCGCACGAACCGCCTCGGCAGCGTGGCCGTGCGCGGCCAGCAGCTGTGGGACACCGGATCGTTGTCGCTGATGCTGTCGCCACGCCTGACGGGCTATAGCGCGCCTGGCGACCCTTCTGCTTCATCCGCCCTGCAGAGGACGAACGGCGTGAATCGCTGGATGCTGGTGGGCAGCCAGCGGTTGAGCGAGACCGTGCAGCCGCAATGGCTGATTTACGGCGAGCAGGGTCAGGCACCGCAATTCGGCGTGAACTTTAGCGCGCTGCTCGGCAACTCGATCGTCGCCTATGCCGAATGGGCCGGCGGGCGCCGGCAATCGATACTCGCCCGTACCACGGGCATCGACGACCGCGCATTCCGTGCGAGTTCGGCCGTGGGCGCGACATGGACGCTGCCAAACGACCTGTCGCTGACAGCCGAGTTTCAGGGCAACGGCGCTGGCGCATCGGCCACGCAGTGGAGCGCGCTACAGGCGTCGAATCCCGCGGCATGGGGCCGCGCGGTGCAGACCGTCGCCGCGTCGCAGGAACTGCCTGCACGCCACGGCGTATTCCTGATGGCGAACTGGCGCAACGTTGGTGTGCGGCGGCTGGATCTGTCCGGCTTTGTGCAGAGCGACGTCGGCGCAGGGCGGCAGTTCTGGGTGGAGTTGCGCCGCCGCTTTTCCCGTTTCGACGTGGCGCTGCAGTGGCAGCGTCAGACGGGGGCATCGTGGAATCGCTTTGGCGCAATGGCGGAGCAACGCAGCGTTCAACTGGTCGGAACATTTTATGAATAAAAATAAGGATTCCTGTGGGTATGAGACTGCATATCCGACAACAGCAATCCCGACATGGCGTTTCCGTCACAAGCCTCACAACCCGGCTTACCAATCATGATGAATCGAGGAACTGACATGCGTAATATCGCCGTGGTGGGAATGGCTTGCCGTTTTCCCGGTGGTCTGGATGACCTGGATCTGCTGCTGGCTGCGCTGCGGCAGCGTACTGTGACCGCCGGGCCGATCCCGGCCGACCGCTGGGATGCAGCTCGCTATTATTCCGCGGACGAGGGCGCGAAGGGCAAGGCGTACGTCGCCCGCGCCAATTTCCTGAAGCAGGACGTCCGTTCGATGGACGCGGAGTTCTTTGATCTGCCTCCGCGGGTCGCCGAAAACCTGGATCCGCAGCAACGTCTGCTGCTGGAACTGACCTGGGAAGCCTTCGAGCATGCCGGACTGGATCTGCCAGCCCATGCGGGTCGCAAGGTGGGTGTCTACGTCGGCGGTTTCATGCTCGATCACATGATCACGCTGATGCAGCCTGCGAACCGTGCGCGCCACAACGCCAATACCGCAGCGGGCATGATGATGACGATGCTGTCGAACCGGCTTTCACACGCGTTCGACCTGCGCGGCCCGAGCCTTTCGATCGATACGGCCTGCTCGTCGTCGCTCGTGGCGTTCAGCTATGCATGCCGCGACATCTGGGCCGGCGAATGCGACATGGCGGTGGTCGGCGGCGCTAACGTGATGACGCGGCCCGAGTATCCGGTCGGCATGAGCAAGGGGCAGTTTCTGTCGCGCGACGGCGAGTGCAAGTCCTTCGATGCCCGCGGTGATGGCTATGGCCGGGGCGAGGGCGGCGGTATCGTGCTCCTCAAGACACTCGAGCGCGCGCTGGCGGATGGCGACACGATTCTCGCCACGGTCGCGGGGGCGGGTGTCAACTCGGACGGCCGCACGCCGGGCATCTCGATGCCGAGCGCGCAGGCGCAGAGCGAGTTGATCCGCGACGTGTGCGAGCGCTTCGCGATCGACCCGGCGCAGGTGCGCTACGTCGAATGCCACGGGACCGGAACCGCTGTCGGCGATCCGATCGAGGCAGCATCCATAGGCTCGGTGTACGGCGCAGGCCGCAGCGGTGACGCGCGCGTGGTGCTGGGCTCGATCAAGAGCAACATCGGGCATCTGGAAGCTGGCGCGGGTGTCGCCGGCATCATCAAGGCCGTCCTGACGCTGATACATCGCGAGGCATTCCCGCTCGGCAACCTGCAGACGCCGCATGCCGGTATCCCCTTCGAGGAACTCGGCGTGCGCCTTGCGGACGCGCCGATCCGGCTCGCCGAAGCGGACGAACCCTTCTTCGTGGCCGTCAACTCGTTCGGCTATGGCGGCACCAATGCGCACGTCGTGCTGCGTTCGGCGCTCGCGACGGCCACGCGGGGCGCCGCCGCGACCGCACCAGGGGAGTCGACGCAGCCGCGTCCCGCGGGTTGTCCGCTCTATCTGCCGTTGTCCACGCGCAGCCCGTCTGCGCTCAGGGCGCTCGCGCTGCGCTACCGCCATCTGCTCGCGCAACCGGATGTCGATGTCGGCGACGTCCAGTATTCCGCTGCCATGCGGCGCTCGCCGCTCAGCCATCGCGCCGTGGTGATGGGCGCCGGTCGCGACCAGCTGTCCGATGGGCTCGAATTGCTTGCGCGGGGCGAGAGCGCGGAGCATGTCGTCACGGGTCAGCAGGTTGCAGCCGGCCAGCCGTTGCCGGTATGGGTGTTCACCGGCATGGGGCCGCAGTGGTGGGCCATGGGTCAGGAACTGTATCGCGACGAACCGCTATACCGCGCAGCAGTCGACGAAGCCGACCGCATTTTTCAGGGCATCGCCGGCTTCTCGATTCTCGCCGAAATGCTGAAGGGCGAGGCGGAGTCGCGGATCACCGAGACGCTCTATGCGCAGCCGGCGAACTTCATGATCCAGTGGGGGCTTGCGACGCTGCTGGGTGCCGGCGGCGTCAGGCCAGGCGCGGTGGTCGGTCATAGCGTCGGCGAGGTGACGGCGGCCTGTGTGAGCGGCGCGCTGAGTCTCGAAGACGCGCTGCGCGTCAGTTACGAACGCAGCCGTTTGCAGGCGCGCACCGCAGGCAGCGGCAGCATGCTCGCCGTCGGCCTCGGCAGCGAAGCCGTCGCAGGCTGGCTGAAACCGTTCGAAGGGCGTATCGAGATCGCGGCGATCAACGGTCCCGATACGCTCACCCTGTCGGGCGATACGGCGGCGATTGCAACCCTCGCGGCCCAGCTCACCGCGTGCGAGGTGTTCAACCGCGTGCTCACCGTGGAGGTGCCCTATCACAGCCACCTGATGGACCCCATTCTCGCTGAGCTCGAGACTTCGCTGCTTGCCATCGTCGCGCGTGAGCCGGAGATTCCGGTCTATTCGACTGTGACCGGACGCCGCGTCGAAGGCCCCGGGTTCGGTGCCGGCTACTGGCCGCAGAACGTGCGCAAGCCGGTCGTCTTTCTTGCTGCGATCCAGTCGCTGCTCGACAGCGGTTTCGTCGCCTTTGTCGAAGTCGGGCCGCACCCGGTGCTGTCGAGCGCGCTGCGCGATTGCGCGAGGGAGCACGCGAAGGGGATCCACGTGATCGAGACCCTGCGACGCCACGAGGCCGAGCGGGTACGTGTGCAGCGCGCGGTGGCGCAGGTGTTCGCGAGTGGCTGCGAGATCGACTGGAAAATCCTGAACGGGCAGGGGCACGCGATTGCGCTGCCGAACTATCCGTGGCAGCGCGAGCGTCAGTGGGTCGAGACGGTGCGCGCCATCTACCAGCGCGTCGGCCCGACCACACGCCCGATGCTCGGCTTCGAACTGTATCCGGCGGCCGACGTCTGGGCCAATGACCTCGAGCATGAGGCGCTCGCGTACCTCAAGAACCACATCGTCTCCGGCACGCCGGTCATGCCGGCAGCCGGGTACGTGGAGACGCTGCTGGAGATCGCCGCGTCGCTGGATCCCGACGCGCCGGGCTGGCGGCTCGCCGACGTTGAGATTCGCGCACCGCTTGTCATCTCCGCCGACCGGGCCATCGATTACGTTTCGACCTGTGAGCGCAGCACGCGCAGCGTGGCGATCCGCAGCATCGAGGCCGGCAAGACCGGCGAAGGACAGTTGCATCTCACAGGCACCGTCGGGCCACTGCCGTCATCCGAAGTTCGCCGCATCGATCTCGACACGCTGCGGGCGTCGCTCGGTGCAGAGCAGGACGCGGTCGGCTTTTATCGCGAGCTGTCACGCATCGGACTGCAGTACGGACCAAAGTTCCGGGCGGTGCAGTCGCTACGCATCGCACCGGACGGCGCTCGCGTGCTCGCGCTGATCGAGAACCCGGCGGAGTTGCCGGGTGCCGGCTACCACGCGCAGCCGGCGATGCTCGATGCCTGCTTCCAGGTGCTCGTCGGCATGCTCGACGACAGTGAATCGAGCTGGCTGCCCACCGGTCTCAAGGAACTGCGCCTGCTGGTGCCGTCGCTGCCCGTGCGTTACTGGTGCCACGTCGAGCGGGTCAGCCGGAGCGCGCGCCATGTCGACGCCGACCTGACGATCATTGACGATGCCGGCACGGTTCTGTCGGTGATCCGCGGGCTGCGTGTCACCGCAACGGCGGCGAGGCTCGAGCGCACGGATGCCTGCGGCGACCCTGTGAAGCTGCAGATGCTCCGGTACGAATGGGCCGATGCCGGGCGCCCGTCAGAACCGCGTCGCCTCGGCCACTGGCTGATCGTCGAGGATCCCGCCGCTCCTGAACTGGCCGACCGGATCGCAGATGGACTGACCGCCTATGGCGCGCGCGTTGTGGCGCGTCTTCATGGCGGAGCTTCTGCCAGCGCGCGGGGCGAGCGGATGTGTGTGCGCCCTGACGTGCAGGCTGATGTGGCGGCCGCGCTGGAAGCCGCAGGTCCGGTGGAGGGCGTCGTCTTCATCAACGGTGCGGGCGCACGGCTCGATGGCGCCGATCCGACCGGCACTGAGGCTTTGCTGCTGATGCTCGCGGTGACGCGACATCTTGCCGGCGCTCCGGCGACGCTGCGTCCGCGTGCGTATGTCTTGACGCAGGGTGCCTTCGAGGTAAGCGAAAGCGACCCGCCCGTGCAGCCCGCGCAGTCCGCGCTCAATGGTTTCGCCCGCGTCGCGTTCAATGAAATCGACGGTATGCGCTTCAGCACGATCGACGTTCCCGCCGCGGCTGACTCTGAAGACCTTGACGCTGCCATTCTCGAACTGGTCTGCGACGCAGAGGAAGATGAAGTCGCGATCCGGCGCGCTCGCCGCCTCTTCAGCCGCCTGAGCGCGAATCCATGGCTGACCGAGCCGCTCGTCGAGCCGCTGCCGTTGACGGCCGATCGTGCCGTGCTGGTGCGCAACCTTGGCGAGCGCGAGACGGGGGCGGGCAGTGTCAAGCTTGTCGAGGTGGCCCGTGCGCCGCTGCGCGGCAACGAAATCGAATTGAAGCTCGATCAGGTCGCCTTGACGATGCGTGCGTTGCGTACCTCGGGCGGCGAAACGCTCGACAACGACTACGTCGAAGTGCTTGCGACCGTGTGCGGCGTCGGCAAGGACGTGACCGACCTGCGCGCCGGAATGAGGGTGTATGGGCTTGCGCCTGCCGACTTTGCAAGCCACATTCGCGGGCCGCGGCAGGCCTTCCATCTGGTCGAACTGGATGAGGCGGTGCCCGCCTCGTCGCTGCTCCAGGTCGCCGCCCGGGACGCAGTCGCCGAACGGCTCGCGGAACTGGCTGACCTGGATGAGGGCGCGCACGCGCTTGTGGAAGCCGATGAGACGGGCCTCGCGGTGAGCGCGGCCTTGCGCCGGCGCGGTGTGCACGTCACGCTGCTCGTGAGTGCGCAGGGTGCGCCTTCGGCGCAGACCGCCGGCCAGCCGTTGCTCGCGGCGACGCCCGAGGCGCTGGAATGCGCGGTTGCCGGCTGCACAGGCGGCAAGGGATTCGACGTCATTGCCGGGGTGATGAGCCAGTGGTGCGGCCGTTTCGGCTGGCGCGCGCTCGCGGCCGGGGGCGTGCTGATCGACACCGCCGGACGGACCCAGCCGTTCACGGTGCCAGGCTCGGCTTCGGCCGTCGTGCGGGCCGACCTCGCGGTGCTCACGCAACGCGCGGACCGCTTCGCCGCTTCGTTGCGCGGCGCGGTCGGACGCGCAGTTCGTGGCGAGCTCGCGCCGGCGGACAGCCTGTCGGTGTCGATCGTCGATCTGGCGACCCGGAAGCTGGCGATGCCCGATGCCGACATCGCGCTGATCGTCAGCTTTGACGACGCCTGCACTGCGTTGCAGGTGCATGTTCACGAATCGATGGCGTTCAGACCGGACGCCACCTATCTGGTCACCGGCGGGCTGGGCGGCTTCGGTCAGAAGACTGCCCGCTGGCTGGTGGAGCACGGTGCCCGTCATCTGGTGCTGGCCGGCCGCAGCGGTGTGGACACGCCCGAGCGCCGTGCTTTCATCGCCGATCTGAACGCGCTCGGTGCACATGTCGTGTGCGTGCGCTGCGATGTCGCGAATGAAGGCCAGGTCCGCGATCTCTTCGCCACCATGGCAGCCTCGGCGCCCCCGCTGCGCGGTGTATTCCATGCGGCGGCGGTGATCATCGACGAGCCGCTGACGGAACTCGACCCGAAGCACCTGGTGACGGTCATGCGCAGCAAGGCTGAAAGCGCCCGCCTGCTGCACGAACAGACCTGCGGGATGGCGCTCGATCATTTCGTTCTCTACTCGTCGATCGCGAACCTCGTGGGCAATAGCCGGCAGGCGAGTTACGTCAGCGCCAACGGCTTCCTCGACGGACTGGCATGGCACCGACGCGCACTCGGGCTGCCGGCGACCAGCATCAACTGGGGGGCGATTGCCGATGCCGGCGTCGTCACCCGCGACGACAGGCTGGAGCAGTTCATGCGATACATGGGCCTGCGCGGCATGGCGTCAGCGGAGGCGCTGGGATGGCTCGGGCGCGCGCTGCGGCGCGAGGTGGTGCAGATCGGCATCATGCTGATCACCAACTGGGCCGACTGGGGACGCTACGAGACATTGGGCAGCCAGTCGCCGCGCTACGCCGAACTGATTGCCGCCGATTCGAACCCGGACCCTGGCGCTCGCGAGCTGCTGCGCGGGGAACTCGTAGAACTGCCGCCTGCGGAGCGCTTCACGGTGCTGGCGAGCCTCGTGGCATCGATCATCGCCGACGAACTGGCGACCGCGGCCGAGAGCATCAACGTCGACCGGCCGATTCTCGATCTCGGTGTCGATTCCTTGATGGCGACGGAAATCCAGTTGCTGCTCGACCGCGATCTCGGCATCAGCGTGTCGGTGCTCGAAATCCTCGATGACCTGACGATTCGCGGGATCGTTGCGAGAGCGCTCGGCAGCTTCGGCTGGGGAGCGTCCTCCGAGGCGGCGCCACAGACTCAGGCGGCCTGAGCCCTGCCTGCGCCAGCAACACAAAAGAGATTCGAACATGAAAACTGAAACGCACGTTGAACGCCTGCGGGCGCGACTGCTTGGCAAAGCGGGCACTGAACGTCCGGACGCGCAGGCGTCTGCGCTGCGCGCCGTCTCCACGAGGGTCAAGCCCGGCCCCGAGCATTATGACTTCGCACAGTTCCCCGAATTGCGCGAGTACACCAGTACGCGCTGGTACTACGACAAGCAGGGTTACGAGTGGAACATGTTTCGCGAGCATGTCGGCGTCGCGAGCGCAGAGGCCGAAGTGGCGGGCCGGCGGGTGATCAATTTCTCGTCGTATAACTATCTGGACCTCGCTGGCGACCCGCGGGTGCAGGAAGCGGCCAGAAAGGCGATCGACGACTTCGGCACCTCGACCGGCTCCGGGCGGATCATCATGGGCGAGATACCGATCTTCGCCGAGTTCGAGAGAGAGGTGGCCGACGTTCTCGGTGTCGAGGATGCGGTGCTCGGCGTCAGCGGCTATGGCACCAACGTCGCGACGATCGGCTACCTCGCGCGAAGGCAGGATCTGATCCTGTACGACGAGCTGGTCCACAACAGCATGCTGACCGGCGCGAAGCTCAGCGGTGCGCGCCGCTTCGCCTTCGCACACAACGACTACGACGCACTGGAGCGCCTGCTCGTCGAGCATCGCGGCCACTTCGAACGGGTGCTGATCCTGACCGAAGGCGTGTTCAGCATGGATGGCGACATTCCCGACATCCACAGACTGATCGAGATCAAGAAGCGGCACCATGCACTCCTGATGGTCGACGAAGCGCATTCGATGGGCGTGATCGGCGCGCGGGGCCTCGGCGTGGTCGACCACTTCGGTCTGAACGGCGCGGATATCGACATTCACTATGCGTCGATGAGCAAGGCATTCGCTACGATCGGCGGCTATGTCGCCGGCCGTAAGGAGCTCATCACGATGCTCAAGTACTACGCGCCGGGCCTCGGTCTCTACATCGCGTCGCCCATGCCGGCGAATGCCGCCGCCGGGCTGGCGGCGCTGCGGATCATGCGCGCCGAACCCGGGCGCGCGCGCCGGGCCGTTGATAACGCAGCGCATTTCCGCACCCGCGCCCGGGAAGCGGGGCTCAGCACCGGCTTGAGCGACGGCTCGGCCGTCGTGCCGGTGATGCTGGCCGACGCCGAACTGGCGCTCTGGATGTCCGCGCGGCTGTTCGACAACAACGTGTTTGCCTTTCCGATGATCTTCCCGGTGGTGCCGCGCGACGCCGCGCGTTTGCGTTTCTTTATCAACACCGCCCATACCCGCGAGCAGATCGACCGGACGATCCGCCTGCTGGTCGAACTGAAGGCTGCTGCGCCGGCCAGCAAGGGGCTCTTTTGAAGCAGATCCGGTTCGACACCTTCGGTCCTCCGTCGCAGGTTGCCCGCTGCTGCGACGCAGCCGACCCGGGACTGCCGTCAGCGTGGGAAGTGCTGGTCGATGTGGAAGCCTGTGCGGTGAATCCTGCCGACCTTGCGCGTCTGGCCGGGCGCTACGGCGAGCTGCCGAAGCTGCCCGCCACGCCCGGCCTCGATGCGGCTGGACGCGTCGCAGCCTGCGGCGCGTCGGTACGCAACCTTGCGGTAGGCGATCGGGTTCTGCTGGTGGCCAACGACAACTGGTGCCAACGGCGCCGTCTCGCGGCGTCGATGGTGTACAAGGTGCCGCCTGAACTCGACGTGCTGCAACTGGCGTCGCTCAAGGTCAGCGCCTGCACGGCGCTGGAACTGGTGCGCCGCTCGGCTGTGCTGAAACGCGGCGACTGGCTGGTGCAGACTGCGCTGCTGTCGAGCGTCGGCCGCGCTGTCATGCAGACAGCCCGGCACGACGGCTTGCGCACGCTCAACATCGTGCGACGCACCGATGCGCTTGCCCAGGTGCTGGAAGCAGGCGGCGACGCCGCCATCGAGGACACCCCTGAGCTGGTGCAGGCAGCACAGGCCGTCACCGGCGGTGCAGCCGTTTCGCTCGCGCTCGACGCGGTGGGCGGTGACGGCGTTGCGCGGCTCGCGGATCTGCTTCATCCCGGCGGCTCGATTGTGAACTACGGGATGTTGTCAGGCCAGCCGATGCGCCTCGATTGCCGGCAGGCTATCTTCAAGGGCATCAGTCTGAAAGGATTCTGGCTGACGCAGCGGCTGTCGCGCATGTTGCTCGCGCAACGTGACGCGTTGATCGCGGAAGCGGTCGATCTGCTCGCGCGCGGCGTACTAAAGAGCCAGATTGCCGCGACTTATCCGCTCGACGCGATCAGCCAGGCATTGCGCCATGCCGAGGCGCCGGGGCGGCAGGGCAAGATCTGTCTGCTGCCGAATGGCCCGCTCGCGGGTACCGGTGGCGCGATCGAGCATTCTATTGACTGGCCGGGTATCAGTCATCTGCCGCGGTAACCGTTTTGAGTCTACGCGGCAACGCGCATTTTCCAGCCCAATTCACATCGCAAACCGAAACCCAAAAAGCGTGATGATGATATCAAAAATGCGCTTTATATCCAGTCGCATAACCGAACAAAAATAGCGGCGCATCGAAATTTCCGATCCGACAATCGGGGGCGGTGATGCGACCGGTTTATCAAGTCCGGAGCTTCCTGTCCTGCTCTATTCACGCATGTGGAAAAAATCTCTGGTTTTGACTTCTGCATCCATGGGTGCGACCGTCAATCGATTGGAATATCTTTAAATTTGTTTATCCAAGCGTTAAGGATTGTCAAAAAAGCCGGAATCCAGATACCCCGTCTCAGCCCGCTACACGCAGTACGGGCGGAAAAACCTCTCAGAACTAACGATCGCCAGCAAGTTTCTCTTCGCTGCCCATCAGGTTCGAGCAAATAACTTCAGGAATCGGCGTCTTACCAACTGTTGCTTTTCGTCAATTTCGGGGCCTGTCGGTGCAATTATTTTTACGCTAACGTTTGCGCAGCCGGATTATGGAATCAACCGTTGCCGCTGCGCGATAATCCATTTTCGCAATCGTTTTCCGCCTTGTTTTTTCTCCTCGTGGTTGCCGTGCTTTTATCTGAGGCAACGGTTAGAATGCGGGCCGATTCGCCATTTCAGAGAATTTTTAAGCCTGGGTGAATCCAGCCGGCGATATGGTCAGTACAGGCAAACCATGGGGACGTCGGTGACGGGGTAGATCGACCGGCGCGGAGCAGGGATCTTCGGAACCCAGGGGTGAAGATTCCCGCGCTCAATTAGAAAGTCATCTGAAGAAGCGAATACGAAAATGATGTCGACCAGAATACAGCGTTCATCTGAAACGCAGCCGGAAGGCGCCACCAGCATGGCGCTTTCCCCGCTCCTCGTCCCGTCGTCTGTCCCGACGAAGCTCTCACCTCTGATCCGTCTGAACCCCGCGTGCCTGTGAAGCGCGGGATGCAGACTGCGTCCGCCGCCTGAGCGCGGCCCCACGCACTCACGCCGCAGGCATGCATTGGGCGCAAGCCGTCAGAAGGCCTTGGCGTGACCGGCAATACCGTGATCGACGCGTTTTTTGACGCGTCCGCAACCTTGGATCGGAAACTGGATGTCAAGAACCACGACACGATTGAGTGGGCCCGCAGCATTGACTCCGCTCAGGACGGAACGCCGGAACGGGTGGAGCGAGTTTGCGCGCGCCATCGGCCTGCTTGCGATCGGCGCACTGCCGATGGTCGCCGCTCACGCGCAGCAGCCGGCCAGACCCGCCGCGGCGCCCGCGGTCGCGATCGGCCTGTCTGCCGACGCGCGCGCCAATACCGCTGGCGCGACGGCAGCGCGTGCCGACCGGTCCATCAATCTCGCTTTCTTCGATGCATCCGATGTGCCCGTCGGCGAGCTTCAGGCGTTCGACGCCGTCGTTCTCGACCCCGCGAAGGGATTCGATCCCGCTGCCCACCCGTTGAAGCACACGGTCTGGATCGCACGCACGGACGGGTCTGAAGCGCCAGGTGCGCCCGCCGATTTCGTCGCGGGGCAGATCGAGCCGCTTTGGCAACGCGGCTATCGCGGCTTTCTGCTCGACACGCCGCACACGATCGCAGCGATCGACGCCATTCACGCAGCGCATCCCGACGCGCGCCTGATCGTCGGCGGCCCGAAGGCGCTGCAGGCGGCCGGGCCGCATGCCGGTGCGCTGTACGCTGTGGTCGGCGAATCGCTGGTGCGCGGCGTCGACGAAACCGGCGGGCAGCCGATCGAAGTGCCGGATGCCCTGCGCGAGAGCCGTATAGCGGACGCACGCGCCTTCATGCTGCAGACCGGCGTGCCGGTCGTGTCGCTCGAATACTGTGCCGGCGCGGACCGCGAGTGCGCCCGCACGACTGCCGCCAGGGTGACCGCGACGGGCATCGTCCCCTTTGTGACGGACGTGGCGCGCGACGTGGTCGGTATCGGGGCTATCGAGGTGCTACCGCGCAAGATTCTCATCGTGCAGGACCGCGATACCAAAGAGCCGCTCGACGGCACGCCGGGTGTGCGCGATCTCGCGATGCCGCTCAACTACCTGGGCTATGACGTCGAGTACGCCGACTTCGATTCCTCGCTGCCGGCCGGCATCACGCCGGACCGCTATGCGGGCGTGGTAGCGTGGTTCCAGCGGGACGCGGTGCCCGATGCGGAGCAATGGCGCCATTGGGTCGCGGGACGTATCACGGATCACGTGCCGGTCGTGTTCCTTGGACAGTTCGGCTTCGACGCCCCGGAAGACGGCGGCGCCGTGCTCGACCTCGAGGCCGTGCCGGGCACGCCAACGGGGCCGGTCACGGTGGTGGCGCAGGATCCGCTGGTGGGTTTCGAAACCAGCCCGAAGCCGGATGCACGCGATCTGGCTGGCGTGCGCGTCGGCCCGAAGAGCCGCTCGCTGCTGCGCGTATCGGCCGACGGCACCGTGCTCGACCAGGTGGCGATCACGCCGTGGGGCGGCTATGCGTTGAGCCCGTACACGGTCGAGTCGCTCGTCGGCGTCGACCAGGAGCGCTGGGCCATCGAGCCGATCGCATTTCTCAGCGCAGCATTGCGTCTGCAGACGATGCCTTCGCCGAGCGTGACGACCGAAAACGGCCGGCGCCTCTTCATGAGCCACGTCGACGGCGATGGCTTCGCGTCCCGTGCCGAGTTCCCGGGCGCGGACTTCTCGGGCGAGGCGCTCTACCAGCAGATTTTCACGCGCTACAAGGTGCCGATGACGCTCTCGGTCATCGAAGGTGAGGTGGGGGCGAAAGGCCTGCATCCGGATATCTCGCCGCGCCTCGAACAGATCGCCCGCAAGATGTTCGCGCTGCCGAATGTCGCCATCGGCACGCATACCTATTCGCATCCGTTCGAGTGGGACAACGTCGACGCAACCGGCCAGCGGGTGGATCGCGGCGGTGGCGATGCCGCGTTCTCGCTGAATATTCCGGGCTACAAGTTCAACATCGACCGCGAAATCAGCGGCTCGATCGATTACATCAACGAGCGCCTCGCGCCCCCGGGCAAGAAGACGGTCGTGCTGCAATGGTCAGGCGACTGCCAGCCGCCGGGCATCGTGGTGCGCAAGGTGTATGAGGCGGGCGTCTTCAACCTCAATGGTGGCGACACCGTCATTACGAAGACGGACAACAGCTGGACCAATATCGCGCCCATCGGCGTCGACAAGGGTCCCGGCGCGTACCAGGTCTACGCGCCGAATCAGGACGAAAACGTCTACACGAACGAGTGGCTCGGACCGTTCTACGGCTTCACGCGCGTGCTCGAAACCTTCGACATGACGGAGAAGCCGCGCCGCTTCAAGCCGATCGACGTGTACTACCACATGTACAGCGGCACCAAGGTCGCGTCGTTGCGGGCGCTGGACCAGGTCTTCACGACGGTGCTGAAGCAGGCGGTGCTGCCCGTGCACATCACGGACTACATCAGCAAGGTGCTCGACTGGCGTTCCTTCGCGGTCGCGCGCGGGGTAGGAAGCCATGAAGGCGAGTGGGTGGTGCGCGGCAACGGCTTCGTGCGCGAACTGCACTGGCCGAAGACCGAAGCGCCGGCACTCGCTTCATCGGTGGGTCTAACCGGCTTTGCGCCGGGACCTGACGGCACCTATATCCATCTCGACGACGGCAGCGCGCACTTCTCGTTTGCCGCGATAGATGCGGCACGTGGCAAAGAGGCTGGCGCCAGCGCGAAGCTCCCGTATATCGCCGAGGCCAACGGCTTCGTGCGCCGCTTCGAACGGACGCCAACGGGCGTGCGCTTCGAATTCGGCGGCTACTACCAGCCGTTCGTGAGACTCGCTAACGCGCAGATGTGCAGCGTGAGCGTGGATGGGCGCGCGGTTTCCGCCCAACGCGATGGCGGCGCCCTGCGGTTCGACACGGCAGGCGTTGCCGGACAGCAGGTGGAGTATCGACCCGTCGAGATTGCCTGTGGCCGCTAATCCTCCCAGTCAGCGTCCCCGTATCGCGCCTCCGTGGCTCGTGATGCTGCTCGCAGCCGTCGTGCTGCTGATCTTCTATGCGGCCTGGCCGCGTGGCGGCCTGCGCGAACGCATGCTGGCCAGCACGACGCCGAGCGAGCTGAGCGTCGCCTACCTCGAAGCATGGCTGAGAGTGCAGCCCGCGAATCCGGAATTCCTGGCGTTGCTCGGCGAGCAGTACGCGCACCTCGGCCGTCTCGACGACGCCTTGCACGTTGCAGAGCGGATGGACGCGCTGAACAGCGAGCCGATGCACCGCAAGGCGACCCTGCTGCGGCTGTCGATCGCCGAGCAGGAGACCTTTGCGATTCCTCCGGACGATCCGCGTCGCGCCGCGGCGTTTGCGAAGCTTCGTGCGCAATTGATGGTTGCGGCCGGCTTGACGTGGTCCACGCCTGATCTCGAGTCGCTGGCGCAGCGCGCGGCATCCGCCGATGCACCGCAACTGGCGATGCAACTCTATGAACGTCTCGTCGAGCAGGATCCGGCCCGGCACAGTCACTGGAATGCACAGGTCTCGCGCTTCGCGCTGTTTGTCGGCGACTATCGGCAGGCAGCCAATGCGTGGTTCCGGGAGCAGGCCGCAGCGGCTACGCTCGACGAACAGCGCCGCGACTTTCTGGCAGGCATCCGCGCACTGCAGTCCGGCAACCTGTTGAGCGAGGCGCTTGCAGCGGCCGACCAGCATATCGGCGCGCTTGCCGACGACAGGGACACGCTGATCGCGCTGCTGAACCTGGCGCGCGCCGCGAACCGGCCGGATCTCTCCGACCGCTATGCAAAGGCGCTTGCCCGTTTCGCCGCCGTGCGACCGGAAGGCGCAATGGCGATGCGATACGCCTCATTCGCCCGGCCGCGCATGGCTGACGTTGGCAACGAAGAGCCGTATGCGTACATGGACGGTCCGCAGGCGAGCGGCCGTTCGCGCAAGCGTGTTGACGCTGGCACTTCGGGACGGCCTGCGGTGCGTGCATGGCGCGTGGCAGCAACGACCGACACGATGAATCCCGCCGCAGCCCCGGGCGCTGCGGCTTCAGTGGTTGCGGCAGGCAAGGCGGCTACGTCTGGAAATGGCGACGTGGCGAGTCTGGTCTTTCAGTCGTTTGTCGAAGCGGGCGACCTGGCGAGCGCCCAGAAGACAGCCGGCGAACAGGTTGCGCACGATCCACGTTCTGCGCTCTGGCTCCGGCGTCTTGCACAGGTAGCGGAATGGAACCACGCGTCGCCGCTCGCACTGAAATCATGGCTGGCTTATGCCGAGACGTCGAACGATCCGGCCGCGTGGGCGAATGTGCTGCGTATCGCGCCGATGCTCGACGACGACAACGCCTATATCGCCGCGCTCGTGCATGCATCGCATGCCGAGCCGGACAACCTGAAGCTCGTGGACGACGTTGTCGCGACTTACGAACGTCTCGGCCGCCCCGAAGATGCACTGGCGTTCCTCACGGCGCATCCGCGCGCGAGCGAGGGCGACGCAATCGACGACCGCATGGGTATGCTGAACGAGCGGTCTGGGCACGACGACGCAGCGCTCGCGGTCTATCGACGGTTGCAGCAGCACAGCCCGGGCAACGCAACGTACGCGCTGCGCACGGCGAGCCTGCTGTACCGGCATGGCGACTACAAGGGCGCGTTCGACGCGCTGCAGAAGGCGCGCGGCGGCGCGAAGGACGACGACGACGCGTTCTGGCGCAACTATGCGCAGCTCGCACGGCTGTTGCAGCAGGACAAGCCGGCCAACGACGGCTACGCGCATCTGCTCGCGGCGGGCACAGCAACAGCCGAAGACCTCGGCGACATGGCGTACTTCTACGACCCGTGGCCGATCGACGCGGCGCGTACCTCCGAGTTGCAGTACAGGCGCGACGGCACGCCGCGTGCGTTGCAGAACGCGCTCTACTACTACACCGAAGCGCAGGCGATGGACCGCGTCGCCGCGCTGCTCGCGAGCCTTTCTCCGGAGCAGCTCGCAGCGGCGGAAAGTGATCCGGGGTTTCTCGGCGCGCGCGCGGAGTACTACCGGCTGACCGATCGTCCGCTCGATGCGCTGCATGACCTGCAACGCGCGGTGAAGCTGCCCGGCGCGCCCAACGAACTGCGCACGGCGCTGCTGTGGATGCTGATCGACTACGGCAGCGACAGCGAACTGCGCGCGGCGCTGTCGGCGTGGCGCAACGCGGCGGCCGGCTCTTCGTCGCTGTGGGAGCCGTTTGCCGCTGCCGAGCTGCGACTCGACCGTCCGCAGGCGGCGCTCGGCTATCTGCGTCTGGAAGCGGCCACGATGTCGCGCGATCCACTGTGGCTGCTCGCCTATGCGGATGCGCAGGAAGCGGCCGGCCGGCCCGACCCTGCCTGGTCGATCCGTCGCAAGGTCTGGGTCCAGATGCAGAGCGAAGAGCAGACCGTGGTATCGAATGGACGCGGCGCCAGCGCTGCCCTCAAGCGCCATGCGGGCCGCGATGCCGACGCCCGCGAGCAGCTCGCGGGTCAACGCGTGACGCTGGCCGCGATCTTCGAAAGCGGCGACGTGTCGAAGGCGCTGCTCGACGATCTGTTCGCACACGACCCAAGCCGCCAGACAACGCCGCTCGAACGCCGCACGATGCTGGGCGACGTGCGTGGGCTGCCGCCGGTCGCAGCGGCGTCGGACGCGGCTGCGGGTAACGCGGACGGGGGCCGGCTCAAGTCTGCCGTGGCGAAGGACGTCGCGGTGGCGTGGGCGCTGTCGACCGAATCGCAGCCGCTGGCGAAGCGCTGGCTCGCACGTCAGTATGCGAGCCGCCTGCTTCAGCCCGGCGACGCGAGACTGGCGATCGCGCTCGCCGATAACGATGTGACGACCATGAACCAGCTGCTCGACCGCGAAGGCGGCCGGCTGCCGATCGACAACCGGATCGATGCCCTGTCCGCGGTGGACCGGCCGGGCGCCGCGCAGAAGCTCGCATACAGGGGTCTCGAAGGCGCGCCGGACAATACCGACCTGCATACGCGGGTGGTGGACACGGCGCTTCTATGGCCGCAGTCGATCGACGCCACGGTGACGAGTTACGTCGAGCATCCGCTCGACTACATCGAGCAGACGCTTGGCGCGAGCCGCAAGATCGCGGATCGCTACATGATCGGCGTGACCGGCACGCAGCGCTTCCAGTGGTCTGCCGACCAGACGCAGCTGACCAATGTACCGGGCGTCGACCGTTCGATCGACTTCTTCGCGCGACGTCAGACGCTCGACACGGCATTCCAGGTAACGGCGGGACGGCGCGAGGCGCTCGACAGTTTTTACACACTCGCACTGGACGCCGAAGCGGGCCGCCGCAATTCGCCGCTGCGCTTCACGGTGCACGCGGGCCGCAACGAAACCGCCACCGAGACGCAGACGCTGCAGGTGGGCGGCATGAAGGACAACGTGATCGGCGGCATCGTCTATCAGCCGACAGAGCGCATCCAGGTGTCAGGCACGGTCGAGGCCGACCGCTTCTACAGCCAGGCTCGCTCGTTTCTGGGCAGCGGGATCCTGGCGACCGGCGAGATCGCTTACAAGCTGCATATCCAGTATCCGGACTACACGCTGCGGCTCGTGGGCATCCGCGGCCGCTATGCCGCGAGCGGCCAGCCCGACGCGCTGATATCGAGTCTCGTGCCGCCGGCAGAAGGGCTGGCAGGCTCGTTCATACCGGACACCTACGCGCAGTACGGGCTCTTCTTCGGCTTTGGCAACGATCTGCTCGAGCAGTACACGCATCGCTGGCGTCCCTTCTTCGACGCCGGCATCGTGCACGACTCGATTCAGAGATGGGGCCCGCAGGTCAGCGTCGGCGTGGCGGGCACCGTGTTCGGCGGCGATCACGCGGCGCTGTATCTGGAGCATGAACGCGTGTCGCGCCTTGGGACGCCTGTCACCGCGATCGGGGCGCGCTACAGCTGGTTTTATTGAAGTTCGTATCACCGGGGCGGGCGAAGCGGCGGTTAGCTCTGACGCGCTCCCATTAACAGACACAGACAATTCGACGTTATTCGAGGAGCAGTTCCATGATCGGTATCGAGAGGTTTGCCCGCCGGGCTTCGTGGTGCGCCGCAGTGGCGGCTTCAGTGTTGGTCGTGGCCGCCTGCGGCACGATCAGGAAGACGGATGCGCCGACGCTGGCGGCCGCGGATACGGTGGCGGTCGCGCCGATCGCCAACTTCACCGAGACACCCGACGCCGGCCGCAGCGCCGGCTCGATCGCGGCGAATGCATTGCGTGTAAGCGGCCTGACCGACGTGCGCCTCGCGCCAGCCGATGCCGGCGCGAACGCGATGTTCGATAGCGCGCCGCGCGACAGCACCGAGAAGAAACTGGAATGGGCGCGCTCGCAGCACGTCCGGTATGTGTTGACCGGCGCGGTCGAGGAATGGCGCTACAAGGCCGGTGTAGACGGCGAGCCGGTGGTGGGCGTGACCTTCGAACTGATCGATGTGTCGACCGGCAAGGTCGTGTGGAGCGCAACCGGATCGCGCACGGGCTGGAGCCGTTCGGGCCTGTCGAGCATCGCGACTGCGCTGATCGGCGATGTGCTGTCGCCGCTGGGCGCGCATCGTTGAGCTTGCAACAGTCGGCAGAAAGCTCTTCATGAGCACCTCGACAAGTCATAAGGAACAGGCCGTGAATATCGCAGCCATGCAATCCGCCTCCGGCGCATCGAAACAGCGCAATGCCAATCCGTTCGGCAACCTCGGCCGGGTGCGCCGCTTTCTGGCTCCTGCCGTGGCGCGGCCATTCGCTGTCGTCGAGACGATCGTCTTTATGGTGATCGTGTGCGGCCTCGCGTGGCTGGTCGAGCCGCGCGATCCGTTGCTGCTGGGCGCGGGCTTTCCGTGGCTGTGGCTCGCACCGCTCGTCATCGCGCTGCGCTACGGCGCCTTGCTGGGTCTTTTCGCCGACGCGTTGCTGCTCGCCGTGTGGCAGCTGTTCTATCCGCATGGCAGCGTGTTTCCTGTGATGGTCTTCGCGGGCGGAACCATCGAAACGATCCTCGTCGGTCACTTCGGCGACACATGGGGCAGCCGTGCCGCGCGCGCGTCCGCCCTCAACGACTATCTGAACGACCGTCTCGTCGCGTTGACGAACAGTCACTATCTGCTGCGTCTGTCGCACGAAAGGCTTGAAAAGGATCTGCTGTCGAAGCCGACCACGCTGCGCGATTCGATTACCGAATTGCGCCGCCTGTCGGTCGAGGGCAGTGCGCAGACCGCTTCGACCGGTGTCGCAGGAACGGTGCAAGGGCAGATGCAGGGCGAAACGCAAGGCAAGCTGCCGGGCGCACATGGCCTGCTCGAGTTCGTCGCCCAGGCGTGCCAGATCGAAGTGGCGGCTGTCTATCCGGTGCGCGGCGGGCGGCCGCTTGCCGAGCCGGCTGCACGCATTGGCGACAGCTTCGAGTTCGATCCCAAGGACGAACTCGTTACTCACGCAATCGCCACGCAGGCCATCGCGCACCTGAAAAGCGCAGACACCCGGCTCGCGAATTCGCAGTACCTGGTGTGTGCACCGCTCGTGTCCGCCGACGGCGTGCTGCTGGCGCTGCTGGTCGTCAAGCGCATGCCATTCCTGTCGCTCAACTTCGACAATCTGCAACTGCTGCTCGTGCTGCTCGGTTATTACGCCGACGGCGTCAAGCATGCAACGTTCGTGCAGAAGATCGTCGATTCGGTGCCCGGCTGCCCGTCCGATTTTGCGCTCGACCTTGGCCGCCTCACGCGCCTGCAACGCGACGCGGGCGTCGCTTCGTCGGTGGTTGCGCTCGCGTTCCCGCGCGACGAAGCCGGCGATTCGCTGTTCGAGCACGTGATGCGCCGCCGCCGTTCGCTGGACGTGATGTGGCCGGTGCGCAGCGCGACGCAATCGGTGCTCGTCAACCTGATGCCGGCCACCGATACGACCGGCATCGACGGTTACCTCGCGCGTATCGAAGGGAGCCTCGCGGCGCAATTCAATACCGATCTCGAACAGGCGCGCATTGGTGTGCACACGTTGCACCTCGACGGCGCAGATCCTGGCCAGGCGCTGTTACGTCTTCTCAAGCGAAGCGGCGTCGATGTCTAAAGCCCGGACCCTCATCGTCGCGGCCCTGCTGGCCGCGCTCGCCCTGTTTGCGCAGGGCGCGGCGCTTGCGCAGCTCCTGCACCCCGTGCGGGGCGTCGATCCATTGCTGCTTTTCTTCGTGCTTCAGGCACTCGCCGGTCTGGCGGAAGCCGCCGTCTTTCACGCGCTTTTACCGGCGCGCTACCGGGAACCGCGCGCATGGTCGCTGCTGTTGCTGTGGCTCATGTGCACCTTCGTGCCGTTCGGCGGAGGCCTGATCGTGCTTGCAAGCTGCATCTGGGCGGCCTGCTTCCCCGGCTCGAAAGAAAGCGGACTGCTGGGCGACGTGGCGCGCCCCGAGTTCGTCACATGGCTCGTGTCGCGTGTCTCGCACGGCGGCGGCGCGCGCCTGCAGGCGCGGCTCGCCAACACCCAGGTGCCCGCCACCGACCGCCTCTCCGCACTGGTCGCCATCCAGGGCATGCCGACGCGCACGACAGGTACGTTGCTGCGCGAACTGCTCGCCGATCCGCTGGAAGACGTCCGCCTGATTGCCTACGGCACGCTCGATCATGCCGAAAACGAAATCATGCAGAAGATCTTTCATACCGGCAAAGCGCTGGAGGCCGCGGCCGACGACAGCGAGCGCCACGCGCTGAACCGGCGTCTCGCGGAATTGCACTTCGAGCTGGTGTATCAGAACCTCGTTCAGGGCGCGGTGTATCGCCATACGCTCGAACAGGCGGATCGCTATGCCCGTGCCGCGCTCGCCGCCGACGGTTCCGACGCCGCGCTATGGCTGATTCGCGGCCGCCTGGCGCTCGCCGACGGCAAGCCGGAGGAGGGGCACGCGTGCATGTCGCGCGCCCAGGCGCTTGGCTTTCCGCGTGAACGGCTGGTTCCCTGGCTGGCCGAAGTGGCGTTCCTGAACGGCGACTATCCGCAGGTTGCCGCGCTGCTTGCTTCGCTCGGCAATGCGGCCGTGCTGCCTACACTCAAACCGGTTGTGAGTTACTGGTCATGACGAAACTGTCCCTGCTGCGCCGGGCCGCCGACGCCGATGTCTGTCTTCTCCTCGAAGGCACGTTTCCGTATGTGCGCGGCGGCGTATCGAGCTGGGTCAACGAAATGGTGCGGGCCTATCCGTCCACCCGTTTTTCGATCGTGTTTATCGGCAGCCGCGAAGAAGACTATGCGGGCGCTGCGTATGCGCTGCCTGAGAACGTCGTGCATTTCGAAACGCATTACCTCTACGAGCACGGCGCCGCCGACGAGCGTCAGCCGCACGCAATGGATGGGGACGCCGCCGCGTTCGACCGATCGGCGCAATTGCACGCGGCATTGCGCGACCCGGGTGGCGAACAGGACGCCGGTGTGTTGATGGCCAGCATGATTCCGATGCTCGGCGAGAGCGGGGCGTTGAGCGAGGCGCAATTTCTGACCAGCCGGCGGGCATGGCAGAACATCGTCGACCAGTACGAGCAGTACTGCACCGACCCGTCATTTACCGACTACTTCTGGACCGTGCGCATCATGCACAAGCCGCTGTGGCAACTCGCACGCGTTGCGGAACAGCTGCCGCCGGCGCGTGTGTATCACACGGTGTCGACGGGCTATGCCGGTTTTCTCGGCGCGATCCTGCATCACCGCACGGGGCGTCCGCTGCTCGTGTCCGAGCACGGCATCTATACGAAGGAACGCAAGATCGATCTGCTGCAAAGCCGCTGGATTCGCGACAATCGCGGCGTGTTCGAGCGCGACATCTCAAAGGTCAGCTATTTTCGTGAACTGTGGGTGCGCTTCTTCGAGGCGATCGGCAAGCTGGCCTACGATGCCGCCGACGAAATCGTCGCCTTGTACGAAGCCAATCGCCAGCGCCAGATTGCCGACGGCGCAGAGGCCGGCCGGACCCAGAGCATTCCGAACGGCATCGACGTCGACGGTCTCGCGTCGCTCGTCGGGAAGCGCGGGTCGGGTCCGCATCGCGTAGTCGCGCTGATCGGCCGGGTGGTGCCGATCAAGGACATCAAGACCTTCATTCGTGGGATTTTCATCGCGTCGCGGACCTTGCCGGATATCCAGGGCTGGATTATCGGGCCGGAAGAGGAAGATCCGGCCTACGCGCTGGAATGCCGCGCGCTCGTGGAGAGCCTTGGCCTGGGCGGCAACGTGAGGTTTCTCGGCTTTCAGCGCATTGACGACGTGCTGCCCAAGATCGACGTGATTGCGCTGACGTCGATCAGCGAGGCGCTGCCGCTCGTCGTGCTGGAAGGCTTCGCGGCTGGCGTGCCCGCCATCACCACCGACGTGGGATCGTGCCGCCAGCTGATCGAAGGCGAAGGCGATGAAGATCGCGCGCTGGGCGCGGCGGGGCTCGTCGTGCAACTCGCGAATCCGGCGGCTTTCGCGTCGGCCGTGCTGTCGCTGCTGGGCGACGATGCCCGCTGGCTTGCCGCGCAGCAGGCAGGTCTTGCGCGCGTGCGACGCTACTACACCCGCGCGCAGATGGTCGAGCGATATCGCATTCTTTATGACCGTCTGGCTGCCGCGCCCGACCGTGCGGGTGGATCGCACGGCGCGGCAAAGCAGGTCGGGAAGTGCCCGGTGCCGCACGGCGCACGTGCGGCCGCCACCGCCACGGATACGCAGGAGACACGCTGATGGCCGGGATTGGTTTCGAACTCCGCAAGATACTGCGCCGCGACACGCTGATCGGCGTCGCGCAGGCTTATGCGTACGCCGGCCTCATCAGTTCAGGGCCGCTCATCCTGTCGATCTTCGGCATTCTGATCATTGGCGTGCTGAGTCTCGCGTCCGTGATACCGAAATTCGCGATCGTCGAATTCCAGGTCTCGGTGACCTACATCATCGCGCTCAGCCTGATCCTGACGGGACCGCTGCAGCTTTCGTTCACGCGTTTCATTTCGGACCGCCTGTTCGAAAAGCGTGCCGACCTCGTGCTGTCGAACTACAACGGCGTCGTGCTGGTGTCGACCATGGCATCCGGGCTGCTCGGGTTCGTCGCGATGGCCGTGGCGTTTCGCGCCGAGCCGCTCGTCTACCAGCTGTTGATGATCGCGGGCTTCGTGGTAGTGAGCAACATCTGGATCGCGGTGATCTTCCTGTCGAGCGTCAAGCAATACCGGCAGATCCTGTTCGTGTTTCTGATCGGCTATGCGTGTACGGTCGCGTTCGCGCTGTTGCTGAACGGGCACGGCCTCGTGGGGCTGCTGGGCGGTTTCGTCGCCGGGCATCTGGTTTTGCTCGGCGGGTTGTCGGGGTTGATCTACCGCGATTATCAAAGCAGCCGCTTCATCTCCTTCGAGGTGTTCCAGAAGCGCTTTGCGTATCCGAGCCTCGCACTCGTGGGCCTGCTGTTCAACCTGGGCGTGTGGCTCGACAAGTTCATGTTCTGGTACGCGCCGGGCACGGGTTCGAAGGTGATCGGACCGCTGCATGCATCGGTGATTTACGACATTCCGGTGTTTATCGCGTATGTCTGCGTGATGCCCGGGATGGCGACATTTCTGGTGCGCATCGAAGCGGATTTCGTCGAGTACTACGACGCCTTTTTCGATGCCGTGCGTAATGGCGCCACGCTGCGCCATATCAACGACATGCGGGACATGATGGTCGGCAGCGTGCGCACGGGCCTCTATGAAATCATCAAGGTTCAGGCCATCGCGCTGCTGCTCATCGTCGCGTTCGGACAAAGGCTGCTCGAAGCGCTGCATATCTCGGCGCTCTATATGCCGTTGCTGATCGTGGACGTGGTGTCGGCGAGTCTGCAGGTGTTGCTGCTTGGGCTGCTGAATGTGTTCTTCTATCTCGACGGACGCCGTATCGTCCTGAAGCTGACAGCGGCGTTTGTCGTGCTGAATGGTCTCTTCACCGGCGTCACCCTCTGGCTGGGTCCCGATTCGTATGGATACGGCTTTGCGCTCGCGCTGCTGGTGGTCGCGATAGCCGCAGTTACCGTGCTCGATCGAAAATTTGCGTCGCTCGAATATGAGACTTACATGCTGCGTCAGTAGAGTGTTGACGACGTGAGCCGTATCGTTGAGCCCAAAGTGCGCGTCGCTTGCCTGACAGCGCTTCGCACCCGCCAGCAATGGACGCGCAGGTTGGGGTGGGCGGCTTCCAGCGTGGCGGTCGGGTTCGTGTTGGCATACTGCACGGCCGTGCAGGCCGGTGCAGCGGAGATGGGGCAGAGCGCTGGCTTGCAGGTGGATGCGCCGGCCGGCGCATCGGGCAGCGCCACGGACAACGCGATGTCGGAGGCTCGCGCGCTGCCGCCCAGACCCACGTGGGTGGCTTACTACGGCGCCTCGGTGGACATTGACGTGGAGCGACTGGGCAGCACGTTCAAGGTCATCATCATCGACGCCGATCCCGACCCGCACAGCGATGACGGTCCCGCTTTCGACGCCACGCAGATTGCGCTACTGAAAGCGCATGGCGCAAAGGTACTCAGCTACCTGAATTTCGGCGCGTGCGAACAGT